>NZ_JAGJBZ010000001.1:2710000-3010000 GCF_020010925.1 Streptomyces griseiscabiei | reverse complement strand
CTACCAGGACCGCCGGCGCGGCCGGTCGATGCGCGAGGCCGACCGGGAGCGCGAGCGCAGACAGCGGTCGAGGATCTGGATCCCGAGCCGGCCCGAGGTCATCGAACGGCTCGACTCCGAAGGCCTGTTGCCCGCCATCACCTTCATCTTCAGCCGGGCCGCCTGCGAGGCCGCCGTCCAGCAGTGCCTGTACGCCGGCCTTCGGCTGAACGACGACGAGTCCCGGCTCAAGGTGCGCGCCCTCGTCGAGGAGCGCACCGCCTCCATCCCGAACGAGGACCTCCATGTCCTCGGCTACTACGAGTGGCTGGAGGGCCTGGAGCGCGGGATCGCGGCCCATCACGCGGGCATGCTGCCGACGTTCAAGGAGGTCGTCGAGGAACTCTTCGTACGCGGCCTGGTCAAGGCCGTGTTCGCCACCGAGACCCTCGCGCTCGGCATCAACATGCCCGCCCGCTCGGTGGTGTTGGAGAAGCTCGTCAAGTGGAACGGCGAGCAGCACGCCGACATCACCCCCGGTGAGTACACCCAGCTCACGGGGCGCGCCGGCCGGCGCGGCATCGACGTCGAGGGCCACGCGGTGGTGCTCTGGCAGCGCGGGATGAACCCCGACCAGCTGGCCGGGCTCGCCGGCACCCGTACGTATCCGCTGCGCTCCAGCTTCAAGCCGTCGTACAACATGGCGGTCAACCTGGTGGAGCAGTTCGGGCGGCACCGCTCGCGCGAGCTGCTGGAGACCTCGTTCGCGCAGTTCCAGGCCGACAAGTCGGTCGTCGGGATCTCCCGGCAGGTGCAGCGCAACGAGGAGGGTCTGGAGGGCTACCAGGAGTCCATGACCTGTCACCTCGGGGACTTCGAGGAGTACGCGCGCCTCAGGCGGGAGCTGAAGGACCGCGAGACCGAGCTGGCCAAGCAGGGGGCCGCCCAGCGGCGCGCCGAGGCCGCCGTCGCGCTGGAGCGGCTCAAGCCCGGCGATGTCATCCATGTGCCGACGGGGAAGTACGCCGGTCTGGCGCTGGTCCTGGACCCGGGACTGCCCGCCGGGCGGTCCAACGGCCACCGGGGGTTCGAGCAGCACGACGGGCCGCGTCCGCTGGTGCTGACCGCCGAGCGGCAGGTCAAGCGGCTGGCGTCGATGGACTTCCCGGTGCCGGTGGAGGCCCTGGAGCGGATGCGGATCCCGAAGTCCTTCAACCCGCGCTCGCCCCAGTCCCGGCGGGACCTGGCGTCCGCGCTGCGCACCAAGGCCGGGCATCTCGTGCCCGACCGGCACCGCAAGCGCAGAGCCGCCGCCGCGGACGACCGGGAGATCGCACGGCTGCGCGCCGACCTGCGGGCGCATCCGTGCCATGGGTGCAACGACCGCGAGGACCACGCGCGGTGGGCCGAGCGGTACTACCGGCTCAAGCGGGACACCGCGCAGCTGGAGCGGCGGATCGAGGGGCGCACGAACACGATCGCGCGGACCTTCGACCGGATCGTGGCGCTGCTGACCGAGCTGGACTATCTGCGGGGTGACGAGGTCACCGAGCACGGCAAGCGGCTCGCGCGGCTCTACGGCGAGCTGGATCTGCTCGCCAGTGAGTGCCTGCGGGCCGGTGTCTGGGAAGGGCTCGGGCCGGCGGAGCTGGCCGCGTGCGTCTCGGCTCTGGTCTACGAGGCCCGGGTCGGCGACGACGCGATGGCGCCGAAGCTGCCGTCCGGGAACGCGAAGGCCGCGCTCGGGGAGATGGTGCGGATCTGGGGGCGGCTGGACGCGCTGGAGGAGGAGTTCCGGATCACGCAGAGCGAAGGGGTCGGGCAGCGGGAGCCCGATCTCGGCTTCGCCTGGGCCGCGTACATGTGGGCTTCGGGGTCGGGGCTGGACGAGGTGCTGCGTGAGGCGGAGATGCCGGCGGGGGACTTCGTGCGGTGGTGCAAGCAGGTGATCGATGTGCTGGGGCAGATCGCCGCGGCGGCGCCGGCCGGGTCGACCGTGGGGAAGAGCGCGCGCAAGGGTGTGGACGGGTTGTTGAGGGGGGTCGTGGCCTACTCCTCGGTGGGGTGAGGGTTCGCCGGGGGGCTTCTCGCGCAGTTCCCCGCGCCCCTGAAGGACACGGGCCCTCGTTTCAGCGGGCCAGGTAGCTCCTCCAGCCGCCGTGCTCCGTGATGTCCTCGGCGTCCTGGAGGGCTGACGGTTCGCAGAGGAAGCCCGGGGTGCGGGTGCCGTCGGCGAGTTCGATGGAGCCGAGGGTCATCGGGCGGGGGAGGGCCGTCAGCAGGCGGCCCAGGCCCTCGGCGGGGAGGCTCCAGATCTCGGTCTCGACGGCGGCGCCGCCCTCGCCCACGTGGACCAGGCCGGGCTTCGGCGGGGTCGTGCGCAGGGCGTGCAGGCGGTAGACGGGGGCCGTCGTGGTGGTGCGCTCCAGCTGGGCGCCCAGGGCCAGGAGTTGGGGGTTCAGGGGCTGGCCCGAGAGATGGGCGCCCACGACCGCCAGCCGGGCCCGCGGCTGGAGGAGCGCGGCGAGACGGGCCAGACGGCCGTCCGTGAACGCCGGGCCGATCAGCATGACGCCGAACGGGAGGCCGTTCACCTCGCCTGCCGGGACGGCGACCGCCGCCAGGTCGAAGAGGTTCGTGGAGTTGGTGAAACGGCCCAGGCGGGCGTTGGCGCCCAGCGGGTCGGCGGCGACCTCGGCGAGCGTGGGGTGGCCCGGTGCCGTCGGCAGCAACAGGGCGTCCGCGTCGGCCAGTTCGGTGAGCGCCCGGGTGCGCAGTTCGGCCAGCCGGTCCTGGTCGGCGAAGAGCTGGTGGGCCGGGATGTCACGGGCCCGGGTGATGATGCCGGCGACCGTGGGGTCCAGCGAGTCGACGCCGTCCGCGAGCGCCTTGTCGACGAAGGCGCCGACCGCCGTGTAGCGCTCGGCCACGAAGGCACCCTGGTAGAGCATGGCCGCGGCCTCGGTGAACGGGGTCAGGTCCAGGGGGCGTACGTCCGCGCCCGCGGCGACCAGGCGGGCGACCACCGTCTCGTACGCCTGCGCCCAGCCCTCGTCCAGTTCGCCCAGCTGCTCGCGCGGCGGGACCGCCACCCGCCAGGGGCCCGGGGTGCGCGGGGGGAGGGACGGGAGGGGGCGGTCGGGCGGGGAGGTCAGGTGGGCGAGTGCCTGTTCGGCCTCCGGGAGGGTGCGGGCGAAGACCGTGACGCAGTCGATCGAGGCACAGGCGGGGACCACGCCGGTGGTCGGGACCAGGCCCCGGGTGGGCTTCAGGCCGACGATGCCGTTGAACGCGGCGGGCACCCTGCCGGAGCCGGCCGTGTCGGTGCCCAGGGCGAGGTCGACGATGCCGAGCGCCACCGCCACGGCCGAGCCGGAGCTGGAGCCGCCGCTGATACGGGACGGGTCGACGGCGTTGCGGACGGCGCCGTGGGGGGAGCGGGTGCCGACGAGGCCCGTGGCGAACTGGTCCAGGTTGGTGGTGCCGAGGAGGAGGGCGCCGGCCTCGCGGAGGCGGGCGACGGAGGGGGCGTCGGCGGTGGGGGTGTAGGCGTACGCCGGGCAGCCGGCGGTGGTGGGGAGGCCCTGGACGTCGATGTTGCCCTTGGCGGCGAAGAGCCGGCCGGCGAGGGGGAGGGGGGTGCCGGTGGCCAGGCGGGCATCGATGGCCCTGGCTTCGGCCTCCACGTCCGGCTGGGGGCGTAGGTCGATCCAGATCTCGGGGCGGTTCACCGCTGCGATGCGGGCGTAGGCCGCGCGGACTCTGGTGAGGGTGGGGGAGTCTGGCATCTGTGCTCCTGGGGTGGTTGCGGGGGTTCCTTTTTTCGCCCCCGCCGCCCCTACCCGTCCCATCCTCAAGGGGCTGTGCCCCTTTGACCCTCTTGGCGCCTCATGGGTGGGGGGTTCGGGTGGCGTGGCGGGTGCGGGTCCGTAGGGGTTCTCGCGCCGTTCCTCGCGCCCCTAAAGGGTGCTCGGGGTCAGGATGAGCAGGGGGGTGCCCGGTTCTACCTGGGCGCCCGGGGTCGTCAGGACGTGGGTGACGGTGCCGGCCGTGGGGGCGGTGATGCGGGACTCCATTTTCATCGCCTCCAGGGTGAGGAGGGGGTGGCCGGCCGGGACATGGTCGCCCGGGCTCACGTTCACCTGCCAGACCGAGGCGGTGAACTCGGCCTCGATCAGCCGGCTGCCCTCGGGGACGTGGATCTCCGCCGGGGTGGGCGGGGGCGTGGGCGCCGGGTCCGCGCGGGTGAACTCGCCGGATGCCTCCCAGGCCGCGCGTTCGGCGGCGAAGGCGGTCTGCTGGCGGGTTCGGAACTCGGCTATGGAGTCCGCGTGTTCCGAGAGGAACGCCTGGTGGTCGGCCAGGGAGAACGTGCCCTGCTCCACGCGTGGGACGAAGCGGCCCGAGATGATGTCCGCGCGGAGGGAGAGCAGTTCGTCGGCGTCCACCGGGTACCACTTGATCCGGTCGAAGAAGCGCAGCAGCCACGGGGAGCCGGGCTCGAAGGCGCCGCGCTGCTGCCAGGGGGACCAGACCTGGGTGGTGCGGCCGACGAACTGGTAGCCGCCGGGGCCCTCCATGCCGTAGACGCAGAGATAGGCGCCGCCGATGCCGACCGAGTTCTCCGCCGTCCAGGTGCGGGCCGGGTTGTACTTCGTCGTCACCAGGCGGTGGCGGGGGTCCAGCGGGGTCGCCACCGGGGCGCCCAGGTAGACGTCGCCGAGGCCCAGGACCAGGTACTCGGCGGCGAAGACCGTGTCGTACACCTCGGCGACCGTGTCCAGGCCGTTGACGCGGCGGATGAACTCGATGTTCCAGGGGCACCAGGGCGCGTCGTCGCGGACGCCCGCCATGTAGCGGGCGATGGCCTCGCGGGTCGCGGGGTCGTCCCAGGAGAGCGGGAGGTGGATCGTGCGGGAGGGGACGGTCAGTTCGTCGGCGGGGGGCAGCGCCGACACGATTCGCCGGACCGTGCCGAGGAGTTCGCGTGGGGGGAGGACCGCCGGGTCCGTCTGGATCTGGAGGGAGCGGATGCCCGGGGTGAGGTCGGTGACGCCGTCGAGGGCGGACTCCGTGACCGCCCGCATCAGGGCGTGGACCCGCATGCGCAGGGCCAGGTCGAGCTGCATGGGGCCGAACTCGATCAGGAGGTTGTCGTCGCCGCTGCGGCGGTACGTCACATCGCCGTCGCGGGCCAGGACGCCACCGTCGACGATCGCGGGGCGGGGCGAGGCGTCGTCCGCGACGGGGCGGAAGCGGACCGTGTCGCCGGGGCGCAGCTGGCCGAGTTTCCAGCGTTCGGTGGAGACCACCGTGGCGGGGCAGACGAAGCCGCCGAGGGAAGGGCCGTCGGGGCCGAGCAGCACCGGCATGTCGCCGGTGTAGTCGACGGCGCCGACCGAGTACGGGGTGTCGTGGATGTTGGAGGGGTGCAGGCCGGCCTCGCCGCCGTCGGTGCGGGCCCAGCGGGGCTTGGGGCCGATCAGGCGGACGCCGGTGCGGGCCGAGTTGAAGTGGACCTTCCAGTCGGCCGCGTAGAACGCGTGGATGTCCTCCTCGGTGAAGAACTCCGGTGCCGCGTGCGGGCCTTCGAGGGCGGCGATCTCCCAGGTGGCGGGGAAGCGGGGGCGGACCTCCGGTGGGACGGGGGCGCCCGCTTCGGTGGCCGTGCCGCCGTGCAGGACGTCGCCCGTGCGCAGGGCCCGGCCGCCGTGGCCGCCGAAGCGGCCCAGGGTGAAGGTGGCCGCGCTGCCGAGGAAGGCGGGGACGTCCAGGCCGCCGCCGGCGAGGAGGACGTAGGTGCGCAGGCCGTGTTCCGGGGGCGCGCCGACGGTGAGGACCGCTCCGGCGGGGACCGTCACCGGCTCCCACCGCGCGATGGGTGAGCCGTCCACGGTCACCGGGGCGGGGGCGCCCGTCACACAGACCGTGGTGGCGTGGGTGAAGCGGAGGGACGGGCCCTGGAGGGTGCATTCCAGGCCGGGGGCGCCCTCGGGGTTGCCGAGCGCCCGGTTGCCGAGGCGGAAGGACAGGTCGTCCATGGGGCCGCAGGGCGGGACGCCGACCTGCCAGTGGCCGGTGCGGCCGGGCCAGTCCTGGACGGTGGTGAGGGTGCCGCCGGAGACGACCTCGATCCGGGGGGTCGGGTCGGTGACGGACGCGAGGGTGGCCGTGGAGTGCGTGGCCCGCCGGAAGTCCTCGTCGGCGAGGGCGGTGCGGACCAGTCCCAGGTTCGTCTCGATGCCGTCGACCCGGGTCCTCGCCAGCGCCTCGTCCAGCCGGCGCAGCGCCTGCGCGCGGTCGGGGCCGTACGCGACGACCTTGGCGAGCAGCGGGTCGTACGCCGTGGTGACCTCGGTACCGGTCTCCACCCAGGCGTCCACGCGGACGTCCTCCGGGAACGCGACCCGGGTCAGCAGGCCCGCGCTCGGCCGGTGTTCACGGGAGGGGTCCTCGGCGTAGAGGCGGGCCTCGACGGCGTGGCCGCGCGGCGGGCCCGGGGCCAGGACGACGGCGGAGTCGCCGCGCGCCAGGCGGAGCATCCAGGAGACGAGGTCGACGCCGTAGATCTCCTCGGTGACCGGGTGCTCGACCTGGAGGCGGGTGTTGACCTCCAGGAAGTACGCCTCCTCGCGGGCGGCGTCGTACACGAACTCGACGGTTCCGGCGGAGCGGTACTCGACGCTCGCGCACAGGTCGCGGGCGGCGGCGGTCAGACGGGCACGGACCTGGTCGGGCAGGTCCGGGGCCGGGGCCTCCTCGACGACCTTCTGGTTGCGGCGCTGCAGGGTGCAGTCGCGGTCGCCGAAGGTGACCACGAGGCCGTCGCCGTCGCCGAAGACCTGTACCTCGACATGGCGGGCGCGTTCGACGAGGCGTTCGAGGTAGACGCCGGTGGAGGAGAAGGAGGCGGCGGCCACGCGCTGCACCCGGTCCCAGGCGTCGGTCAGTTCGGCGGCGGATCGACAGGCCGACATACCGATACCGCCGCCTCCTCCGGTGGCCTTGAGCATCACCGGATAGCCGATGGCCGCGGCTCGGTCGAGGGCTTCGTCGAGGGAGGCGAGCAGGTCGGTGCCGGGGAGCAGGGGGACGCCCGCGGCCTCGGCGGCGGCCCGTGCGGTGTGCTTGGCGCCGAACAGCTCCAACTGGTCGGGGGTGGGCCCGACGAAGACGAGGTCCGCGTCCTCGCAGCGGCGGGCGAAGGCCGCGTCCTCGGCGAGGAAGCCGTAGCCGGGGTGGACCGCTCCCGCGCCGGTGTCCTTGGCGGCCTTCAGGATCAGGTCCGCGTCGAGGTACGACTCCTTCGCGGGCGCCGGGCCGAGCCGTACCGCCTCGTCGGCGAGGCGGACGTGGGCGGCGGCGCGGTCGGCGTCGGAGTACACCGCGACCGTGCGCAGGCCCAGTTCGCGGGCGGTGCGGATGATCCGGACGGCGATCTCGCCCCGGTTGGCGACCAGCAGGGTGTCGAAGGTCATACGTCGGCTCCGGGGGTCGTCACGCTGTCGGCGGGTGTCGCTCCCGCGGTGATCGTCACTTCCACGGCCGTCGGGTCGAAGCCGTTGCAGGGGTTGTTGATCTGGGGGCAGTTGGAGATCAGGACGAGCACGTCGCGCTCGGCGCGCAGGGTGAGGGCGAGGCCCGGTGCGGAGATGCCGTCGACGATGCCGAGGGTGCCGTCCTTCTCGACCGGGACGTTCATGTACCAGTTGACGTTCGAGACCAGGTCGCGCTTGCCGAGGCCGTGTTTCGCGCCCTCCGCGAGGAAGTTGTCCACACAGGCGTGCTGCGACCAGGTGTGATGCCCGTACCGCAGGGTGTTCGACTCCTTGGAGCAGGCGCCGCCGACCGTGTCGTGGCGGCCCACGTCGTCGGCGGTCACGGTCATCAGCGGGGTGTGCTCGTTCGACATCAGCACACTGCCGGTGGTGAGGAAGATGCCGCCCTGCGCGTGGATCGTGTCGGGCGCGCTGTAGCGGACGGCGGTGTCGTGGGCGTCGTACACGAGGAAGTCGACGGCCTGGTTGCCGTGCAGATCGGTGAGGGTGAGGGACTCTCCGGCGCGGATCACGGCCGACCAGGCGGCGCGGGCCGGGACGACGGCGGTCCTCGGGGTGGCGGCGGTCCTCGGGGTGACGGTGCTCATGCGATTCCCCTCGCGGTGAGGAACTCGGCGGTGTTCAGGAAGGCACGGCGGCCCTCGGGCGTGGCGTCCCAGAGCGGGTCGCCGGGGCGGGTCGGCTCGGCGCGCCAGGCCAGCACCTGCAGCGGGGTGCTGGTGTAGCCGGGGCGGGGGTCGGCCGGGTGCGGGACATTGGCGATCAGTACGGTCACGTCCTGCTCGGCGCGCAGGGTCACGGCGGCGCCGGGGCCGGCGGAGCCGGTGAAGTCGAGGGTGCCGTCCTCGGCGACGGTCACGCCCTGGAAGAAGGAGAGCGAGGGCGGGAGGTCTCGGGGTTCGAGGCCGTTCTTCGCGGCGGCCAGCTTGAACAGTTCGCGTCCGGCGGGGGAGGGGGACTGCGGGGTGCCGTCGCCGTAGCGCTCGGTGTTGCGGACGAGGGTGGAGGTGCCGCACAGGGCGTCGTGGCGGCCGGAGGTGTCCGCGATCACCGAGGCGAGGACACGGCCCTGGTCGGACAGGAGCAGGACGCCCTCGCCCAGGTAGGCGTTCCACTGGACCTTGACGGTGTCCGCGACGTTCAGCCGTTCCCAGGGGCGGTCGGCGTGGTGCAGGAGCAGATGCGCACAGGCGTCGCCGCGCTGATCGGTGAGCCGGAACTCGGTGCCCCGGGCCAGCACCCGGTGGGTGTAGCCGCCGCCCGCCACCGTCTCGGCCCAGACCAGCCGTTCGGCCTCCACGGGCGGGTCGGGCCAGTCGCTCGCGGGCACCACGGGCATGGCCTCGGCCCGGGCGCCGTCCTGTGCTCGCGCGTGGTCACGTGCTCCGTACGTCGTCGATGTCGCCATCGCGGGACCTCCGGGTGCGGCGTGGATTTCTGTCGTGCGACAGAAATTAGAAGCGGGGCGCGTCGGTGCCATGTCTCTTGCGTTGCGGGGCAGTTACCGACCCCTCACGATGGTCGTGCCTCGCAGGGGGCGGGGTGAACCGTGCGAACGGTCACGGCGGGCGGTGGGCGACGTGGGGCGGTCGGGTGGCCGCCGGGTGGCCGGTGGCGGTGGGCGTCCGGGGGCCGTGTGCGAGGATCGGGTGCATGGGAAGCGCGGGTGGTGCCGGCGGGCGGCGGGTCGGCAGGCCCCGGGCCGCGGGGCGGCCGGAGAGCGGACTGTCGTCCCGTGACGAACTGCTCGCCGCCGCGGCCGAGTTGTTCACGACGCGGGGCTACGCGGCCACCACTACCCGGGCCGTCGCCGAGCGCGCCGGTATGCGGCAGGCCACCATGTACCACTACGTCTCCGGCAAGGAGGAACTGCTCGCCGAGCTGCTGGAGTCCACGGTCACCCCGTCGCTGACGTACGCCCGTGAGCTTCTCGCCCGCGAGGGCGCCGGTGCCGAGGAGCGGCTGCGGGAGCTGTGCCGCGCCGATGTCGCGCTCCTGTGCGGCGGCCCGTACAACCTCGGTGGCCTCTATCTGCTGCCGGAGGTCCGCGCCGAACGCTTCGCCGGCTTCCACGCCGTGCGTGCCGAACTGAAGGACGCCTACCGGCAGTTGATCGCGGCGACCGAGGCGGGCGGGGTGCTCGCGAAGCGGGAGCTGGCGCTGCGGACGGATCTCGTGTTCGGGCTGATCGAGGGTGTCATCCTCGTCCACCGCTCCGACCCCGACCGTCCCGTCTCGGCGTTCGCCGAGGCGACGGCGGACGCCGCGCTGCGCATCGTGGGCGTCTGAGGGCCCTCTTCGGGCAAGCCGTCCCTCCGTCGTCTCCGCCGTCGGTTCACCCTGTCAAGAGGCTCTCTTCGCGCGCCCGTTCGTGATGACGGAGTGTGTGCGAATGGCGCCCCAGCGTGTAAATGACCAGAGCGTACTCCTGTCGCGAGGGTGATTTCAGTCGGTTGCTGAATATGACACAGCGATGATCCGGTCGGACTAAGCTCGCCCGCAGCGCACCGAGTTGAGATGTATTCGGGCGCTTGTTCCAAAAAATACCGAAGATCCAGTTTGATTCGCGGATGAACCAGAGCAACCTCCAGCAACTCCCCGCAAGTCCCCCGACCTTCAGCCGAACCGTCTTTAGAGGGCATACATGGTGAGTGTTCAATCGCCTCCCGGTGGCCGTGAACTTCCCTACGCGCGCGTGCTGCCGCTACCGGCGATACTGATGGCCGCGGCGACCGGGACCACCGTCTCCCTGGTGACGGGGTCGGCCCGGCTCGCCGTCGGCTTGTGCGGAGCCGTCGCGACGCTCCTGCTGATCGCGGTCGCCGTCGTCGCGGTCCGCGGCGGCCGCCGTTCGGTCCGCGAACTGCGTGCCGAACAGCGACGGCAGACCGCCTTCCTCGAACAGCGGATCGCCGACCACGACCAGGAATTCATGCGGCTGGGCAAGGAGATCCTGCCCGCCGCGCTGTACCGGCTGCGCGGCGGAGAATCCCCCGGAGAGGTGATTCGCCACGTCGTCGACGGCGACGCGGAGTGGCGTGAACTTCCCGAGTCCCAGCGGGACTTGTTGCGCAGCGTGCTCACGGTCGTCGACCGTGAGGAGGCGATGCGCGACTCCTCGCAGCGTTCGTTCGTCAACATCGCCCGCCGTGTCCAGGCGATCGTCCACCAGCAGAACAACGAACTCCGCGAGATGGAGGAGGACCACGGGCGCAACCCCGAGGTCTTCGACGACCTGCTGCGCATCGACCACGGCACCGCCCTGATCGGCCGCCTCGCCGACTCCATCGCCGTCATCGGCGGCAGCCCTCCCGGCCGTGTCTGGTCCCGGCCCGTCCCGCTGTACAGCGTGCTGCGCGGTGCCATGTCCCGCATCCTGGAGTACCGCCGCATCGAGCTCGAGTCGATCGCCAAGGTCAACGTCAACGGCGTCTCCGTCGAACCGGTCATCCACGCCTGCGCCGAACTCCTCGACAACGCCACCCGCTACTCGCCGCCCCACACCAAGGTGCACGTCACCGCCGTGGAGGTGCAGACCGGTATCGCCATCGAGATCGAGGACGGCGGCATCAGCCTCAGCGAGGAGAACCGCGCCAAGATCGAGGACATGCTCGCCAAGGCGCAGCAGGGCGTGGACATCCAGGAGATCGGCGACACCCCGCGCCTCGGCCTCGCCGTCGTGGGCCGTCTGTCGACCATGTACAAGATGCACATCTCGCTGCGGCCCTCCGCCTACGGCGGCGTCCGCGCCGTCGTCGTCGTACCGCGCGACATGCTCACCGACGAGCCCGCGCCGGGCTTCGCCCACGGCATCGGTGCCAGCGCCGGGACGATCATCAACAACGGCGGTGTCGAGGGACCCAACCGCAAGCCCAAGCGCCGACGCCCGACCACCGGACCGCGGATCCCGAGCTCCGCGGAGGAGATGAGCCGGGAGGACATGGAGGACGACGTCCCCGTCGTCACCGAGTGGACGGCCAACGGGCTGCCGCAGCGCCGCAGCCGCAACAAGATCCCGCTCAGCCAGCGCTACGCCGAGGCCGCCGCAGCGGAGGCCGCGGCCGAGGCAGCCATGGCCGCAGCCCCCGTGTGGCAGCCGGAGCCCGAGCCCGAGAAGGAGCTGCCCCCGCCGGGCATGTGGGTGGAGGCGTTCATGGCCGGGCTCAAGGCCGACCCCGACCCGAACGCCTTCCGGGACCACCCGGACGACCCGCCGCGCACCGCACGCACCGCGAACACCGAGCCGGCCCGCACCGAGGCCGACGACGAGGGGGACCTCAAGTGACCCAGCCACGAGCCAACTTCGACTGGCTGCTGAAGGATCTGGCCGACGGCGTACCCGGCATCCAGCAGATCGTGGTGCTCTCCGCCGACGGCCTGCGGATCGCCCGCTACGGCGGTGACCCGGACGCCGCCGACCGCGTCGCCGCGGCCTGCGCGGGACTGCAGAGCCTGGCGGGCGCGGTGGCCGACGAGATCCCGCACAGCGACGGCCGTATGCGGATGGTCATCATCGAGATCAACGGCGGCAACTTCTATCTGATGGCCGCCGGTTCGAACGCCTATCTCGCGGTGCTCTCCAACGGGGTCGCGGAACCCGGCCTGATGAGCAACCGCATGCGCGACCTCGTCGACCGGATCGGCTCCCACCTCACCAGTCCGCCGCGGCGGAACGGGCAGACCGTATGACGCCTCCGCAACGCCGGCGGCGTCACCCCAAGCGCGAGCCGTCGCCCCCGCCGCCTCCCCCGCTCCCGCCGGCCGAGGGCGACGGCCCCACCGGGGAAACGAACACGCGCGCCCCTGAGCGGCTCTACATCATCACGGGTGAGGACGGAGAGCGCGCCCCGATCGACCTCGTCACGTTAATCGTGGCGCGCGCCGAACCACCGCCGTCCGCCGCTCCGGAACAGTCGGCGCTGCTCCGGATCTGCCAGGCACCCCTGTCCGTGGCCGAGATCTCGGCCTATCTCAACCTGCCGATCAGCGTGGTGACCGTCCTGCTCACCGAGCTGCTGACGGCCGAACTGGTTCAGGCGCGCGCACCGGTCGTCCGGCAGGCGCGGGCAGACCGTTCCCTCCTCGAAGCGGTGATGCATGGACTTCAAAAGCTCTGACACCATCACGGGTCCACGGACCGAGGACCACCTGCCGCACACCGCGCAGGCCGCGGCGAAGATCGTCATCGTGGGCGGTTTCGGCGTCGGCAAGACGACCATGGTGGGGTCCGTCAGCGAGATCAGGCCGCTGACGACCGAGGAGACCATGACGCAGGCCGGCATCGGGGTCGACGACAACTTCGGCTCCAAGTCCAAGACCGCCACCACCGTGGCCATGGACTTCGGCCGGATCAGCATCACGGACGAGCTGGTGCTCTATCTGTTCGGCACCCCCGGGCAGGAGCGGTTCTGGTTCCTGTGGAACGGCCTCTTCGAGGGTGCCCTCGGCGCGGTCGTGCTCGTCGACACGCGGCGGCTGGAGGTCAGCTTTGACGTCATGGGGCGCCTGGAGGAGCGCGGGGTCCCCTTCGTCGTCGCCGTCAACGACTTCCCGGACGCGCCCCGTTACGCCATCGAGGAACTGCGGCAGGCGCTCGACCTCGCCGCCGAGATCCCGATCCTCCGCTGCGACGCACGCCGCCGGTCGTCCAGCCGGGACGTCCTGATGACCCTCATGACCTTCCTGCACTCCCTGGCGATGTCGGGAGCGGCGGCATCGGGGGCGGCCTCGGCCTGACGCCCGCCCCCTCACACCCTTTCAGACACCTGATCCACCTCAATTCGGAGCGATCACCGTGACGCCTGAATCACCCGCCCTGACGGGCACGGACGACCCGACCCCCGCCCCGCCCCCCGTCTGCCCCGCCCACGGCACGGGTCCCGGCGGACTCCGCCGCCTGTACGGCCCCGAGGCGGCGGACCTGGGAGCCGTCTACGAGAAACTCCGCGCGGAACACGGCTCGGTGGCCCCCGCCCTCCTCCATGACGACGTACCGATCTGGGTGGTGCTCGGGCACGGCGAGAACATGCACATGGTGAGTACACCGTCGCAGTTCTGCAAGGACAGCCGGTTGTGGACCCCCATGCTGGAGGGCAAGGTCAAGCCCGACCACCCTCTGATGCCGTACTTCGCCTGGCAGCCCATCTGCGCCCACAGCGAGGGCGACGAGCATCTGCGGCTGCGCGGCGCGGTCACCGGTGCCATGTCGACCATCGACCACCGGGGCATCCGCCGCCACATCAACCGCGCGACCCAGCATCTCGTCAACCAGTTCTGCGCGGACGGCAGGGCCGACCTGGTCGGCCAGTTCGCCGAGCATCTGCCGATGGCGGTCCTGTGCGAGATCCTCGGCATGCCCGAGGAGTACGGCGACCGGCTGGTGCACGCCACCCGCGACTGCCTGAAGGGCAGTGAGACCGCGCTCGCCAGTCACGCCTATCTCATGGAGGTCCTCAGCCGGCTCGCCGTCCGCCGCCGGGCCCAGCCCGAGGAGGACTTCACCAGCCACCTCGTCACCCACCCGGCCGGGCTCACCGAGGACGAGGTCAGGGAGCACCTGCGCGTGGTGCTCCTCGCCGCCTACGAGACCACGGCGAACCTCCTCGCCAACGTACTGCGCATGGTGCTCACCGAACCGGGCTTCCGCGCCCAGCTGAAGGGCGGCCAGATGACCGTCCCCGAGGCGGTCGAGCAGTCCCTGTGGGACGAGCCGCCGTTCAGCACCGTCTTCGCCTACTTCGCCAAGCAGGACACCGAGCTGGGCGGCCAGCGCATCCGCAAGGGCGACGGACTCCTCCTCGGCATGGCACCGGGCAACCTCGACCCCCGCGTCCGCCCCGACCTCAAGGCCAACATGCAGGGCAACCGCTCGCACCTCGCCTTCGGCGGCGGCCCGCACGAGTGCCCGGGCCAGGACATCGGCCGTGCCATCGCCGACGTCGGTGTCGACGCGCTGCTGACACGCGTGCCGGACATCCAGCTCGCCTGCGAGGAGCACGAGCTGCGCTGGCGGTCGTCCATCGGCAACCGGCACCTGGTGGAACTGCCGGTGAAGTTCGCGCCGAAGTCCCAGCAGGACATCATGGAACGGCCCGCCGTCAACCCGGTGCGGCGGCAGCGCCCGAACGACTGGGAGGTCAGCCCCGAGCGGGCACAGCGCACGGTACCGGCCCCCGCCGCGCCGGCCGACGGGCCCGCTCCGGCGCCCGCCGCGTCCTCCACCCCGTCGTCCACGCCGCCGCCCGCCGCGTCGTCCGTGCCCGAACCGGCCCGCCGGCCGGGCGTGTTCGGCCGTCTCCGGCGCTGGTGGCGCGGCGAATGAGCCGACCGGCCCGACCGGCCGCCGGGGTCAGCCCGCCCGCCCCGCCCACTCGTCGTACGACGACCAGGCCCGCAGCACCCGAGGGCTGACGAAGCGGTGCTCGCGTCCCGTGACCGGATCGGTGAACTCCAGCGCCCGCGCCAGCAGTTGGAGCGGGCGCCGGAAATCCCCGGGCGCCACGGGGGCGGTCACCACCGGATAGAGGGGGTCGCCGAGGATCGGCACCCCCAGAGCGCTCATGTGCACCCGCAGTTGGTGCGTCTGCCCGGTACGCGGCGTCAGCCGGTACCGGGCACGTCCGCCCCGGTGTTCCAGCAGCTCCACCCGGCTGACGGCGTTGGGCTCGCCCTCCACCTCGTACGCCGCCTGCACCCCGCGCTCCTTGACGATCCGGCTGCGCACGGTGCGGGGCAGTTCCAGCGCCGGGTCGTACGGGGCCACCGCCTCGTACTCCTTCGCCACCCGCCGGTCCCGGAACAGCGACTGGTACGCGCCGCGCTCCTCCGGTCGTACGACGAACAGCAGCAGCCCGGCCGTCAGCCGGTCCAGCCGGTGGGCCGCGCCCAGCTCCGGGAGCCCCAGCCGGCGGCGCAGCCGTGCCAGGGCCGTCTCGACGACATGGCCGCCGCGCGGGGTGGTGGCCAGGAAATGCGGCTTGTCGGCCACCACCAGGTGCTCGTCCCGGTACACGATCTCCACCGGGAACGGCACGGGCTCCTCGACCGGCGGTTCCCGGTGGAACCACACGTACATCCCCGGCACGTACTCCCTGTCCCGCGCCACCGGACGCCCGTCGACGTCCACGATCAGTCCCTCGTCGAGCATGGCGTCGATGACTCCGGGACCGGCCGAGAGCCGGGCCACGAGATGATCACGCACGGTCGCCCACGCGTCCCCGGCCGGCAACCGCACCCGCACCGGATCCACCCCGTCGCGCTGCGGCAGGGGAGAGGGCGGGGGCGGGGTGCGGCGTCTCATCACGATCAAGCGTACGGGCCGGTGGGCGCCCGGCGGCGATCACGCCCTGGGGGCCGGCACATCCCCGGGAGCGGTCGCCCGGTACCGCTCCGCGATCGTCGTCCACACGTCCACGGCGGCGAGATGGCAGCGCATCACGTCCAGGACCGCCGACAGCTGCTCACGATCGCTGCCGTTCAGTTGCAGCCGCTCGCACAGGGCCGGGAGCTGAACGTTCTCCAGGTCCTCGTACTCCTTCTGCCGGGCCGCGCGCAGCCGGGTGACCAGGATCGCGGCCTCGTCGACGGAGGTGTCCAGGAACCTCGCGAACACGAGGACGAAGTTGCAGGTCTCGTCCTCGTGCTCGACCTCCCGGCGGTAGGAGCGGACGTCGTTGTAGAGGGTCTGCAGATCCGTCCAGGCGTCCATCAGCGCACGGAACGGACGGGACAGACGGACGCGAGCCGGTATTTCCGCGGCGGCCACGTGCTCGGCGAGGGAGAGTCCGACATAGCCGCCGAACGACCCGCGGCGGCGGACCAGGTACTCGGCGGGATCAGGGACGCGCCCGCCGCACATGCATTCCAGCTCCCAGCACTGCCCGTCGGCATATTCCAGGACGGCGTTTCGCATATTGCGTTTCCAGTCCCTCGACCGGGTCGGCGTCATCCGTGTCCATAAATCGGCGAGGGACCGCTCGATGGGGTGCTTCGGTATCGCATGGGAGACGCCGTCCACCGGCATGAACAGCGGGAGCCGGTCGACCAGGGCCCGCGCTCCCGCGAGGTCGCGCTGGGCCTTGAACGTCCGGGGGAACAGCAGGTCGAGGGCGAACATCCACGCGTAGAGGTGGTAGGCGAGAAACAGCTCGTCCTCCGCCGCGCCGGGATAGCACCACGCGGTGCAGTCGGCGAGCCCGATGGCCGCCCACTCGTCCGGATCGGCCGCGACGGGCAGCAGCCCCATGTCGTACGTCCACACGTCGCCCTCGCGATTCAGCAGGTCGACGCTCGGGTTCCCCGGCCATGAGTAGAGCATTCGGAGCGAGGATGTGCTCATCGTGCTGGTCTCCTGTCGGGTGTTCAAGGCCTGGCATGAGCGGCGAGTTTCAGACAGGGGGAATCCCTCGGGCGACCGGGTGGGAGCAGAGAATTCCACGTTGCCCTCCGGATGGCGGAGTTGACCAAGTCCGTGAACGCGCGCTGTGCTCCGTCCGCCGCCATCGCGGCGTGGCCGACTCGTGCAGGGAGGGGGCCCGCCGACCTGTCGGGTCGGGCGGGCCTCGACGACCGTGTGCCGGAGGCCGTCGGCCGAGGTGGCGACGGCACGGCCGTGGATCGCCTCCACCTTCCGATGCGCCTGCGGGTTTAGTCAACTGTTCGAGGCGATTCGGACCTTGCGGAAGGCGCCGTCGCGCAGTAGGGCGGAGTACGCCCCGGCCGGCAGGCGGTCCCGTGTGCCCGGTGACCCACCGGATCGCCCGGCCGGCCGGGCGCGCACACGGGCACCACCTCCATGGGCCCGGAGCGGCATCCCTTCGCACCGTCAAGTAGCCCTGAAAAGCTCATACTTCGGACCATGCGATGGCTTTCGGTCCGCGGAAAGGGCGCCGACCCCGGCGCATGGAGCTGTCCCGGCGCATGGAGCCGCCATCCGCCAGGCGGATGCGCGGTTTCACGCTCCGTCCGATGCGCCGTCCGTGCTCGGTCCCATCCATGGCAACAAGGCTTGTCACAGCGGGAATCGAGCCGAATCCGGGTGGGCCCGGGGGCGTCACGCGGTGGAGCGCACGCGTCCTGCGCGTATGAGCCGGTACACCACCCCGAGCACCACCGTGGCCACCAGGAACAGCACGGTGAACCACTGGAAGTACCAGTGTCCGCCCGCCGGGTCGTACACATCGGCACGCGGCCAGGCCAGGTTGACCGTCATGAAGAGGCCGTAGACAAGAGCGAGGGCGTTGACGGGGATGCCCAGACGGCCCAGGGAGAAGAGGGGTCTGCCGGTCTCGTCGGTGCCGCCGGTGGGGAGCGTGCCCTTGAGACGTCGGACCAGGAGCGGGCCGGTGACCATCGCGTACGCCAGGTACAGCATCACGATGCAGGTGGTGCCGATGGCCAGGAACGCCTCGGGTGAGGCGAAGTTGAGGAGCAGCAGGGCGGCGGCGAGGACACCGACGACCAGGGCGGGCCCGGTGGGCATCCCGGTACGGGTGTTGACCTTGGCCAGGCGCCCGGCGAAGGGGAGCTGGCCGTCGCGGGCCATCGAGAAGAGCATGCGGCAGGCCGACGTCTGGATCGCGAGCGTGGCCACGGTGATCGCCACCACCACGTCGGCGAGCAGGAACCGGCCCACCCCGTCGCCGAGACTGCTGGTGAGGACGTAGCTCAGGCCGTCCACGCCCAGCCGTCCGTCGGTGAGGCTGGGCGCGGCCAGCAGCCCGGCGAGGACCAGCAGACCGCCGAGGAGACCGGCCGCGCCGAGCGCCGTGAGGATCGTGCGGGGCGCGGTGCGGCGGGGGTGGTGCGTCTCCTCGCTCATCTCGCCCGCGCTGTCGAAGCCGATCATCACGTACGCCGCCATGAACGAGCCCACCAGCAGGGCGCCCAGCAGATCGGTGCTGCCCTCGGCCGTGTGGAAGGTGATGCCGGGCGTGCGCTCGGAGTGGGTGAGCAGGAGCACGATGATCAGGACCGCGCCGATGATCTCGGCGGTCACCCCCACCCGGTTGACGATGGACAGCACACGGTTGTCCAGGATGTTCACGACCGTGGTGAGGAACAGCAGGATCACCCCCAGGACGGCCGCGTTGGCGGCGCCCGTCGCGGAGGTGGGGGTCGGGTCCCCGCCCACCAGCTGGAAGCCCGGCCAGATCGCCGGCATCACCATCTGCAGCGCGAGCGCCGCCGCCGCGACCACCACGATCTGGCCGATCACCATGATCCAGCCGGCGAACCAGCCGAAGGTCCGGTTCGACAGACGTGAGGACCACTGGTAGATCGCGCCCGATATCGGGTAGCGCGCCGCCAGCTCCGCGAAGCACGCGGCCACCAGCAACTGGCCGAGCAGCACCGCCGGCCAGGTCCAGAAGAAGACCGGGCCGCCGAACGCGTACCCGAAGGCGAAGAACTGGAAGACGGTCGTGAGGACCGAGATGAAGGAGAAACCTGCGGCGAACGAGGCGTATCTGCTCAGACTGCGGTGCAGCTCCTGGCGGTAGCCGAACTCGGTCAGCGAGCGGTCGTCGGGGGAGTGGGGAGGCTCCGGGCGTATGTCGGGGGCGGTGCTCGTCATGACGGCAACCTGCTTTCGCACAAGCGGCGCGAGCGTTCGCGCACGAGCGGCGCGAATTCCTGTCGGGCGACAGAAATTAGGGGAGACCTGTGTCGCGCGTGTCACGTGACCGTGTCCGGTGCGAGCCCAAATCCTCACGACCATGGCAGCGGTGGGCAGTTGGGACAAGAGAGGGAGACGGGTGAATCGCGAGGGCGTGCGAGGATCGCCGGATGGACGATGTGTCGGCCTCCTACCGGCTTCTCCCGGGCGCGCCCGGCTCACCCGTGCTGCTGCACGTGCCGCACAGCTCCCGGGTGATCCCGGCGGCCGTACGGGACGGGATCGTGCTCGACGACGCCGCGCTGGAGCGGGAGTTGGACCACATCACCGACGCGTACACGGACCGGATCGCCGGGCGGGCCGCCGACCTGGCCGCCGTGCGGTCGGGTGTGCGCCCCTGGACGTTCGTGAACCGGCTGTCCCGGCTCGTCGTCGACCCCGAGCGGTTCCCGGACGAGCGGGAGGAGATGCTCGCGGTGGGCATGGGGGCGGTCTACACGAGGACCACGCACCGGGAGGTGCTGCGCCCCGCCGGGGAGGACGGCCGGCCGCGGGACGGCGGGCAGGCGCTCGTCGACGGCTGCTTCCACCCCTATGCCACCGCCATGACCGACGCGGTGGCAGACCGGCTGGCGGCCGCGGGGCGGGTCGTGGTCGTCGACGTCCACTCGTATCCGAGCGAGCCCCTGCCCTACGAGCTGCACGGCGACGGTCCCCGGCCGCCGATCTGTCTGGGCACCGACCCCTTCCACACCCCGCCCGCGCTGCGGGCGGCGGCCGAGGAGGCGTTCGCCGGGTTCGGCGGCACCGGTATCGACAGCCCGTTCGCGGGCACGTACGTCCCGCTGAGGTACTACGGGCACGACCCGAGGGTGACCGCGGTGATGATCGAGATCCGCCGGGATGTGTACATGGCGGAACCGGGCGGCGCGGCGGCGGAACCGGACGTGGAGACCCTCGCGGAGGCGCTGGCCCGGTTGGTGGACAGGCTGACCGCGGGCTGACGACCGGCTGAGGGGGAGGGTGCGGGTGCCCTGCCGCGGTTTGCACTCCGGCGGGGCTGCCTCTGCGGCTCGCGCCGTCGGGCTCGCGCCGTCGGGCTCGCGTCGGCGAGTTCGGCTTGTCGGGTTCGCGCCGGGTGGCTCGTGCGGTCGGTTCTGTTTGTCGGGCCGACGCCGCGCGCCTCACGCCGGCGGGCTCACCTCGCCGGGCTCGCCCCGCCCGGCTAGTGCTGTCGGGCGTGTGCCGACGGGCCCGTGCCGCCGGGCTCGCGCCGTAAGGTTCGGCCCGTCACGCGCGCGCCGTCGGGTTCAGCCTTTCGGGCTCGCGCCTTGGGGGTTCGGCCCGTCGCGAGCCCGTCGCGAGCCCGTCGCGAGCCCGTCGCGAGCCCGTCGCGAGTCCGTCGTGTGGAGGCCGGCGGGTTCACGCCGTCGTGGACGTGTCTTCCTGTTCCGCCTCGACGCGGGCGTTCCAGTCCTTCTTCGAGGCCTGCCAGCCGTCCTCGTCGTGGCCGAGGCGCCAGTAGCCGGAGATGGACAGGTCCTCGCGGGGGACGGCGAGTTCGACGCGGAGGAGGCGGCGCAGTTCCTTGACGAAGCTCGCCTCGCCGTGGACGAAGGCGTGCAGACGGCCCTCGGGGAAACGCAGGGCGCGTACCGCCTCGACCAGGGCGGCGCCGACGGGACGGTCGCCGCGGTGCAGCCAGACGACCTCCACATCGGAGTTGATCTTCTGCTCCTCCTCGGGCCCGGCGACCTCGACGATCGCGTGGACCCGGGCACCGTCGGGGAGGGCCTCCAGGGACGCGCCGATCGCCGGCAGGGCGCTCTCGTCGCCGACGAGGAGATGCCAGTCGGCCTCCGGATCGGGCGCGTACGCGCCACCGGGGCCGAGGAAGCGGATCAGCTCGCCCGGCTGGACCCGGGTGGCCCACGGGCCGGCGATGCCCTCGTCGCCGTGGAGCACGAAGTCGATGGTCAGCTCGCGCAGTTCGGCGTCCCAGACGCGCACGGTGTACGTCCGGGTCACGGGCCACTGCTCCCGGGGGAACTCCGCGCGGATCCGCTCCATGTCGAAGGGCTCCGGGTAGGTGACACCCTCGGGGCCGAACAGGAGTTTCACGTAATGATCGGTGCTGCCGCGCGGAGAGAACTCGGCGAGGCCGTCGCCACCGAGTACGACGCGCTGCATGTGCGGGGTGAGCCGCTCGGTGCGGACGACTCGCGCGGAGTGGGGCTTCGGGGTCCTGCGTACCGGACGCTCTGCCATGACGGCCTCCCAAATACCTAGCTAAGGCTTACCTAAGTTATCATCTCCCCCTTGTTAACACCCCACGCCTGTGGCGTGTTCGAGGACTTCACGATGTGAATCGCGCCTCAGAGTCCTCACCACCGAAGTGTCACCCCACCCTCCGGCGTACGCCCCGCTCGCGGTGGCGTCCACTTCACGACCTCGGTGTCGTGCTTCACGTCCCCAGTGTCGTGACCAGCCGTTGCAGCGATCCGCCGAGTCCCCAGCGGGCCGCGAGCGCCTCCAGCGCCGCCGGATCCCGCGGTTCGCGCGGCAGAGCCGTGTCGACGTCCGGCAAGGGTACGTCCGCCGCCACCAGGACCACCTTGGGGGCGACCGCGACATAGGGCCGCGCCTCGTCCAGCCGCTTGCGCTGCGACGGGGTGAGCTTCGCCGCCGGGTCGTCGACCGCCGCCATGATCCCGGCCAGGTCGCCGAACTGGTCGAGCAGCTTCGCCGCCGTCTTCTCGCCGATGCCCGGCACCCCCGGCAGCCCGTCGCTCGGGTCGCCGCGCAGCAGGGCCAGGTCCGCGTACCCGCGCCCGACCACCCCGTACTTCTCGCGCAGCCACGCCTCGTCGGTCAGCTGCAGCGTGCCCACGCCCTTCAGCGGATACAGCACCCGCACCCCGCGCCCGTCGTCGACCAGCTGGTACAGGTCGCGGTCGCCGGTGACGATGTCCACCGGGTCCTTCGCCAGGGCCGTGAAGGTGCCGATCACGTCGTCCGCCTCGTACCCGGCGACGCCCACGCGCGCGATGCCGAGCGCGTCCAGCACCGCCTCGATCACCGGCACCTGCGGCGACAGGGTGTCCGGCACCTCCTCCTCGTCCGGCCCGGCCTCGCGCACCTCGGCCACGCGGTGCGCCTTGTAGGAGGGGATCAGGTCGACCCGCCACTGCGGCCGCCAGTCCGCGTCCATGCACGCGACCAGGTCCGTCGGCCGGTGGTCCTTGACCAGCCGGTCGATGAATTCGAGCAGCCCGCGCACGGCGTTCACCGGGGTGCCGTCCGGGGCCTTCACGGATTCCGGCACCCCGAAGTAGGCGCGGAAGTACAGCGAGGCGGTGTCGAGGAGCATCAGGCGTCGGGTCACGCCCCGCATCATGCCGTACGCCACCGACACCGGACTCCCGACGCAGCCGCCCGCACCGGCGGTCCGGGACCGACCGCGCGTCTGTTCGGCGACCGTCCGAGGCATCCGCGCATCCCGGGCACCCACGGTTCGTGAAAACCCCTGACCTGCGGTGAACGCCCTGTGAAGCGGGCCACTGTCACGTTTGCCGCCGGAGGGCAGGGGCAGGCGCGGCCCCGGAGCAGCGCCGGACACGGTCCTCGGGACCGCCGGCCGGGCGGGCCGATCCCGCCGCGCTCCACGGCAGACCTGCGGGGCGGGGAGGCGAGCCGTTCCGTTGCGATCCAAGAGGTGCATGTGTCAGGCAGGGAGACGGCCAAGGAGCCGGCCGAGGAATCGTCCAGACTGGAAGCCGAGGGCCTGTTCAAGGTCTTCGGCCGGCGGCCCGAGGAAGCGGTGGACCGGCTGAGGGCCGGCACCGACCGCGAGGAACTGCGTGCCGAGGGCACCACCGCCGCCGTGATCGACGCCTCCTTCACGGTGGAGCCGGGCCAGATCTTCGTCGTGATGGGCCTGTCCGGGTCCGGCAAGTCCACACTGCTGCGCATGCTCAACGGGCTCCTGGAGCCCACCGCCGGACATGTCCGTCTCGGCGGCCGGGACCTGACCGCGATGGGCGACCGCGAACTGCGGAAGGTGCGCGCCCACGGCATCAGCATGGTCTTCCAGCACTTCGCGCTGTTCCCGCACCGCAGCGTCCTGGAGAACGCCGCCTACGGCCTGGAGGTCCAGGGCGTCCCGCGCGCCGAACGGCTGCGGCGGGCCGGTGAGGCGCTGGCCCTGTGCGGGCTGGCCGGCTGGGAGAAGTCCTGGCCGGACGAGCTGTCCGGCGGCATGCAGCAGCGCGTGGGCCTGGCCCGCGCCCTCGCCACCGACGCCGATCTGCTGCTGATGGACGAGTCGTTCAGCGCGCTGGACCCGCTGATCCGCCGTGACATGCAGGATCAGCTGCTGGAGCTGCAGCAGACCCTGAAGAAGACCATCGTCTTCATCACGCACGACCTCAACGAGGCCATGCGCCTGGGCGACCGCATCGCCGTCATGCGCGACGGCCGCATCGTCCAGACCGGCACCGCCGAGGACATCCTGATCCGCCCCGCCGACGACTACGTGGCCTCCTTCACCCAGGACGTCGACCGCTCCCGGGTGCTCACCGCCGGGGCGGTCATGGACACCGGCGTACGGGGCGACGAGGCGGACTGCGGCTGCGCGACGGCCACCCCGGACACGCCGTTCGGAGAACTCTGCGCGCTCAGTGCCCGTCTCTCCCACCCGGTCGCGGTGCTCGACGGGAAGGGCACGCTCGTCGGAGTCGTCCCCCGGCGACGGCTGATCGGCTTCCTCGGCGAGCAGCACGAGCACCACGCTCGCCAGGAGCAGCACGCCCGGCACGGGCGGCACGACGGGCCGGACGGACCCGTGCCCTGTGACACCCCGCGTGAGCCGCGCGAGGCACATGAGCCGCGCGACAACGCTGTCCGGGCGGTGAAGGCCGATGCCTAGGATCCACATCGGCGACTGGGTCGCCCACGGCGTCGACTGGCTGCGCGACAACCTCGGGCCGGTCTTCGACCTGATCAAGGTCGTCGTCGAGACCATGTACGACGCGGCGAACGCGGTGCTCACCGCGCCCGCCCCGCTGCTCCTCGCCGGCGTCCTCGCCGTGCTCGCCTGCTGGCTGCGCGGTCTGCTGCCCGGTGTCCTGGCCTTCGCGGGGCTCGCGCTGATCGACTCGATCGAGCAGTGGGAACCGGCGATGAACTCCCTCGCCCTGGTCCTCGTCTCCTGCGTGATCATCTTCGCGATCGCGGTGCCCATCGGCATCTGGGCGGCCCGCAGCCGCACGGTCGGCGGCGCGATCCGCCCGGTGCTCGACTTCATGCAGACCATGCCCGCGATGGTCTATCTGATCCCGGGCATCTTCTTCTTCGGGGTCGGCCCGGTGCCCGGCATGGTCGCCACCATCGTCTTCGCGATGCCGCCCGCCGTACGCCTCACCGAACTCGGCATCCGGCAGGTCGACGCCGAACTCGTCGAGGCCGCCGAGGCGTTCGGCACCCACCCGCGCCGCACCCTGTGGCGGGTCCAGCTGCCGCTGGCGCTGCCCACGATCATGGCCGGCGTCAACCAGGTGATCATGCTGGCCCTGTCCATGGTCGTCATCGCGGGCATGGTCGGCGGTGGCGGCCTCGGCTCGACCGTGTACGACGGCATCAGCTCCGTCGACGTCGGCCTCGGCTTCGAGGGCGGTATCGCGGTGGTCATCCTCGCGATCTACCTGGACCGGATGACCGGCGCCCTCAACCAGCGCGTCTCGCCCCTCGGCCGCCGCGCCCTCGCCAGGGCGCACACATCCCTCGGCGGTCTCGGCTTCCTGCGCTGGAAGCCGGCCGCGCCGGTCGCCATGGCCGGCGTGCTGGTCCTCGCCCTGGTCGCCGGCGGGCTGAACATCTTCGGCGGGTCGGACGACCGCGCCGAGGTCACCGCGGACGTCGGTCAGGGCCGCCCCCTCAGCATGGGCTACATCGACTGGCCCGAGGGCGTCGCCTCCACCTACCTCTGGAAGGAGATCCTCCAGCGGCGCGGCTTCACCCCCGAGACGAAGTCCCTGGAGGTCGGCGCCCTCTACAACGGCCAGGCACAGGGCAGCGTCGACATCCAGACCAACTCCTGGCTGCCGGCCACCCACGCCTCGTACTGGGCGAAGTACCAGGACCGGCTGGAGGACTACGGCAGCTGGTACGACAAGACCTCCCTGGAGATCGCCGTCCCCTCCTACGTCAAGGGCGTGAAGTCCCTCGACGACCTCAAGGGCAAGGGCGACCTGTTCAAGGGGAAGATCTACGGCATCGAGCCCGGCGCGGGCGAGACCAAGCTCTACGAGGACAAGGTCCAGAGCGCCTACGGCCTCAAGGGCGAGTACGAGCTGGTCAAGTCCAACACCTCCGCGATGCTGGCCCAGTTGGACCGGGCGTACCAGAAGAAGGAGCCCATCGCCGTCACGCTCTGGTCACCGCACTGGGCGTACGACAAGTACGAACTGACCAAGCTGAAGGACCCCGAGGGTGCCTTCGGCGCGGGCGACGGGATCCACACCCTCGGCCGGAAGGGCTTCGCGAAGGACGAGCCGCGGGTCGCCCGGTGGCTGAAGGACTTCAAGCTCACCGACGCCCAGCTCACCTCCCTCGAAGGCGCGATTCAGGACGCCGGGAAGGGACACCAGGAGGACGGCGTCAAGGCCTGGCTGGAGAAGAACCCCGGCATCGTCGACAGGCTGGCCCCGGCCGAGTAGCCGGTACGCGGCACCCCGAACGGACGGCGCGGGTCGCGTACGGGCGTACGAGATAGATCCGGACAACCCTGTGGCGGTCCGCACCCACCAGGTTCCATGGCCCTCGGGCCCGGTGGGGCGGGCCGCGTTCGGTTTCTCAACTCCGTTGTGCGAGCGTTGACTTCGGGACACGGCTGCCGGGCCGGTGCGCCCCGCCGGACCGTGTCGTGGCTGCGCGGGGCGGCTTCGGCGGGCGGCGGACGCGCCCGGACGGCCCGGTGACGGGGTGTGCCGCGAGGGCCACCCCGTGCGATCGACGGCGTGGCGGATTCCTTCGCCGCGCCGGGCCCGGGGGCCGCTGGAACCCGGGCGGGACGGTGGCTCCACTGGCGCGAAGTGTGAGCATGGACCCTCCGGCGATTTACAGGGATGTGACGGGCGCATGAAACGGTTTGCCGAACATGCGTAGGGTGCAGAGAACTCTTCAGGAGAAACGTGCCCGATGAGTACCGGACGGGTGGGCATCCGTAACCGGACCTGTGAGCGTTCGCGAGCCCACCCGACGGGTGTCCGTGAGCCGACCGACGAGCGAAGGAGGGAGCCGGAGCGATGGGCGACCACAAAGAACAGCCCCTTCGGGTGGGCGCGGCCGTCCGGCGGCGGCGCCGGGCACAGCAGCTCACCCTCGCCGCCGTGGCCGAGCGCAGCGGCCTGTCGGTCCCTTTCCTGAGCCAGGTCGAGAACGAACGGGCCCGCCCCAGCAAGCCCTCCCTGGAACGCATCGCGGACGCCCTCGGCACCACCGCGGTGGAACTCCTCGCGGCGGCCGACCCGGCGTGCAGCGTCGATGTGGTGCGCGCCGCCGACGAGGACGGCTTCACGCCCCCCGACTCCTGCTCGCGCTCCCTGGTGCGCGGCCACCACCAACTGCACGCCATGGAGTTCACCGGCGACCACGACGAGGGCCGCGAGGTCCAGCACCGCAACGACGAGCTGATGTACGTCGTCGACGGCGCCGTCGAGGTGGAGGCCGAGGGCCGCGCCCACCGTCTCGGGCGCGGTGACACGCTGTACATGTCCGGTGGCGTACGGCACCGCTGGCGGGCCACCGAGCCGGAGACCCGGGTGATCGTGGTGGCCGTCGCGGACCACATCGAGGCCCTGGAGGACCGGCACCGGCAGGGCGCATGAGCCCGGTCGTGCGCCCCCTGCCCTCCGTGTCCTCCGGTCCCCGTGTGGTCTCCCTCGTCCCGTCGCTGACGGAGGCGGTCGCCGTGACGCTGCCCGGCGCCCTGGTGGGGGTGACCGACTGGTGCAGCCACCCGAGTGATCTTGACGCCGTCCGGATCGGCGGGACCAAGAACCCCAGGACCGATGTCATCACCGGCCTCGCCCCCGATCTGGTGATCGCCAACGAGGAGGAGAACCGCGAGCCCGACCTGACCGCCCTCAGGGAGGCCGGTATCGAGGTCCTCGTCACCGAGGTACGGGACGTGCCGGGCGCCCTCGCTGAGCTGGACCGCGTGCTGCGCGCCTGCGGGGCCCGGTCCCGGCCGCGCTGGCTGGACGAGGCGGAGTCGGCGTGGTCCCGGCCGCCGGGCCCCGAGGAGGCCGGCCCGCTGACGCCCGGCCGCCGGACGACCGCCGTGGTGCCCGTCTGGCGCCGCCCCTGGATGGTCCTCGGCCGGGACACCTTCGCCGGTGACGTGCTCGCCCGGCTCGGCGTCGACCACCTGTACACCGGGCACGCGGAGCGCTACCCCCGGGTCCCCGTCGAGGAGCTGCGGGCCGCCGCCCCCGATGTGGTGGTGCTCCCCGACGAGCCGTACCGCTTCACCGCCGACGACGGGCCCGAGGCGTTCCCCGGAGTGCCGTGCGCCTTGGTGAGCGGCCGTCATCTCACCTGGTACGGGCCGTCGTTGGCCGAGGCGCCGCGGGTGCTGGGCGCGGCGCTGCGAGCAGCTCACCGCTGAGCAGACCGCGCACGGTGCCCGCGGTGGCCGTCAGCCAGGCCGTGAGCAGCAGCGCGTACAGCGCCACGGCGAGCGCGTCGAGGGCGACGAGTCCGGTGTGCCGGGCCAGCCCCTGCGCGCCGGTCGCACAGGTGCCGACCGGGAAGGTGAACGCCCACCACCCCATCGAGAACCCCATGCCCCGCCGCCGGGCCCGCACGACCATCGCCGCGGCGAGCGCGAGCCAGAACAGCGCGAAGCCCATGACCGGGATGCCGTAGAGCACGGCGAGGGCGGAGAAGCCGTGCGTGTACGCGGTGGACACGGACGGTACGGCGCCGGGGGCCGCGTCGGCGAGATGGCCGGCGGCGGTGGTCGACTGCCCGAGCGGGCCCAGGACCAGGAAGAGGCTCGGGGTGAGGGCGAGCGGCAGCGGCCCCGCCGTCACCAGGCGGCCGAACACCAGCGGCAGCACGACCAGGGTGGCCATCAGGCTCAGCCCGAACAGCGCGAGACAGCCGAGCAGCAGCGTCTGCCGCGCCTGCCCCGGCGGCAGATACGGGACGAGCAGGGGACCGAGCGCGGCGGAGACCATGGGCGCGACCAGGGGCAGGAGCAGCACCGGAGTGACGTCGGCGGGCTCGATCCGGTGCCGGACGATCATCAGATACGGCATGACGACGGCGACGGCCAGGCCCACGGCAGTCCCGGCGCCGAAGAGCACCATGTCCAGGACGACGGCCGCGCGCAGCCCGATCCAGTCCCGGCCGACGACCAGGGCGCCGCCGCCGACGGCGAGCAGCGCCATGGCGAGACAGCCGTGGAAGGGGGCCACGGCCGGGTCGAGGAGGTGGGCGCGGGCCTGGTCGCGGTGGTGGGCCCAGTGCAGCGCGCGGGCGCCGAGGACGACGACCAGGGAGAGCAGGGCGAGCGCCCAGACCGCCGCGCAGGCCGTCCGCAGGCCCGGCACGTCGAGGGGGAGCCCGGCACCGGCCGAGGCGACGATCGCGGTGCCCATGACCGGGGCGTACCAGTTCGGGCCGAGGTGGCGCAGGGAGGGGCGGGCGCGGGGAACGGGAGGAGCGGGGGGAATGGGAGACACGGGAGGAGCGGGACGGACCTGGTGGGCCGGGGGGACCGGTCGGACTGCGGTGGCCATGCTTCGAGCGTCCCGCCGGCGCCCGGGGTCCACCAGGGAGTTCGCTTGTATGGGGGCATAAGCTGGGGTTATGAGTGAGACGAGTGAGGGGCGGGGCGGACTGGCCCACCGGGTGCCGGATCTCGGGGCGCTCGAACTGCTGCTGGCGGTGGCCCGGCTGGGCTCGCTGGGGCGGGCGGCCCGGGAGCTGGGGATCACCCAGCCTGCCGCGAGCAGCCGGATCCGCTCGATGGAACGGCAGCTGGGGGTCGCGCTGGTCGACCGGTCGCCGCGCGGGTCCCGGCTCACCGACGCGGGGGCGCTCGTCACGGACTGGGCCCGGCGGATCGTCGAGGCGGCCGAGGCGTTCGACGTGGGTGCGCAGGCGCTGCGGGACCGGCGCGACTCCCGGCTCCGGGTCGCCGCGAGCATGACCATCGCCGAGTATCTGCTGCCCGGCTGGCTCATCGCGCTGCGCACCGCGCGCCCGGACACGGCGGTGTCGCTCCTCGCGGGCAACTCGACGGTCGTGGCGGAACGGCTGCTGGCGGACGAGGCCGACCTCGGGTTCGTGGAGGGGCCGACCGTCCCGGCCGGACTGGACGCGGCCGTGATCGCCCACGACCACCTGATCGTGGTGACCGCGCCCAGCCATCCCTGGGCGCGCCGCCGCAAGCCGCTGGACGCGACCGAGCTGGCCGCCACGCCGTTGATCCTCCGTGAGAAGGGGTCCGGTACGCGACAGGTCCTGGAGGCCGCGCTCGGGGGGCTGGCCCGGCCTCTGATCGAGCTGTCCTCGACCACGGCGGTGAAGTCGTCGGCGCTGAGCGGGGCGGGGCCGGCGGTGCTCAGTGAGCTGGCGCTCGGCGAGGAGCTGTCCGCCCGGCGTCTGGTGCGGGTGCCGGTGGACGGGGTGCGGCTGCGGCGGGCCCTCCGGGCGGTGTGGCCCACGGGGCACCGGCCGGCCGGGCCGGCGCGGGATCTGTTGGGGTTGACGCGAGGGGTGGGGTGACGGGGGTTCGTCGCGCGGTCGCGGGCCCGGTGGGGGTTGCTCGCGCAGTTCCCCGCGCCCCTGAAGGGCCTACGGCCCCTTCGGGCCGAAAAAGCATGGGGCGCAGCCCCTGCTTTTTCAGGGGCGCGGGGAACTGCGCGAGAAGCCCCACCGGGCCCGCAGTCGCCCGATCCCCGTCCCCCCCACTCTCCTAGGCGCCCCACACGAACTCGGCCCCCGCCGCACACGTCAGCGCCCGCATCACCCGCACGTCCTCCCCCATCTCCGGATGCCACTGAACCCCCAGCACCCAGGCGGAAGCGTCCAGCTCGATCGCCTCGACCGTGCCGTCGGAGGCGTACGCGGAGGGGACGAGGCCCGTGCCGAGGCGGTCGACGGCCTGGTGGTGGTAGGTCGGGACGTCGGCCTCCTCGGCGTTGATGCCGGCGTACCGCGTGCCCGGCACGGGCTTCACCGGGTGGCGGCCGAAGACGCCGGCCTCGACGACATGGCCGTCGAGGTGCTGGACCAGCGTGCCGCCCAGGGCGACGTTGAGGAGCTGCATGCCCCGGCAGATGCCGAGGAGCGGTGTGCCGCTGTCCAGCGCCGCCCGGATCAGCGCCAGCTCCCACGCGTCGCGCTCCGGCGCGGGCGGCCCGCAGCGCGGGGTGCGCTCGGCGCCGTACAGGGTGGGGTCCACGTCGGGGCCGCCGGCGATGACCAGGCCGTCCAGGCGGGCGACCGCCCCGGCGGCGTACGACGGGTCGTCCGGCGGCAGCATCGCGGCGACGCCGCCCGCCGCCTGCACGAGCCGCGGGTAGCCGACCGGCAGCAGGGCCGCCTCCAGCTCCCAGACACCCCAGCGCGCGCCGGACTCCAGATACGTACTCACACCGATCAACGGCCTGGTCACACGTGCTCCCCACTCATGGAACCCACTCACGAACCCGGGACCTCACGGCGCCCGGGAACGCGCGGAACGGACCGGGTCAGTCCCGGGCCAACTCTGCCTCGGCGGCGGCCAGCGCGGCGAATTCCTCCTCCGGCGCCTTCGCCACCAGGTGCTTGCGGCTGTAGAGCCCGAAGTACGCCGCCGCGACCGCGTACACGACGAGCGCGATGACCGCCGCCGTCACGTCCACCAGGAACGTCGCCACCAGCGCCGAGCACGCGAGGACGAGGGCGACCGAGGAGGTCAGCACACCGCCCGGCGTACGGTACGGCCGCTCCAGGTTCGGCTCCCGGCGGCGCAGCACGATGTGCGACAGGGACATCAGGGCGTAGCTGATCGTGGCGCCGAAGACGGCGATGTTCAGCATCCGGCCGCCGTCCCCGGTGGCCGCGGCCAGGGTGAAGCCGATCGTGCCCGGCACCAGCAGGCCCAGGTACGGGGCCTTGCGGCTGCTGGTGAGGGACAGGACGCGGGGGAGGTAGCCGGCCCGGGAGAGGGCGAAGAGCTGGCGGGAGCCGGCGTAGATCAGGGAGAAGAAGGAGGCCACGAGGCCGGCCAGACCGGCGTAGTTCACGAAACGGCTGAGCGCGGTCGCCTTGCCGTCCGGCTGGAGCGCCTCGACCAGCGGGTTGCCGGCCGCCTGGATGGCGTTCGAGCCGCGCGCGCCGGCCGCGGCGAAGAAGGTGATCACGGCCAGCACCACCAGGACGCCCATCGACCAGCGGATCGCCTTCGGCAGCGTACGGGCCGGGTCCTTGGTCTCCTCGGCGGCCAGCGGCACGCCCTCGACGCCGAGGAAGAACCACATGCCGAAGGGGAACGCCGCCCAGATGCCGAGCAGTCCCATGGGCAGCCAGGAACTCGCGCCGAACGCGGCGGTGTCGACCGGGATGTCGTCGAGCGCGGAGACACTGAAGTCCGGCAGCGCGCCCAGGGCGAACACGATCAGGGCGAAGACCGCGATGCCGGTGACGACGAAGCTGGCGATCAGCGCCTCGCCGACGCCCCAGAGGTGGATGCCGATGAAGAACGCGAAGCAGACCAGGTACACCGGCCAGCTCGACGTCAGCCCGAACAGGCCCAGCGACTCGACGTAGTCGCCGATGAAGATCACGATGGCGGCGGGGGCGAGCACGTACTCGATCAGGATCGCCGTGCCGGTCAGGAAGCCGCCCCAGGGGCCGAGCGCCCGGCGCGCGAAGCCGTAGCCGCCGCCCGCCGTGGGCAGGATCGCGGACAGCTCGGCGAGGGCGAAGACCATACAGGCGTACATCGTGCCCATGAGGACCGTGGCGATCGCCAGGCCTCCGAAGCCGCCCTCCGCGAGGCCGAGGTTCCAGCCCGAGAAGTCGCCGGAGACGACGTAGGCGACGCCGAGGCCGGTCAGCAGCACCCAGCCGGCGCTGCCCCGGCGGAGCGTCCGACGCTCCAGGTAGTCGTCCGCCGCGTCGGCGGTGTCGGTGGCTTTCGAGGACATGGCGCACTCTCCCCACTCAAAGGAATGGATCCATACCTTTGTGGGAGGGGTGGCCGAAAAGCAATACCCGTGCGTTACGCGTCCGTAAATCCATGGAGTTCGTGCCCGCTCGGCCGTGCGTCCGTCCTCACCCCAGGAAGCCGCGCAGCAGGGCGGCCGTGCCCGCGCAGTGCTCCCGCATGATCTCCCGCGCCGCCTCCGCGTCCTCGTCGAGCACCGCCTCCACCAGGGCCGTGTGCTGCTGCTGGGAGTGTTCCAGGTTCCGCACCAGCAGCGGGATGCAGTCGAGCAGGTCGTTGACCCCGGCGCGCACGGCCGCGTACTGGCCGGCCAGCGACGGGGAGCCGGACAGCTCCGCGATGGTGAGATGCAGCAGGGTGTCCAGACGGCGGTACTCCGTCAGCGGCGCGTTGTGCGTACGGGTCAGGGCCGTCCGCAGCCGGTCGATCTCCTCGCTGGTCAGACCATGTGCCGCGCACAGACCGGCGGCACCCACCTCCAGCACCTCACGGAACCGCAGGGTGTCCTCGACGTCGATGCCCTTCAGGCGGCGGCGCAGCTCGTCCTCGCCCGGGGTGTCGACGCGCGGCAGCACGAACGTGCCGCCGTAGCGCCCGCGCCGGGCCTCGATCAGACCCTGGTCCTGGAGCACCTTCAGCACCTCGCGCAGCGTCACCCGGCTGATCCCGAGCCGCTCGGCCAGGTCCCGCTCCGCAGGCAGCCGCTCGCCGCCCGGCACCAGCCCGAGCCGGACCACCTGGAGGATCTGCTCCAGGGCCTCCTCGAAGCCGTTGCCCGCCCGTACCGGCCGCAGAACGGACGCCAGTCGGTCGTCGGCCCACGGAGTCTGCGGTTCCGCCCCTGTCCGCGACATGTGGCGGTTCCCCCTTCCCAACTAATGGTTACGGGTAATACCTTATGGCTCCCGGATGGCTCAATGGCTCCCGGATGGCCGAAGAAGCCCCTAGGAGGCTTTCCCGTGGCAGACCGCACACCCCCGCTCACCGTCGAGGAACTCCACACCCTCGTCGCGGGCGGTGAGATCGACACTGTCGTCCTGGCCTTCCCCGACATGCAAGGCCGCCTCCAGGGCAAGCGGTTCGCCGCGCGCTTCTTCCTCGACGACGTACTCGCCCACGGCACCGAGGGCTGCAACTACCTGCTCGCCGTCGACACCGAGATGAACACCGTCGACGGCTACGCGATGTCCTCCTGGGACCGCGGCTACGGCGACTTCGCCATGCGCCCGGACCTCTCCACCCTGCGCCGGGTGCCGTGGAACGAGGGCACGGCCATGCTCATCGCCGACCTGGCCTGGAACGACGGCTCACCGGTCGTCGCCGCGCCCCGCCAGATCCTGCGCCGCCAGCTGGAGCGCCTCGCCGAACTGGGCTACACGGCCAACGTGGGCACCGAGCTGGAGTTCATCGTCTTCAAGGACACCTACGAGCAGGCCTGGGACGCCGGCTACAAGGGGCTGACCCCGGCGAACCAGTACAACATCGACTACTCCGTCCTCGGCACCGGCCGGATCGAGCCCCTGCTGCGGCGCATCCGCAACGAGATGGAGGCCGCCGGGCTGACCGTCGAGTCCGCCAAGGGCGAGTGCAACCCCGGCCAGCACGAGATCGCCTTCAAGTACGACGAGGCCCTCGTCACCTGCGACCAGCACGCGGTCTACAAGACCGGCGCCAAGGAGATCGCCTCGCAGGAGGGCGTCTCGCTCACCTTCATGGCGAAGTACAACGAGCGCGAGGGCAACTCCTGCCACATCCACCTCTCGCTCGCGGACGCCGACGGCGCCAACGTCATGGCCGACGGACAGGACATGTCCCAGGTCATGCGCCACTTCCTCGCCGGACAGCTCGCCGCGCTCCGCGACTTCTCGCTGCTCTACGCCCCCAACATCAACTCCTACAAACGGTTCCAGCCGGGTTCCTTCGCCCCGACCGCCGTCGCCTGGGGCTACGACAACCGCACCTGCGCCCTGCGGGTCGTCGGCCACGGCCGCTCGATGCGCTTCGAGAACCGGCTCCCCGGCGGTGACGTCAACCCGCACCTCGCCGTCTCCGGGCTGATCGCGGCCGGCCTGTACGGCATCGAACAGAAGCTGGAGCTGCCGGAGGTGTGCGCGGGCAACGCCTACGCCGCCGACTACGCCCATGTGCCGACCACCCTCCGCGAGGCCGCCGAGCTCTGGGAGAACAGCCCCATCGCCAAGGCCGCCTTCGGCGACGAGGTCGTCGCGCACTACCTGAACATGGCCCGCGTCGAGCTGGCGGCCTTCGACGCCGCCGTGACCGACTGGGAGCTGCGCCGCTCCTTCGAACGTCTGTGAGGCATCCCTTGTCCCAGCACCACATCCTGGACGTCCTCAACCCGGCGACGGAGGAGGTGATCGCCGCCGTCGCGGGCGCCGCCGAGCACGACGTCGACGCGGCCGTGCGCAGGGCGGCGAAGGCACAGCGCGCCTGGGCCGCCGTCGCCCCCGCCGACCGGGCCCGGCTGCTGCGCCGCTTCGCCGCCTCGGTCGACGACCACCTCGAAGAACTCGCCCGTCTGGAGGTCCGCGAGGCCGGCCACACCCTCGGCAACGCCCGCTGGGAGGCCGGCAACGTCCGGGACCTGCTCGACTACGCCGCCGGTGGCGTGGAACGGCTCTCCGGCCGGCAGATCCCGGTGCCCGGCGGCCTGAACGTCACGATCCTCGAACCGCTCGGGGTCGTCGGCGTGATCGCGCCCTGGAACTTCCCCATGCCGATCGCCGCCTGGGGCACCGCGCCCGCGCTCGCCGCCGGCAACGCCGTGATCCTCAAGCCCGCCGAGACCACCCCGCTCACCGCGCTGCGCCTCGCCGAACTCGCCCTGGAGGCCGGGCTCCCGGAACACCTCTTCCAGGTCCTGCCCGGGCGCGGCGACATCACCGGCGAGGCCCTCGTCCGGCACCCCGGAGTCGCCAAGATCGTCTTCACCGGCTCCACCCGGACCGGCAAGCGCGTCATGGAACTCTGTGCCGACCAGGTCAAGCAGGTCACCCTCGAACTCGGCGGCAAGAGCCCCAACATCGTCTTCGCCGACGCCGACCTCAAGACGGCCGTCGACCCGTTCTCCTTCCTCGACAACGCCGGCCAGGACTGCTGCGCCCGCACCCGGATCCTGGTCCAGGAGTCCGTGTACGACGAGGTGCACGCCCTCCTCGCCGAGAGCCTGGCCGCCGTGGTGGTGGGCGACCCCGCCGACGAGAAGACCCAGATGGGTCCGCTGATCTCCCGTCAGCAGCTGGACCGCGTACGGGAGTTCGTGCCCGACGAGGCGACCGCGCTGCGCGGCGGCGCCCCCGAGGGGCCCGGCTTCTGGTTCCCGCCGACCGTGCTCACCGGGGCGGGGCCCGACTCCGCCGCCGCCCGCGAGGAGATCTTCGGCCCGGTCGCCGTCCTGCTGCCCTTCACCGACGAGGCGGACGCCGTACGGCTCGCCAACGACACGCCGTACGGCCTCTCCGGCTCCATCTGGACCCGGGACGTCGGCCGCGCCCTGCGGGTCTCCCAGGGCGTGCGCGCGGGCAACCTGTCCGTCAACTCCCACTCCAGCGTCCGCTACTGGACCCCCTTCGGCGGTTTCAAGCAGTCCGGCATCGGCCGTGAGCTGGGCCCGGACGCCCTGACCGCCTTCACCGAAACCAAGAACGTCTTCATCAGCACGGAGGGCCCCGCACAGTGACCGAACAGAGTGTTTGCCGCCGTCTCGTCGGCCGTACCGCTGTCATCACCGGCGCCGGCAGCGGCATCGGCCTCGCCACCGCGCGCCGGCTCGCCGCCGAGGGCGCGCACGTCGTCTGCGGCGACCTCGACGAGGCGCGCGGCAAGGCGGCCGCCGAGGAGGTCGGCGGGCTCTTCGTGAAGGTCGACGTCACCGACGCCGAGCAGGTCGAGGCGCTGTTCAAGACCGCGTTCGACACCTACGGCAGCGTCGACATCGCCTTCAACAACGCGGGCATCTCGCCGCCCGACGACGACTCCATCCTGGAAACCGGCCTGGAGGCCTGGAAGCGGGTCCAGGAGGTCAACCTCACCTCCGTGTACCTGTGCTGCAAGGCCGCGATCCCCTACATGCGGCGGCAGGGCAAGGGCTCGATCATCAACACCGCGTCCTTCGTGGCCCGGATGGGCGCGGCGACCTCCCAGATCTCGTACACGGCCTCCAAGGGCGGTGTGCTGGCGATGTCCCGGGAGCTGGGCGTGCAGTTCGCCCGGGAGGGCATCCGTGTCAACGCGCTCTGCCCGGGGCCGGTCAACACCCCCCTGCTCCAGGAGCTGTTCGCCAAGGACCCGGAGCGGGCCGCGCGCCGGCTCGTGCACATCCCGGTGGGGCGGTTCGCCGAGGCCACCGAGATCGCGGCGGCCGTCGCGTTCCTGGCGAGCGACGACTCGTCGTTCGTCAACGCCACCGACTTCCTGGTCGACGGCGGTATCTCGGGCGCGTACGTCACCCCGCTGTAGGCGGCACGCGCCGGCGACCGGAACACCGATCTCGCCGGTGTGATTAAAGTGCCGGGATGAGCAGTTCGCCGCCGCCCGGCTGGTACCGCGACCCGTCCTACCCGCTCACCGAACGCTGGTGGGACGGGACCGCGTGGACCGACCACCGGCGCCAGCCGGAGCAGCCGGTGCCACCGGTGGGCCCCTCGCAGGCGCCCCCGCGCCGGGGCCCCGGACGCACCAAGGCCGTCGCGCTGGCCGCCGCCGGGGCCGTCCTGGCCGCCGGGGCGGTCACCGGCGGTGTCCTGCTGCTCGGCGGGGACGGCGACGGGGACGGTGGCCGGGAGACCACCACGGCCGCGAGCTCCCCGGCCGCCGGGGGCGACGCCGGCCCGTCCCCGACGAAGCCCGCCACCGCGTCCCCCACCGGCGACCCGACCCGTGTCACGGACGACCTCAACGGCATCACGTTCCCGGTCCCCGACGGCTGGGAGAGCGGCGACGGCTCCGGCGAGGAGGACGCCGTCCTCGTCACCGACGGCACCTTCGACTGCCCCGGCGAGGGCAGTGTGTGCCGGGGCGGCGTCGTCGTCTCCCGGACCGTCACCGGCAGCGACGAGACCTCCCCGAAGGTCCTCGCCGAGAACGACATCGAGGACGCCGCGAACGACGCCTTCGACCGCGACGTCCTGGACAAGCAGCCGTACGACGGCATCACCGGCCACGAGGCCGCCGGTTCCGGTTCGGTCGCCGTCGCGGGCCGCGCCGGCTACTACGTGCGCTGGCGGGTGACGACCGGAGCCGGGGCCGGCGGCTGGGTCCAGTCCCTCGTCTTCCCCTCCACCAGCGGCTCCGAGGCCCCCGTCCTGGTCCGCTTCGCCCTCGACGCGGGCGACGAGGGTCCGCCGCTCCACGACATCGACGAGATCGTCCGGGGCATCCGCCCGGCGGGCGACGCGGACACGGGCGGCGACGCGGACGACGACACCGGCGGGGTGGGCAGCAGCCTCGGCCCGTCCTGAGCCGGTTCCCGGGCACCGCCGCCCGCTCGCGGCTCTGCCCGGCTCCCCGGCTACAGGAAGGTGTGCCCCTCGCCGCGGTACGTCGGCACGGTCGACGTCACCTCTTCGCCCTCGACCAGGTGCAGTACGTCGAACCGCTCGCACAGCTCGCCCGCCTTGGCGTGCCGGAACCACACCTTGTCGCCGAGCAGCAGATCGTCCGCGGGCGCGCCCAGCAGCGGGGTCTGCACCTCGCCCGGCCCCTCCTGCGGGTCGTACTTCAGCCCCTCGGGCAGATACGGCACCGGCAGCCGGTCCGGACCCGGCGCGCCGGAGGCCGGATAGCCGCCGCCCAGCACGGTGACGACCCCGACCCCGGGGCGCCGTACGACGGGCATCGCGAACAGCGCGGCCGGACGCCCGCTGAACGAGGTGTAGTTGTCGAAGAGCCGCGGCACGTACAGGCCCGACCCGGCGCCGATCTCGGTGACCGCGTCCTCCGCCGCCGTGTGCTGCACGCTCCCCGTGCCGCCGCCGTTGACGAACTCCAGGTCCGGCGCCACCCGCCGGACCGCGCGCACGACCTCGGCCCGCCGCGCCGCCAGCTCCTTCTTCGCGGTGGCCTGCATCAACCGGATCGCCCGCGAACGGAGCGGCCGCCCCGCCACCGAGTCGCCGACCCCGGCGACATGACCCTCGTACGCCATGATCCCGACCAGCTTGAACCCGGGGCGCTCGGCGACCGCGCGGGCCATGTCGGCGACCTGCGCGGGGGAGTGCAGCGGGGAGCGGAGCGCGCCGACGCGCACCCGTCCGCCGAGCAGCTTAAGCGAGGTGTCCAACTCCAGGCAGACCCGGACGACTTCGGTGCCGCCCCGCCGGGAGTTGTCGATCAGCTGCAGCTGGGCGGGGTCGTCGACCATCACGGTCACCGCGGCGGCGAGCTTGGGGTCGCCCGCCAGTTCGGCGAACGCCTCGTGGTCGGCCGACGGGTAGGCGAGGAGGATGTCGTCGAACCCGGAACGGGCCAGCCACAGGGACTCGTCGAGGGTGAACGACATGATGCCCTGGAAGCCCTCACGGGCCAGGACCCGCTCCAGCAGCGCCCGGCAGCGAACGGACTTGCTCGCGACGCGGATCGGCTTGCCGCCGGCCCTGCGCAGGAGGTCGTCGGCGTTCGCGTCGAAGGCGTCGAGGTCGACGATCGCCAGAGGAGCGTCGAGATGAGCTGTGGCCCGGTCGTACCGGGCCCGGTCGGCGGCGCGCGCAGTCATGCACGAAGCCTGCCAGACATGATTACCGCAGGGTAGGGGGACGTTCCGGGCTAAAGCCACGGTCCCGTCGACTGGTTCCCGTTCGACCGGGGCCAACCCGTAGAGTGACGCGGACGCAGGGACGACCTCGACGGGGATGCCGATCCGCTGCCACGGGTATGGCTTGCCCGTGGTGTCGGCGGACCGTCAGCGGGGTGACTCCCGGTCATGCGTGACGACCGCTCCCCACGGGCGGTCGGACGCCCGGACGACCTCCGGGTCGGCACGGGACGAGGAAACGGGGGGTGCATGAGCACGGAAGCGCGCCGCGCCTCCCACCCCCCACGCCCACCGGCCCCGCCCCGCCCGTCCATACCGCCGACCCACGAGGACCCGTCGCCCGCGACACCGGACGCCACGGCGCCGGGGTCGGGATCAGGGTCCGCGACCCCGGGCGTCTCCGCCGGGAGCGCGGCGCCGGGCCCGTCCGCCCCGGGTGCGCCCGTGCCCCCTGGCTCGTTCGGTTCCGGGCCGACGGAGGAGCCCACGGCGCTGCCGCCCCGCCCGGATCGCGCGCCCCGGGCAGGGACGGGTCCGACCGTGCCGCGCCGTCCGCAGCGGCCCCCGACGGCGGGTGTGCCGGCCCGGGCCGGCACACCGCCCCGCCCGTCCTCGGCGCCGGGCGCGCCCCAGGACGTACGGCACCCGGGCACGGCGGATCTGCCGAACACCCCGGAGAACAACCGGAGTTCGGGCAGCGCGGGCCCCGAGCGCGCCTCCGCCGCGGACGCCGGCACCACCCTGCGTCGCGCCGAACACCCGCGCTTCTCCGACTTCCGGCGCACCACGAGCCAGAGCGGCGGCACCACGGCCACTCCGCCTCCGCCGGCCGCCTCCGCCCGCTTCCCGGACGCCCCACCCGCGGCCTGGACCCGTCTGCTGAAGACACCCCCGCCGACCGCGACCCGCTTCCCGGACGGCCGCCCGAACCCCCACCGCCCGGACGACACCCCGCCCGCCCGCCGCCCGGACGACACTCCGCCCGCGGGTTCGCCGCGTTTCCCGGGCGGTGCGCCGAGCGCCGGTCGTTCGGATGGCACGCCGCCCGGGGGTTCGCCGCGTGTTTCGGGCGGTGCGCCGAGTGTGCGGCGCCCGGCCGGTCCGTCGCCTGCCGGTCGCCGGGATGACACTCCGCCCGGGGGTTCGCCGCGTTTCCCGGGTGGTGCGCCGGGTGCCGGTCGTTCGGATGACACTCCGCCCGCGGGTTCGCCACGCTTCCCCGGTGGTGCGCCGGGTGCTGGTCGTTCGGACGGCACGCCCCCCGCGGGTTCGCCGCGTTTCCCTGGTGGTGCGCCGGGTGCCGGTCGTTCGGATGGCACGCCGCCCGCGGGTTCGCCGCGCTTCCCCGGTGGTGCGCCGGGCGCTCGTCGCCCCGCCGACACGCCGCCCCCGGCCTCGGCCCGCTTCCCCGATGCCCCGCCCTCCGCGCGGGACGCCGGGCGGCGTGCGGGGGCCGCGCCGTCCTCGGGGGCGCGGTCCGCCGAATCGGCCCCGCCCCTGGGCGAGCGCTCCTCCCGGCCCGCCGGGACAGCCGGTGGCGGTGGAACAGGACGGTCCCCGGAGCCGGCCGCCGACAGCCGCCGGTCCCGTTCGTCCGGTACTTCCGTCAGCGGGCACTCGCCCCGCCCGGCAGACCCGCCCCCGCCCCCGGCCGCGCCTCCTCGTCGTCCGCTGTCCGAGGAGACGGGGCCCGAAGGGACGCCTCGGCCACGGCCGCTCACGCCTGAGAGGCCCGGGGGCTGGCAGCCGCCGACGTGGGCGTCGCGGCGGTCCGCCGAGGCGCTCGACGGTGTTCTCGGGGCGTCGTCCGGGCGGCCCTTCGTGACGTTCGCGCAGCCGGACACCTCGCCCTGGACACCGCCCGAGCCGTACGCCGGACGACGCAGGCCACGGCCCACCAAGGCGCGCGCGGCGACCGTCGCCGTGTGCGTGGTGCTCGGCGTCGGCCTCATCGGCGGCGCGGCGGCCGGGAGCTGGCTCACCGGCGACTCCGGCACCGACACCTCCCGCGACACCTTCGCGGCGGCCGGCCAACTGTGGCACGACGTACCCGTCGACGACCTGTTCCCGCCCACCGTCCGGGGCGAGGGCGCCGGCCCCGGCGGCACCGACCGCACCTGGACCCGTATCGCCGTCGCGCCCGACAGCGGCTGCGCCGACGCCTTCGACCCGTTGCTGCGCAAGGCCCTCGCCCCCGCCGGCTGTCTGCGGCTGCTGCGCGCCACCTACACCGACGCCACCCAGAGCAACATCACCACCGTCGGCCTGATGTTCACCAAGACCGACGCCGCCGCCATGACCGCGCTCAGGAACCGCTTCACCAAGGACGGCCTCGACCGCCGTACCGACCTGATGCCCCGCCCGTACGCCGCCGAGGACACCGTCGCCGCCGGCTTCGGCGACGGCCAGCGGGCCTCCTGGACGATCTCCGTCCTCACCGACGTACCCGTCGTCGTCTACGCCGTCTCCGGCTTCGCCGACGGCCGTACCGTCACCGAACCACAGCCCGCCGAGGAGGCGATGAGGGCAGGCGCCACCACCGCCCCCGCCCAGTCCGGCCTCGGTCACGAGGCGAAGGGCCTCGCCGACCGCGTCGAACGCGGTCTGCGCAGGACCGCCGCGTCCGCCACGGAGCAGCCTTCATGAACGCCGAGGAAAGCCGGCCCGCCCGGCGCACCCACCGCCCCCTGGGCCTCGCCCTCCTCGCCGTCCCCCTGGCCGCCTCCCTCGCCCTGCTGCCCTCCACCGCGGCGCACGCCGACAGCATCCGGGACCAGCAGTGGGCACTGGACGCGATGCGCACACAGGAGGCGTGGCGTACGACGAAGGGCGCCGGGATCACCGTCGCCGTCCTGGACACGGGTGTGGACGACGAGCACCCGGACCTGGCCGGCAACATCCTGCCGACGAAGGACATGGTCGGCTTCGGGGCCTCGCGCGGCAACCGCGCCTGGGCCCGGCACGGCACCGCCATGGCCGGGATCATCGCCGGCCACGGACACGGCGCGAACAACTCCGAAGGCGTCCTCGGCATCGCCCCCGAGGCGAGGATCCTCCCCGTCCGCGTCATCCTCGAAGACGGCGACCCCTCCCGCTCCAAGGCCCGCAGCACCCGCGGCAACGCCCTCGCCGAGGGCATCCGCTGGGCCGCCGACCAGGACGTCGACGTCATCAACCTCTCCCTCGGCGACGACTCCGAGTCGGCCCACCCGGAACCCTCCGAGGACGCCGCCGTCCAGTACGCCCTGGCGAAGGGCTCGATCGTCGTCGCCTCCGCAGGCAACGGCGGCGAGAAGGGCGACCACATCTCGTACCCGGCGGCCTACCCGGGCGTCATCGCGGTGACCGCCGTCGACGAGGACGGCGACCGCGCCCCGTTCTCCACCCGCCGCTGGTACGCCACCGTCAGCGCCCCCGGCATGGACGTCGTCATCGCCGACCCGGACCGCAAGTACTACGAGGGCTGGGGCACCAGCGCCGCCGCGGCCTTCGTGTCCGGCGCCGCCGCCCTCATCAAGGCGGCCCACCCGGATCTGACCCCCGCCCAGGTCAAGCGCCTCCTGGAGGGGACCGCCCGCGAGACCCCGGCCGGCGGTCGCGACGACTCCCGCGGCTTCGGCTTCGTCGACCCGGCCGCCGCGATCGAGGAGGGCGGCCGGCTCACCTCCGACGACCTCAAGACGGCGTCGTACGGCGGCAAGTACTTCGGCTCCGGCCCGGACCCGGTCGAGGAGGAGGACCCCATCGCCGGCTGGGCCGCCCCCGCCGCGGGCGGTCTCGGTGTGTTCCTGCTGGTGACCGCCGTGGCCATCTGGCGCGGCCGGGGCCGCGGGCGCCCCGACGAGTACGTCATCTGATCCGCCCCGGACCGGACCCTTCTGTGCCGGACACGGCCCAGGACCGGCCCGGGAATGGCCTAGGAGCGCGTGGCGGCACCGGCCGCCGCCGTCACCTCCGCCACGCCCTCCGCGTCCGTCGTGCCCGCCGTGTCCTCGAACACCGAGACGGCGGCCCTCGCCGCCGCCTCGACCAGCGTGATCCCCTTCGCCTTCGTCGTGCTGCCGTCGGACACCACCGCGACCAGGTACGCGCGTCCGTCCACCGTGACCCGGCCGACGCTGTTGATGTCCCACAGCCCGGTGGCGGTACGCGGCAGCCACCCGTTCTTCAGCGCGAACCCGGACCCCCCGGCCCCACCCGTCGCCGCCGCCGAGACACCCCAGTCCTGCCCCTCCGCGACCGACCCCATCAGCTCCTGGACGTACGCCCGTGAGGCAGCGCTCAGCTCGGAGGAGTCGTCGTCCCCGAACACCTGCTGGAGCAGGGCGAGTTGATCGGCGGCCGTGGTCTGGGTCAGGCCCCAGTAGAGCCCGTCGCCGCCCTCGGTGCCGGTCAGACCGAACCGCTCGTTCGCCGCGTCGAGACCGTCCGCCTGCCCGATGGCCCTCCACAGGGCCGTCGCGGAGGCGTTGTCGCTGTCGCGGATCATCGCGGAGGCGTACGTCCTCTCCTGCGCGGTGAGCCGCCGGCCCGCGTCCTGCGCCCGGAGCAGCAACGCCGCCAGGATGTCCGCCTTCACGATGCTCGCGGTGTCGAACCGGGCGTCCCCGTACACCGCCGAGTCCCCGGACGCCACGTCGAGCACGGCCACGGACACCGCCGCCCCGTCCTCGACCGTCACCTCCGCGAGCGCCGTCGCCAGCAGCCCGTCGTGGTCGGCCTCGGGCACCGCCACAGGTTCCACCGCAGCCTCCTCAGTGACCACCGGCGAGGGCGCCGACGACGCGGACGACGCCGACGACGATACGGCGGAACCCCCGCCGTCCTGTGCCTGGGCCCTCATGAACACCGTCCCGGCGGCCGTGCCGCCCACCAGGACGGCGGCGGCGAGCGCGAGGCGGACGAGCGGACGGCGCCCCGACGTACGGGCGCGGCGACGGGCTCTCGGAGAAGGCATGCGGCGATGGTTGTGCGCCGCGCTGTGGGTGTGGTTAGGCGATTGTTAGATGCTTGTCAGGGAACGCTGAGAAAACCGTGAGTGATGTGACCGCCACGTTTCCGGCCGCCGAACGCCCGGCTGGACGTCCCGCCGAACGCCCGGCCGAACGTCCGCGACAGGACCGATAGGGTCGACGACCGTGGCGAACAAGAACATCCCCGACCCCGGCTTCTCCGACGACGACGGCTCCGCCGACCCCCGGCTGAGCGCCGCGCTCACCGACTGGGCCGCCGACCGGACCGCCGTGGGCCCCGTCCTCGAAGCCCTCGGCGGCGCCCGGCTGCTGGTGCCCGTCGTGGCCGTGCTCGGCGAGGTCGAGGTGGACGAGAACGGTCTGCGCCGCGAGAAGACCAGCGACATGGCCGTCCCCACCCTGAAGGCCGGCGGCCGCACCGCCCTGCCCGCCTTCACCTCCACCGACTCGCTGGCGCTCTGGGACCCGGCGGCCCGCCCCGTCGCCGTACCGCTGCACCAGGCGCTCCAGGCCGCCGCGCACGAGAAGGCGGACACGGTCGTCCTGGACCTGGCCGGACCGGTGCCGTTCGAGCTGACCGGCCCCGGGCTGCTCGCCCTCGCCGAGGGACGTACGACCACGGACCCGCTGGCCGACCCGGCGGTGATCGAGGCGGTGCGCGCCGCCGTCGCCGCCGTGGGCGCGGTGGAGCGGGCGTACCTCGGACCCGGCCAGGGGGACGGCACCCTCGCCCTGGTCCTGCACCCCGGCATGCCGGACGACGCGAGCGTCCACGCGGTCGCCCGACGCCTCGCCGCCGACGACACACTGCGGGCCCGCCTGGTGCGCGGCCTCGACCTGGCACTGCTGCCGGCCGGGGCGACGCCTCCGGGCGAGCCCTTGTACGTGCGGTGAGCGGCCAGGTCGTGTCCGGCCTAGGGCCTGTCTTCAAATTCCCGCCTGCCCCGCGACGCCATGCACGCTCCCCCACTCTCGGCTTCGCTCGAGCGGGAGGTACCCCCACCGCCGCACCGGGCCCTGACCCGAGTACGTCCAGTACGCGGGTCAGGGCCCGGCACGCCGAGAGCACGCTCCCCCAGTCTCGGCTTCGCTCGACCGGGAGGTACCCCCACGACGCCGCGGGGCCGCCCTTCGGGCGACGACGGGAATTTGAAGACAGGCCCTAGCCGTAGACCGGACCCGTGTACTTCTCGCCCGGGCCCTGGCCCGGCTCGTCCGGGACGACGGAGGCCTCGCGGAACGCCAGCTGCAGTGACTTCAGGCCGTCGCGCAGCGGGGCCGCGTGGAAGGAGCTGATCTCGGTCGCGGACGCGTCCAGCAGACCGGCGAGGGCGGTGACCAGCTTGCGGGCCTCGTCCAGGTCCTTGTACTTGTCGCCCTCCTCGGTCAGACCGAGCTTCACCGCGGCGGCGCTCATCAGATTGACGGCGACCGTCACGATCACCTCGACCGCGGGGACCTCGGCGATGTCGCGGGTCATCGAGTCGAAGTCGGGGCTCTCAGGAGGGGTGTCACTCATGCCCCACACGATAGGCCCCGGCGCGCACGCCCCGACCTGCGGGAGCCGCCGCACCCCGATTGGCACGTCAGGTTTGAACCCGGTATGGTTGTTTCCACGACCGGCTGGACACCTGTGTGCCCGGCCCGCAAGTGGAGGCTCCGAACTCCCACCTGATCGTCCTTCGGGACGGCAGGTCACCGGTCAGGCGGCCCCCACCGTTCCGTACGGACGGTGGAGTCGTCCGATACTGCGCCCCGCGGGACACCCGCGGCGGTGCTCCGGCAGCATATGGAGCCCCGCCTGTGTCCTGTCCGGGGCATTTTTCATGCGCCGCGATGGTTGGTCCTGATGTCAACCAGACATGACGCGGCGGTCCGCCAGACCGTCGTGTTGGTGCTACCGAGGAGGATCCATCAGCGCCGAGCCCCGCATCAACGACCGGATTCGCGTTCCCGAGGTGCGACTTGTCGGTCCCAGCGGCGAGCAGGTCGGGATTGTTCCGCTTGCCAAGGCCCTGGAGCTTGCGCAGGAGTACGACCTCGACCTGGTCGAGGTGGCCGCGAACGCACGTCCGCCGGTCTGCAAGCTCATGGACTACGGGAAGTTCAAGTACGAGTCGGCCATGAAGGCCCGTGAGGCGCGCAAGAACCAGGCGCACACGGTCATCAAGGAGATGAAGCTCCGGCCGAAGATCGACCCGCACGACTACGACACCAAAAAGGGTCACGTCGTCCGGTTCCTCAAGCAGGGCGACAAGGTCAAGATCACGATCATGTTCCGTGGTCGCGAGCAGTCCCGGCCCGAGCTGGGCTACCGACTGCTGCAGCGTCTCGCCTCGGACGTCGAGGACCTCGGGTTCGTCGAGTCGAACCCGAAGCAGGACGGCCGAAACATGATCATGGTTCTCGGTCCGCACAAGAAGAAGACCGAGGCGATGGCCGAGGCCCGGCAGGCGCAGGAAGCCCGGAAGGCGGAAGCGAAGGCCAACCCCGGCAAGTCGCAGAACGCCGCCGAGACCGAGCACTCCGACGCCGAGCACGTCGAAGCCGAGGCGCCGGCCGAGGAGCCTGCCGAGGCGTAAGTCCCCGGGACGCGAGTCCGGGGGAAGCCCTGGACACAACTCCAGGGTGTCAACCGAAAGAAATGACGTTCCGTCGTGCCCGGTTTCACGACCGGGCACCGGAGCGCCACTGACGAGGAGAGAACGGCGCTATGCCGAAGAACAAGTCGCACAGCGGTGCCAGCAAGCGCTTCAAGATCACCGGCTCCGGCAAGGTGCTCCGTGAGCGCGCCGGCAAGCGCCACCTGCTCGAGCACAAGTCGTCCCGCGTGACGCGTCGCCTCACCGGCAACGCCGAGATGGCCCCGGGCGACGCCGCGAAGATCAAGAAGCTTCTCGGCAAGTGACGTACGCGGCGCCCCTCGTGAGCGCCGTACGTCAGGACCGGGACCCCATCGATTCCGGGTCGTGTGACGACAACCACGGCCCCGCTACAAGGAGTTAAAAAGTGGCACGCGTCAAGCGGGCGGTAAACGCCCACAAGAAGCGCCGGGCGATCCTCGAGGCGGCCTCCGGCTACCGCGGTCAGCGTTCGCGCCTGTACCGCAAGGCCAAGGAGCAGGTCACCCACTCGCTGGTCTACAACTACAACGACCGCAAGAAGCGCAAGGGCGACTTCCGTCAGCTGTGGATCCAGCGCATCAACGCCGCTGCCCGCCAGAACGGCATGACGTACAACCGCCTCATCCAGGGTCTGAAGGCCGCGAACATCGAGGTCGACCGCAAGATCCTCGCGGAGCTGGCCGTCAACGACGCGACCGCCTTCGCGGCGCTCGTCGAGGTCGCGCAGAAGGCGCTGCCGGCGGACGTCAACGCGCCCAAGGCGGCGTGACGCTCGCGCTGGCCTGAGCCGTGTGAGATGTGACCCGGACCCGCAGGTGCTTGCCGCCTGCGGGTCCGGGTGTTTTGGGTGCGTTGTCGGGTGCGGGTCCGGTGGGGCTTCTCGCGCAGTTCCCCGCGCCCCTGAAAGACCAGGCCCCTGCGGGCCTGGAAGACCAGGTCCCCGCGGCCTGGAAGGCGACCGGCGGCGGGCCTGAAAAGCACGGGGCGCAGCCCCTGCTTTTCAGGGGCGCGGGGAACTGCGCGAGAAGCCCCACGGACCCGCACCCGCTGACGCACCGAACCCCCCGAGCTCTCCGACCCAAGACCCAAGACCCAAAGGTGACCCATGCCCCCCGCCCCCGAGTTGATCTCCCCCCGGTCCGCCCGCGTCGCCGCCGCCCGGCGGCTGGCGAGGCGGAACTTCCGGGGGAAGGACCGGCTGTTCCTGGCGGAGGGCCCGCAGGCCGTCCGGGAGGCCACCGGGCGCGCGGACACCTTGACCGAGCTGTTCACCACGGTCGACGCCGCGGAGCGCTACACCGAGATCCTCGACGCGGCCCGCGCCGCCGGCGCCCGGGTGCACCTCGCCGACGAGGCGGTCATCGCCGACATCTCGACGACCGTCACCCCGCAGGGCCTCGTCGGGATCTGCCGGTTCCTGGACACCCCGTTCGACGAGATCCTCGCCGCCCGGCCGAAGCTCGTCGCCGTGCTCGCCCATGTCCGCGACCCCGGGAACGCCGGCACCGTACTGCGCTGCGCGGACGCCGCCGGGGCCGAGGCGGTCGTGTTCACCGACGCGTCCGTGGACCTGTACAACCCCAAGGCCGTCCGCGCCTCCGTCGGGTCGCTGTTCCATCTGCCGGTGGCGGTCGGCGTCCCCGTCGAGGAGGCCGTCGCGGGGCTCAGGGGCGTCGGTGTACGCGTCCTCGCCGCCGACGGCGCGGGCCGGGACGACCTCGACGACGAGTTGGACAAGGGCACCATGGGCGGGCCCACGGCCTGGGTGTTCGGGAACGAGGCGTGGGGGCTGCCCGAGGAGACGAGGGCGCTTGCCGACGCGGTCGTCCGGGTGCCGATCCACGGAAAGGCCGAGAGCCTGAACCTGGCGACCGCCGCCGCCGTATGTCTCTATGCGTCCGCCCGTGCACAGCGCGCCTTCGGAGGGTGCCGCACCGTCACGCCCAGCTAGTAGGGTGACGGGCTCGGGGGCCCACTGCACAACGCGAGAGGTGGGGTACGGGGATGAGGGTCGGCAGGAGCAGCACACTGGGGGCACGTGACGTGCTCGCCCCGTCCGCGGCCCGGCACGACGATCTCGCCGAGCTGGGCATCGACCCCGACGACCTCCCCGACGGACTGGTCGTGGCCGACGAGAACGGCCGGGTGATCTGCTTCAACGCCGCCGCCGCCCGGATCACCGCCACCCCCGCCGCCGACGCCCTCGGCCGCCCCCTCGAATGGGCCCTCCCGTTAGAGGACCTCGAAGGCCGCCGCTGGTGGCAGCTGACCGACCCGTACGGGGGGCTCGCCATCCGGGTCGGGCAGCCCGAGCGGAACCTGCTGCTGCCCGGGGCGCGCGAGATCCTCGTATCGGCCCGCTACGTCCGGACGGAGCCGACCGGGCCCGTCCGCCGGGTCGTCGTCTCCCTGCGGGACACCGAGGCCCGGCGCCGCACCGAGCGCAGTCACGCCGAGCTGATCGCCACCGTCGCCCATGAGCTGCGGTCGCCGCTGACCTCGGTCAAGGGGTTCACCGCCACCCTGCTCGCCAAGTGGGAGCGGTTCACGGACGACCAGAAGAAGCTGATGCTGGAGACCGTGGACGCCGACGCCAACCGCGTCACCCGGCTCATCGCCGAACTGCTCGACATCTCCCGGATCGACTCCGGGCGGCTCGAAGTGCGCAGGCAGCCCGTCGACATAGGCGCGGCCGTCGGACGGCACATCCAGGCGTACGTCGCCGCCGGGCAGCCCGCCGACCGGTTCCTGCTGCGGATCGAGCAGCCGCTGCCCGCCCTGTGGGCCGACCCGGACAAGATCGACCAGGTGCTCAGCAACCTCCTCGAAAATGCGGTGCGGCACGGCGAGGGAACCGTCACGATTGACGTCACGCCCACGGCGTCCCCCCGCGAGGGCGAGGACACCGGTACATCGGTCACGGTGAGCGACGAGGGCGCCGGCATCCCGGAGGAGTCCATGAACCGCGTCTTCACCCGCTTCTGGCGGGGCAGCAAGCGCGGCGGCACCGGTCTGGGGCTCTACATCGTCAAGGGCATCGTCGAGGCCCACGGCGGCACCATCACGGTCGGACGCGCCCCCGTCGGCGGCGCCGAGTTCCGATTTACGTTGCCCGTGGCGGCACCGGCCTACCTGGCCTGAGCACCACGGGCGCGTTCGTCCACCTCCACCCCGTTAGACTCGGCCTTTGGCACCTTTGTGTCCTGCACACGGCCCTGAGCGCCGGTCACGGGGACCTATCGCCAGCCAATCGGAAGCACGGGAAGAGATGTCGGCACCGAACAAGTCGTACGACCCTGTAGAGGTCGAGGCCCTGAAACCCGAAGAGATCGAGCGCATGCGGGACGAGGCGCTCGCCGCCTTCGCCGCCGCGGACTCACTCGACGCCCTCCAGGAGGCCAAGGTCGCCCACACCGGCGGCACCTCCCCGCTGGCCCTCGCCAACCGCGAGATCGGCGCCCTGCCCCCGCAGGCGAAGGCCGCCGCAGGCAAGCTCGTCGGCCAGGCCCGGGGCGCGGTCAACAAGGGCCTCGCCGCCCGCCAGAGCGAGCTGGAGGCCGAGCGCGACGCCCGGGTGCTGGTCGAGGAGGCCGTGGACGTCACGCTGCCGTACGACCGCGTACCGGCCGGCGCCCGCCATCCGCTCACCACCCTCTCCGAGCGCATCGAGGACGTCTTCGTGGCCATGGGCTACGAGGTCGCCGAGGGCCCCCAGGCCGAGGCCGAGTGGTTCAACTTCGACGCCCTCAACATCGGCCCGGACCACCCGGCCCGCGGCGAGGCCGACACCTTCTTCGTCCAGGGCCCGGAAGGCGGCACCGAGTCCGGTGTCGTGCTGCGCACCCACACCTCGCCCGTGCAGATCCGCTCCCTGCTCAGCCGCGAGCTGCCGGTGTACGTGATCTGCCCCGGTGTCGTGTACCGCACCGACGAGCTGGACGCCACGCACACCCCGGTCTTCCGCCAGGTCGAGTTGCTCGCCGTCGACGAGGGCCTGACCATGGCCGACCTCAAGGGCACGATGGACCACATGGTCCAGGCGCTGTTCGGGGAGGGCATGAAGACCCGGCTGCGGCCGAACTTCTTCCCGTTCACCGAGCCGTCCGCCGAGATGGACATGGTCTGCTACGTCTGCCGCGGCGAGTCCGTCGGCAACCCCGACCGCCCCTGCCGCACCTGCTCCAGCGAGGGCTGGATCGAGCTGGGCGGCTGCGGCATGGTCAACCCCAAGGTCCTCACCGCCTGCGGGGTCGACCCCGAGAAGTACAGCGGATTCGCCTTCGGGTTCGGCATCGAACGGATGCTGATGTTCCGCCACAACGTCGAAGACATGCGAGACATGGTCGAGGGTGACGTCCGGTTCACCCGGCCGTTCGGGATGGAGATCTGATGCGGGTCCCGCTTTCCTGGCTGCGGGAGTACGTCGACCTGCCGGCCACCGAGACCGGTCGTGACGTCCAGGCCAAGCTGATCTCGGCCGGTCTGGAGGTCGAGACGGTCGAGCAGCTCGGCGACGGCCTCAAGGGCCCCCTCGTCGTCGGTCAGGTGCTGACCATCGAGGAGCTGACGGAGTTCAAGAAGCCCATCCGCTTCTGCACCGTCGACGTCTCCACGGCCAACGGCACCGGTGAGCCCCAGGAGATCGTCTGCGGCGCCCGCAACTTCGCCGTCGGCGACAAGGTCGTGGTCGTCCTGCCCGGTGCCGAACTGCCCGGCGGCTTCGCCATCTCCGCCCGCAAGACGTACGGCAAGACCTCCCACGGCATGATCTGCTCCAGCGACGAGCTGGGCATGGGCGACGACGGCACCAAGGGCATCATCGTGCTGCCGCCCGAGACCGAGGTCGGCAAGGACGCGATCGAGCTGCTGGAGCTGGTCGACGAGGTCCTCGACATCGCCGTCACCGCCAACCGCGGCGACTGCCTGTCGATCCGTGGCGTCGCCCGCGAGACCGCCATCGCCTACGGTCTGCCGCTGCGCGACCCGGCGCTCCTCGACGTCCCCGGCCCCAACGCGTTCGGGTACGCCGTCCAGGTCTCGGACCCGCTCGGCTGCGACCGCTTCACGGCCCGCACCGTCACCGGGCTCGACCCCGAGACGCGCTCCCCGATCTGGCTGAAGCGCCGGCTGCAGAAGGTCGGCATGCGCCCGATCTCGCTCGCCGTCGACATCACCAACTACGTGATGATGGAGCTGGGCCAGCCGCTGCACGCCTACGACCGCTCCCTCGTCCAGGGCACCATCGGCGTGCGCCGGGCCGAGGAGGGCGAGAAGATCGTCACCCTCGACGGCGTCACGCGGAAGCTGCACGCCGAGGACCTGGTGATCACCGACGAGCGCGGGCCCATCGGCCTCGCCGGGGTCATGGGCGGCGCCGACACGGAGATCGCCGACCATGACGACCTGGAGAAGGCCTCCAGCGACGTCGTCATCGAGGCCGCCCACTTCGACCAGGTCGCCATCGCACGCACGGCCCGCCGCCACAAGCTGTCGTCGGAGGCGTCCCGCCGCTTCGAGCGCGGCGTCGACCCGCAGGCCGCCGCTGCCGCCGCCCAGCGCACCGTCGACCTGCTGGTGCTCCTCGCGGGCGGCACCGCCGACGCGGGCGTCACCGAGGTCGTCGCCCCGTCCGCGCCGCACACCATCACCGTCCCGGCGGACCACCCGGACAAGGTCGCGGGCGTCCACTACGGCCGCGAGACCGTCGTACGCCGCCTCCAGGAGGTCGGCTGCGACGTCTACGGGGCGGACGAGCTGATCGTCACCGTGCCGTCCTGGCGGCCCGACCTCACCGAGGTCAACGACCTCGCGGAGGAGGTCATCCGGCTGGAGGGCTACGAGAACCTGCCCTCCACGCTCCCCAAGCCCCCCTCGGGCCGCGGCCTCACCCACCGGCAGCGGCTGCACCGCCGCGTCGGCCGGGCGCTGGCCGGAGCCGGCTACGTCGAGGCGCCGAACTACCCGTTCATCGGCGAGCAGGTCTTCGACCAGCTCGGCCTGGACGCCGACGACCCGGCCCGCCGTGTCGTCCGGCTCACCAACCCGCTCAACGACGAGGAGCCCGCGCTCCGCACCTCGCTGCTGCCGGGCCTGCTGGGCGCGCTGCGGCGCAACGACGGCCGGGGCACGCACGACCTGGCCCTGTTCGAGACCGGGCTGGTGTTCCTCCCGCGCGAGGAGCAGCGGATCGCCGCGTCGCCGCCGGTCGACCGCCGGCCGACCGACGAGGAGATCGCGTCGCTGAACGCCGCGCTGCCCGAGCAGCCGCGCCACGTCGCCGTCGTCGTCGCCGGGGCCCGTGAGCAGGCCGGCTGGTGGGGCAAGGGGCGCGCCGCCGACTGGGCCGACACCGTCGAGGCCGGTCGCGCGGTCGCCCGCGAGGCCGGTGCCGAACTGATCGTCCGCAAGGGGCAGTACGGCCCCTGGCACCCGGGCCGGTGCGCCGAGCTCGTGGTCGTCGCGGACGGCGTCGAGCAGGTCGTCGGCCACGCCGGTGAGCTGCACCCGCGAGTCCTCAAGGCGCTCGGACTGCCGGCCCGCACCGCCGCGATGGAACTGGACCTGGACGCCCTGGAGCGGGTCGGCGACGACACCCCGCGGGCGCCCGGCATCTCCACGTTCCCCGTCGCCACGCAGGACGTCGCGCTCGTCGTCGACGCGTTCGTGCCGCACGCCGACGTGGAGGCCGCGCTGCGCGAGGGGGCGGGTGAACTGCTGGAGGGCATCCGGCTGTTCGACGTCTACGAGAACGCGGAGCAGCTCGGCGACGGGCGGAAGTCGCTGGCGTACGCGCTCCGCTTCCGGGCCGGGGACCGGACGCTGACCGTGGACGAGGCCTCGGCGGCGCGGGACGCGGCGGTTGCCCTCGCTGGCGAGCGCACCGGGGCGGTTCTGCGGAGTTAGGGCGCTTGGGGGGTGGGGGCGAACCTCCCACCCCCATCGCCCCCTCCGTAGTCACCTCACTCATTTGGGTGACAACTTCCTGTGAAGGCCCCTGTCGAGGCATCCGGTGGACAGAATCGGACCGGCCTCTCGGGGCCTTCTGCGCTGTCCGGGCCTGATGGGGGGCCAACGGCATGATTCGAAGCAGGGCCGGGGCTCCTCGGCGTTCCGGCCGACGGCACGTACGGCGGGCGCTGGGCGGGGTCCGGATCGTCGGCGGGGCCGTGTTCCTCGCGGTCGGCACGGGGCTGATGCTGCACGTCAGGCAGGTGATGCTGCGGGAAGTGCGGCAGGCCCGTGAGGCCGCCTGCGCGGTGCGGGGCGTGCTGCTCAGGCCGCCGCCCGCACGGGTCGACGGACTGGCCACCGCCGCCGCGCAGCTCTCCGCCGACCGGGGAGCGCACGCGGGCGGCGACCTCTACGAGGTGATCTCCACCGAACACGGCGTACGGGTGGTGATGGGCGACGTACGGGGGCACGGCCTCGCCGCCGTAGGCACCGTCGCCGCCGTGCTGGGCAGTTTCCGCGAGGCCGTCCACGACGAGGCCGAGCTCGCCGGGGTCCTCACCCGCCTCGACCGCGCCCTCGCCCGGCACCACCGCGCCCGCGCCCACGCCGAGGACACCGAGGACTTCGTCACCGTCCTCCTTCTGGAGATCGCCCCCGACGGCGCCCTCCACGCCCTCAACTGCGGCCATCCCTGGCCCTATCTGCTCAGCGGCGGCCGGGCGGAACTCGTGGCCCCCGCGGAGCCGCTGCCCCCGCTGGGCGCGTTCCCTCTCCCCGGAGACCTGCCGGTCACGCCCTGCGGTCGGCTCCTCCCCGGCGAGGCACTGTTCCTCCACACGGACGGGGTGCCGGACGCGCGGGACGCCGAGCGCCGGTTCTTCCCGCTGGAGAGCGTGCTCGCCGAAGCCGTGCGCGGCCGGCCGATCTCCCCCCACTCCGTACTGCGGGCCGTGTTCACCCAACTCCTTCGCCACACACGGGGACGCCCCAAGGACGACATCGCGATACTGGTGCTGCGCAACGACCGCCCACTCACCCTCAGGGGCGCGAGGAACGGCGCCACCGGCCACGGACGACCCGCGGCCGACAACCCTCCTCTCGCTCCCACCCCCTAGGCGCCCGGCCCTTCCCCGGCGGGTGTCTCCACCGAGCCACCGGAGGGCCCATGCAGCCCAACACCCTGCTCGACGCGATCCTCGACGAGGCCGGTATCTCCCACGCCGGTCTGGCCGCGCACGTGAACCAGGCGGGGCGCGCCCGGGGGCTGGCGCTGCGGTACGAGCACACCGCCGTGGCCCGGTGGCTGAAGGGCCAGCGCCCGCGCGGTCAGGTGCCCGACCTGATCTGCGAGGTGCTCGCCGGACGGCTGCGCCGGACCGTCACCCTCGACGACATAGGACTCGGCGTCCCCGGCGAGCTGACCTCCCCGCACGGCGCCGGGCTCTCCGGTTTCGTGGAGCGGGCCACCGCCCTGTGGCGCTCCGACGAACAGCAGCGCCCCCATGTCCTCGGCGCCCCCGCCGTCACCGGGACGCCCGCCGTGATGCCGGTCTGGGAGTGGGAGAACCCGCCCGAGGACGTCGATGTGTCCCGGGGCGGACGGCACCGCGTCAGCATCGCCGACATCGAGATGCTGCGCGCGGCCCGGACCCACTACGAGCAGCTGTACCGCAAGGCCGGGGGAGTCGCCACGCGCGCCCGGATCGTCGGCTTCCTCAACTCCGAGGCCGCGCCGCTGCTGCGGGGCAGCTACACCGACGCCACCGGCCGTCAACTGCACCGGGCCACCGGCGGTTTGGTCGCGATCGCCGGGATCTGCGCCTACGACTCCGACGCCCACGGACTGGCCCAGCGCTACTTCCACCAGGCGCTGCGGCTGGCGAAGGCCAGCGGGGACCGGGGGCTCGGGGCGTACGTCATCGCGCTCCTCGTCAACCAGTCGCTGTTCATGCGGGAGCACCGGCAGGCCGTCGCCTTCGCCGAGGCGGCGCTGCGCACGGCGGGCAAGCACATCACCCCGGCGCTCTCCTCCGACCTCTACGCGATGCAGGCGAAGGCGTACGCGCACCTGGGCGACGGCACGAGCGCGCTCTCCTGCATCCGGCGGGCCGAGCAGGCCGCCGAGCGCATCCGGCGCGGGTACGAACCCGATGAGACCGGCTATGTCCAACCCGGCCTGGTGAACGTACAGGTGGCGGAGGCGCTGCTCAGCCTCGGCGACCTGACGGCCGCGGCGGAGCACGCGGCGGCGGCCGTCGGCACCCCGGCGCACGACCGGGGCCGGGTGCACCGGCTGGCGATGCTCAGCCAGATCGAACTGCGGCAGGGAAACGCGGACAAGGCGGCGGCGACGGCCGTCGAAATGGCCGAACGGGCGCGCGGAATGGAGTCCATGCGCCTGCGCGAAAGACTCCGGGCGGTACGCGAACACCTCGTGCGCAGCGGCTGCGCGGGGACCTCCGAGGCCGCCGAACTCATCGACGGAGCGCTGCGCGTACCGCTCTGACAGTGTCCCGGGGGCGCGGCCGTGCACCGGCCGTGCGCCTGCTGTCACCAAGCTCCTGCTGCGATATTGCCACTTACTCGGCGGAAGGTGGCAGAACCATGCAATGGGCGAAACAGAGCGAACAAACTGTGTACTCGAACCGCTGGTTCAGCGTCAATCTCGCGGATGTCGCATTGCCGGACGGGCGGCACCTCGACCACTTCCTGATCCGGCTGCGGCCTGTGGCCGTGGCCACCGTGGTCAATGAGGCCAACGAGGTGCTGCTGCTGTGGCGGCACCGCTTCATCACCGACAGCTGGGGGTGGGAACTCGCGGCGGGTGTCGTCGAGGACGGCGAACCCGTCGTGGAGGCCGCCGCCCGCGAACTGGAGGAGGAGACCGGATGGCGGCCGGGACCCCTGCACCACCTGATGAGCGTCGAGCCCTCCAACGGGCTCACCGACGCCCGGCACCACATCTACTGGGCCGACGAGGGCGCGTATGTCGGTCACCCGGTGGACGACTTCGAGTCGGACCGCAGGGAATGGGTTCCCCTCAAGCTCGTCCCCGACATGGTCGCCCGCGGCGAGGTCCCGGCCGCCAACATGGCGGCCGCCCTGCTCCTGCTGCACCATCTCAGGCTCGACAGGCCCTAGCTGTATTGAGCATGAGCGTTGTTGACACTGGCGGGTCTTGAACATGGCGAAGACCTCCGATGTGGTGGAGCTGTCTAGGAACACACCGCTCGGAGGTCTTCGTGTCCCACCGTAATGCCCGGCTGACCGTTCACGGCAGGCGGCTGCTCGTCGAACGTGTCCGCTCGGGTCGTCCCGTGGCGCACGTGGCCGCAGAGATGGGCATCTCACGCGCCACGGCCCACAAGTGGATCCGCCGCTGGCGCTGTGAAGGCGAGGCCGGGCTTCTTGACCGTTCGAGCAGGCCGCATCGGACGCCGCACCGCACCCCGGCGACGGCGGAGGACCGGGTGTGCCGGCTGCGGCGGGAGCGCAAGCCCGGCCCGGCCCGCATCGGCCCGGTCCTGGGCCTGCCCACCTCCACCGTGCACCGGATCCTGACCCGCCACGGCCTCAACCGCCTGGCCTGGCTGGACCGCCCCACCGGCGCCGTGATCCGCCGCTACGAACGCGACCGCCCCGGCGAACTGATCCACGTCGACGTCAAGAAGCTCGGCCGGATCCCCGACGGCGGCGGCCACAAGGTGCTGGGCCGCCGGGCGGGCCGGACCACGCGCAGCGGCATGGGCTTCGACTACGTCCACTCCGCCGTCGACGACCACACTCGCGTCGCCTACAGCGAGATCCACCCGGACGAGAAGGCCGACACCTGCGCCGCCTTCCTGCGCCGGGCCGCGGCCTTCTTCGCCGCATCGGGCATCGACCGCATCGAGCGGGTCCTGACCGACAACGCCTGGCCCTACCGCAAGAGCTTCGCCTGGCAGCAGGCGCTGGCCGACCTCGGCGCGACCGGCAAGCTCACCCGCGCCTACCGGCCGCAGACCAACGGCAAGGTCGAACGCTTCAACCGCACCCTGCTCGACGAATGGGCCTACCTGCGGCCCTACACCAGCAACACCGAACGCGCCGACGCCCTGGCAGACTTCCTGCACACCTACAACCACCACCGCTGCCACACCGCACTCGGCGGCCAGCCACCCATCAGCCGCGTCAACAACGCTGCGGCTCAATACACCTAGCGGCCCAGCGCCTGCCAGACGGACACCACCAGGGCGCCCAGGGCCGTGAGGGCCGCCACCGCCGGCAGGGGCCAGCGGGCGTGCTCCAGCGTGACGACCCGCGTGTGCAGGTCGTCGAGTTCCTTGGCGCTCTGTTCGGCGCGGTGGCTCAGCAGGGTCAGCCCTCCTTCGACGCGTGTGTGCGCCACATCCAGGCGGCGGCGTAACTCTGCGAGTTCGCCGTGGTGCACGGGATGCTCGGGGTCGATGGCCACGAGTCCGCTCCTTTCTGTAGTCAGCGCATCCCTTGCATGCGCACGTGAAGTCAACTCGCCTGGTGGGCGGGTGGGGAGAGTGTGCGGACGGCATATGCGTGTCCGCCGCGCACACGGTGTGTGAATACGACGGGCCCGGCACCGTTTCCGGTGCCGGGCCCGTGCGGGACGGCGAACTGACCGTCCGTAGCCGGTCCTTCGGTGATCAGGCGTACGAGTAGAAGCCCGACCCCGACTTGCGGCCGAGCCGGCCCGCGTCCACCATGCGCTGGAGCAGCGGGGGAGCGGCGTACAGCGGCTCCTTGTACTCCTCGTACATGCTGTTGGCGATGGAGACGATGGTGTCCAGACCGATCAGGTCCGAGAGCTTCAGCGGACCCATCGGGTGGGCGCAGCCCAGCTCCATGCCGTTGTCGATGTCCTCACGGCCCGCGATGCCCGACTCGAACATCCGGATCGCGGAGAGCAGATACGGCACGAGCAGCGCGTTGACCACGAAGCCCGAGCGGTCCTGGGCGCGCACGGCGTGCTTGCCGAGCACCTTCTCGGCGAACAGCTGCGCCCGGCTGAGCGTGCCCTCGGAGGTGGTGAGCGCCGGGATCAGCTCGACGAGCTTCTGCACCGGGGCCGGGTTGAAGAAGTGGATGCCGATGACATGGTCGGGCCGCGAGGTGGCGACCGCGAGCTTCACCAGCGGGATGGAGGAGGTGTTGGAGGCGAGGATCGCGTCCGGGCGGGTCACCACCTGGTCGAGCACCTGGAAGATCTGCGTCTTCACCTGCTCGTTCTCCACGACCGCCTCGATGACGAGGTCCCGGTCGGCGAACTCGCCGAGGTCCGTGGTGAAGCTCAGCCGGGCCTGGGTGTCGTCCCGCTCCGCCTCACTGATCTTGCCGCGCTCGGCGGCCTTGGACAGGGAGTTGAACAGCCGGGTACGGCCGATCTCCAGAGCCTCGCCGCTGGTCTCGGCGACCTTCACGTCCAGTCCGGCGCGGGCGCACACCTCGGCGATGCCCGCTCCCATCTGGCCGCAGCCCACGACTCCGACCCGTGCGAGATCTCCCGTTGGGAAGTCCGTCACATCGTCCCTTTCACTGGTCTACGTGCCTGGCAGATACCCGGGGTGTGGGCCTGCGCCAAACCCGCACGTTACCCGCGACGTCTACTGATCAGTATTCCGGGTGTCACATGGAAGGCTGGATCCGGGAACGGCCCGCGACGGACCGGTCCGCGACGGAGCGGACCCGCGGGACGCGGTACGCGGAGGTAGAAGGATGCATCGCAGGCCACGGATGTCACGACGGGCGTTCTGGGCGACCGCGGCGGCGACCCTCGTGGCGGCCGGCGGGGTGGCGGCGGGCACCGCCATCGCCGGCGGGGACCCGGGCCCCCGCCGCCGGGCCGCCGAGGGCGAACTGCGCGGCATGTGGCTGGCCACCGTCGTCAACCGGGACTGGCCCTCCGCACCCGGCCTCACCGCCGCCCAACAGCTCGCCGAACTCCGCGTCCACCTCGACACCGCCGTGGAGCGCCGGCTCAACGCGGTGATCTTCCAGGTCCGCCCCACCGCCGACGCGCTCTGGCCCTCCCCGTACGAGCCCTGGTCGCAGGTCCTCACCGGCACCCAGGGCAAGGACCCCGGCTGGGACCCGCTGGGCACGGCGGTCGAGGAGGCCCACGCCCGGGGACTCGAACTGCACGCCTGGTTCAACCCGTACCGGGTCGCCGTCCACACCGACCCGAGCCGGCTCGTCGCCTCGCACCCGGCCCGGGTGCACCCCGACTGGGTCGTCCCCTACGGCGGCAAGCTCTACTACAACCCCGGCATCCCCGCCGTCCGCGCCTTCGTGGAGAAGGCCATGCTCGACGCCGTACGGAAGTACGCCGTCGACGCCGTGCACTTCGACGACTACTTCTACCCGTACCCGGTGGCCGGCCAGGTCTTCGACGACGACGCGGCGTACGACGCGTACGGCGGGGGCTTCCCCAACCGGGCGGCCTGGCGGCGCGACAACATCGACCGGCTGGTGCGGGAGACGGCGGCCCAGATCAAGGCCGTCCGCCCCGGCACGCAGTTCGGGATCAGCCCGTTCGGGGTGTGGCGCAACGCCACGACGGACGCGGCCGGCTCGGACACCCGGGCCGGCGTGCAGACGTACGACGATCTGCACGCGGACACCCGGAAATGGGTCCAGGAGAACTGGATCGACTACATCGTGCCGCAGCTGTACTGGAACATCGGCTTCGCCGCCGCCGACTACGCGAAGCTGCTGACCTGGTGGGCGGAGACCGCGCGGGACAGCGGGACACGGCTGTACCTCGGGGAGGCCCTGTACAAGGCGGGCGACCCGGCGCAGCCCGCGGCCTGGCAGGACGCGGCCGAACTGTCCCGCCACCTCACTCTCGCCAAGGAGCATCCGGAAGCACGGGGGCACGTGTTCTTCTCGGCCAAGGAGGTCGAGGAGGACAAGATCGGGGCCATGGCCCGGGTGGTCGCCGACCACTACCGGCGGACGGCGCCGACGCCCCGATGATCGAGGGGCACGCCCCTGCGGGGTGCTCGGGACAAGCGAAACGATCTGCCGGGGAACCGGCAGATCGTCCGAGCGCGGGTGAGATCGCCGACCGGTGCGGTTCAGACGTTGATGATCCGCCAGCGCTGCTGGTCGGCGTTCTTCCGCGGCCGGGTCACGACCTGGAAGTCGTCGCCGGAGTTCTCGTAGGCGTCGAGGTACCGGCTGTTGCTGGCCTGCTGGATCGTGAACGTCCCGTTGAGGGACGGAAGAATCACCCATGCCTGGGTCGCGTTGTCCTGCGCGGGGCGGGTGACGACGCGGAAGTCCATCCCGGAGTACTCGTGGGCGTCGAGGTACCGCCCGTTGCTCACCTGCTGGATCGTGGAGAGACCGTTCCCCAGGTCGGTCAACAGCCAACGCTGGGTGGTGTTGTTCTGGAACGGTCGGGTGACCACCCTGAAGTCGAGACTCTCGATCTCATGGGCGTCCAGGAACCGGTTGGAGCTGGCCTGGGTGATGGTGACGACGCGCTGCGCCAGCACGGTGGGCGCGGCTGACGACGCGGCCTGGGCGACCCCGACCGAACCCAGGAGCGTGCAGGCCGCCAGGATCAGTGCGAGGACGATACGTGAGGCGATTTTTCTTCGATCGTTCATCAGTGACTGCCTTTCCGGGACTGTACTCACGGTGCCCTGCCGAGCAGAGCAGCGGGTTTGCGTGGTGGCTGTATCAATGTGTCGGGCCGGCCGAGGACACTCCTTGGACAATCCTTGAATCGGGGATCCGAACGCAGTAGGAACGAACGTGTGATGTCCGGCCTCGGGGGGAGTGCGGTCAGGGTGACGGTGGAATTCGGGGTGCTGGGAAGCGTCGAAGCCAGCATCGACGGGCAGTCCGCGATGCTGGGCCATACTCGGCAGCGTGGCGTACTGGCGGTACTCCTGGTGGACGTCAACTGCTTGGTGACGCCCGATCAGCTGGCGGACCGTATATGGGGCGACCGCCCGCCCAAGCGGGCGAGGGCCACTCTGCACAGCTATCTCTCCCGGCTGAGACGGTCTCTCGACGCCACCAGCGAGGCGGCCATCGCGCGGCAGCCCGGCGGCTATGTTCTCACCCTCGCCGAGACCGCGAGCGTGGACCTGCATTCCTTCCGTCACCTGGTCGCACAAGCAGGCGCCAGCAACGACGGAAGCCACGCGGAATCCCTGTTCGAACAAGCGCTGAGGCTGTGGCGGGCCGAGGCCTTCGCCGACCTGGACACCCCCTGGATCAACGCCCTGCGCGACACCCTCGACCAGGAACGGCTTGCGGCCCAACTGGACCTGGCAGACCTGCGATTAGGCATGGGGCGCCACGCCGCTCTGCTGCCGGAGCTGTCGGCTCGTGCCGCGATGTACCCGTTGGACGAACGGGTGAACGGCCAACTGATGCTCGCACAGCACCGCTGCGGACGCCCCGCCGAGGCACTGGATCACTACCGGCGAATCCACCGCCGCCTGGCCGACGAACTCGGCATCGGCCCCGGCCAGGCGCTTCGGGACATCCAGACCGCCATCCTCCAGCAGGACTCCACCCCTGCCTCGCTGTCCGGAACGCCGGTGTGGCAGAGCCCGCGTCCTGCCCAACTTCCCCTGGCAGCAGCTGACTTCACCGGGCGCTTCAGCGAAATGGCCCAGCTCGACGGCCTCCTGACCGCCGTGTCCGCGCCCTCGCCGCGCGGCGAGGAACAGGGCATCGCCCGAGCGGCTTCGGCGGTCGTCGCGTCGGTTTCGGGCACGGCCGGGGTCGGCAAGTCCACACTTGCCGTGCACTGGGCCCACCGGGTACGGGAAGCCTTTCCCGACGGGCAGCTGTATGTGAACCTGCGCGGGTTCGACCCCAGCGGACCGATGGTGAGCCCGGCTGAGGCGGTCCGGGGGTTCCTGGACGCCTTCGGAATATCCCCAGACCGTGTACCGCCCACCCTGGAAGCACAGGTCGGTCTCTACCGCAGTCTGTTGGACGACAGACGGGTACTCGTGCTGCTCGACAACGCCCGTGACGTCCAGCAGGTGCGCCCGCTGCTGCCCGGCGCACGCGGCTGTCTGGCACTGGTGACCAGCCGTGACCGGCTCACCGGCCTGGCCGTGGCGGAAAACGCACAGGCGCTGGCCCTGGACCTGCTCGCCCCGGCCGAAGCACGGGATCTGCTGACCAGCCGCCTCGGCGTTCGCCGAACGGCCGGCGAATCCGCCGCCGCGGATCAGATCATCGCCCGGTGCGCAGGGTTGCCGCTGGCGCTGGCGATCGTGGCCGCCCGCGCCGCCGCCCACCCCGATGTCGCGCTCACCGTTTTCGCCGAGGAACTCCAGGAGGACAGCAGTCCTCTGGACGCGCTGGACGGCGGAGACCCGACAACCCGGCTACGGGCGGTGTTCTCCTCCTCCTACCAGGCACTGAGCACCGACGCCGCCCGGCTCTTCAGGCTCCTCGGCCTCCACCCCGGCCCCGACACGGCCCTGCGGGCCGTGGCCGCGCTGGCCGGTCTGCCGCTGACCCGTACCCGCGCCCTGGTGACCGAGTTGATCCGCGGACACCTGCTCACCGAACACAAACCCGGCCGATACATCTTTCACGACCTGCTCCGCGCCTACGCCACGGAACTCGTCGGCGTCCACGACAGCGATCACGAACGCCGCAGCGCGACGCATCGCCTGCTCGACCACTACCTGCATACCGCCCATTCCGCCGACTCGCTGCTGACCTGCACACGCGACCCGATCCCCCTTGCCCCGGCACGGCCGGGCGCCGCCGCCGAGGAACTCACCGACCACCGGCAGGCGCTTACCTGGCTCACCACCGAGCGCTCCGTCCTCCTCACCGCCATCAAGCAGACCCCTGGCGGATTCGACGCCCACACCTGGCGGCTCGCCGCCGCCCTCACCACCTTCCTCGACCGGCAGGGACACTGGCACGCGCAGGCCGCAGCCCTCACCACAGCCCTGGACGCCGCACGGCGCCACGACGACAGGGCCGGTCAAGCCAACTCCCATCGTGCTCTCGGATTCATCCACACCAGGCTGGGCCACCCGGACGCTGCACATACCCAGTACGCGCTCGCGCTGGACCTGTTCAGTGAACTCGCAGACCCCGCCGGCCAGGCCCGTATCCACCAGGAACTCGGCCGGATCTCCCTGCACCACGGCCGCTTCCGGGACGCACTCGGTCACGCGCACCAGGCCCTCGTGCACTACCGGGCCGTGCACAACCGTGGCGGACAGGTCATCGCCCTCAACCACATCGGCCGGTATCACGCCAGGCTCGGCGAACGCCGACAGGCCCTCACCCATGGTCGGCAGGCCCTCGCGCTGGCCGAGGAGATCATGGATCTCGACGGTCAGGCGTACTCCTGGGACGCCCTTGGCTACGTCCACCACCATCTCGGCCAGTGCCGGCAAGCGATCGGCTGCTATCGGAAAGCTCTCGACCTGTTCCGCGAGACCGGCGACAGATACCACGAGGCCACCAGTTTCGCCGACGTCGGCGACACCCACCACACCGCCTCCGAGCCCACAGCCGCCCACGAAGCCTGGACACGGGCGCTGACCATCTTCGACGAACTCGGCCACCCGAAGGCAGCCCGGCTGCGCGCCAAGATCCTCCGCCATCTCGCCCACGGAAAGCCGACGGTCATGTGCTGACCTGCGTGACTGTTCGCTGTCGCAGGTCACCCTCGACATCACCGACCGTGATCTCGACCCGCGCTCGGTCAGTTTCCCGAGAGCGCCCGGTTCACACGACGCTCAGGACCCGTACACCATGGGTGGAACCAGGAGCGATCCCGCACCCACGACCACGTGCGGCACGGCAGCACGAACCCGTTCGCCGCCGGCGCGGTGTTCGGCGCGTGCAGTCCGAACCGGAACGGCGCGACCTTCCTGGCCTTCCTGGAGAAGGCGGTGAAGCCGTGCGCCGGCCAGGAAGTCCCTATCGTGCCGGACAACCTCTCCCCGCACACCACCCCGGACCTGGTTCCCGCCACGGCGTGCCGACCGACTTCCGTGAGAGCCCCCCCCGGGGTGACCGGGCTGACGTGAGACTTCTGCCCGCAGCTGTACTGGATCATCGGCTTCGCCGCCGCCGACTACGCGAAGCTGCTGTCCTGGTGGGCGGAGACCGCGCGGGACAGCGGGACACGGCTGTACCTCGGGGAGGCCCTGTACAAGGCGGGCGACCCGGCGCAGCCCGCGGCCTGGCAGGACCCGGCCGAGCTGTCGAAGCACCTCACCCTGGCCCGGGACGTCCCGGAGGTACGCGGACACGTGTTCTTCTCGGCCAAGGAGGTCGGGCTCGACCGGATCGGCGCGATGGCACGCGTGGTCGCCGACCACTACCGGCGGCCGGCGGAACCACCGCGCTGACGGGGCCGGGGTGAACCGGCGGGACCGGGGTGACGGACGCGGGTCGGCTACCTCGGGTCCCCGGGGTGGCGGACGACCGTGTCCGGGCCGGGGGACATCAGCGCCTCATGACCGTCGTCCTCGAACCTGACCCGGTAGGGCGGGTTCCCGTTCTGGCCGAGCACCTCCAGGACCTCCGCGGTCCGGTCGTGGTGCCCGACGGTCCTGCCGTGCACCAGCAGGGTGTCGCCTACAGCTGCCTGCATCGGGGGCCTCCTCGTCTCGCACGGGAGTGGCGGTCCGTGACCGCAGTCTATTGCGGGCGGCGCCGGTTGGACCGGTGTGCGTACGGGTTCTCCGGCGTCCTCAGGCGGAGGAGCGCTGGGTGACCGCGATACAGACCAGCACGGCGGCGGCCGTCAGGGGCGCGGCCGGGGTGAGCTGCTCACCGAGGAGCAGCACCGACCACACCAGTGTGAGCAGCGGCTGCGCCAGCTGCAACTGGCTGGCCTTCGGTATGCCGATCGCCGCCATGCCCCGGTACCAGACGACCAGCCCCAGGAACTGGGACCCGGCCGCCACCCACAGCAGCCCGGCCACACCGTGCGCGGTCAGCCGGACCGGTTCGTACGACAGGGCCAGCAGCGCGCCCGGCAGGGTCAGCGGCAGACAGAGCACCAGGGCCCAGCCGATGACCTGCCAGCCGGGCATCACCCGGGCCAGCCGGCCGCCCTCGGTGTAGCCGGCCGCGCACACCAGCAGGGCGCCGAAGAGATAGAGGTCGGCCGCGGTGAGCGCGCCGCCGCTCTGCGCCACGGTGAACGCGAGGACGGCGGCGGCCCCGGCGAGGGCGGCGGCCCAGAAGGTGCGCGAGGGGCGGGTGCCCATGCGCAGCGCCGAGAACAGGGCGGTCGTCAGCGGGAGCAGACCGACCACGACGGCGGCGTGCGCGGTGGTCGAGGTCCGCAGCGCGAGCGTGGTCAGCAGGGGAAAGCCGACGACCACTCCGGCGGCCACGACCGCGAGCCCCGCCCAGTGCCGGCGGCCCGGCGGTCGCACCCCGAGGGCCAGCAGACAGCCGCCCGCGATGACGGCCGCGAGGACGCTGCGCACGGCGACCAGCGACCAGGGGCCGAAGCTCTCCAGACCCCAGGCGGTGGCCGGGAAGGTGAGGGAGAAGGCGATGACCCCGAGGGCGGCCTGCAGGGTGCCGCCGGTGCGGGCGCGGTGCGGCCCGGACGCGCCGGCCTCGGTGACCCTGGCCGGGACCGCTACTGAATCCCGCGTGATAGCGCTACTCTCTGCTCTCATGCACGAGCGTAGCAGTGTCGCGGAACTGGTGGAACACCTGCGGAAGGAGCTGGACCGCTACTCTCCCGGTGGAAAACTGCCGTCGAGTCGGGCTCTGGTCGAGCGCTTCCGGGTGAGCCCGGTGACGGTCTCGCGGGCCCTGGCGCACCTCGCCGCCGAGGGGCTCGTGGTGACCCGGCCGGGCGCGGGCGCCTTCCGGGCCCGGCCGCGCGAGAGCGGGACGGCGGTCGTGGGGGACACCTCCTGGCAGGAGGTCGCGCTGAGCGCGGACGGCAGCGCCGAGCCCTCGCCCCGCACGGTGGACGCCTCCGGGGTGCTGGTCTCGCTGGCCTCCCCGCCACCCGGCGTGATCGAGTTCAACGGCGGCTATCTGCACCCCTCGCTCCAGCCGGAACAGGCGATGGGCGCGGCCCTGTCGAGGGCCGGGCGGCGTCCCGGCGTGTGGGCGAGACCACCGGTCGAGGGCGTGCCGGAACTGCGCGAGTGGTTCGCCCGGAGCATCGGCGGGGCGATCACCGCGGCCGAGGTGATCGTCGCGGCGGGCGGCCAGTCCGCGCTGACCACCGCCCTGCGCGCGCTCGCGCCGCCCGGGGCGCCCGTGCTGGTCGAGTCGCCGACCTATCCGGGCATGCTGGCGATCGCGCGGGCGGCCGGGCTGCGGCCCGTCCCGGTGCCGGTGGACGCGGACGGGGTACGGCCCGCCCTGCTCGCCGACGCGTTCAAGGCGTCCGGCGCCCGAGTCCTCGTCTGCCAGCCGCTGTTCCAGAACCCCACCGGCGCCGTCCTGTCCGCCGACCGCCGGGGCGAGGTGCTGCGGATCGCGCGGGAGGCGGGGGCCTTCGTCGTCGAGGACGACTTCGTGCGCCGGCTCGTGCACGAGGACGCCGGCCCCCTGCCCAGGCCGCTGGCGGCGGACGACCCCGACGGAGTGGTCGTCCATGTCTCCTCGCTGACCAAGGCGACCTCGCCCAGCTTCCGGGTCGGCGCCCTGGCCGCGCGCGGGCCGGTGCTGGAACGGCTGCGCGCCATCCAGGTCGTCGACACCTTCTTCGTGCCGCGCCCTCTTCAGGAGGCCGCCCTCGAACTGGTCGGCTCTCCCGCCTGGCCCCGCCATCTCCGTTCGGTGTCCAGGGAGTTGAAGAACCGCCGGGACACCCTCACGACCGAGCTGCGACTGCGCCTGCCCGAACTCGCCCTGCCCCACATCCCCTCCGGCGGCTACCACCTGTGGCTGCGCCTGCCGGACGGCATCGGAGGAGAGCCCTCGCTGGTCGCCGCCGCCCTCCGCGCGGGCGTCGCCGTCACCCCCGGGCGCCCCTACTTCAGCGCCGAACCCCCGGCCGGGCACCTGCGGTTGAGCTTCGCCGGGGTCGCGGGAGCGGGGGAGATCGTGGAGGGCGTACGACGGCTGAAGGAGGCCGTAAACGGTTCGACAGGAGCCCCCTGGCCTGCGAACGTCCAGCCATGAGCGAAGAGCCGAACCCGGGCCTGCCCGAGGGCTACGAACTGTCCGACGACCCCGGCCGCGTCGATGTCGGACGGGTCCACGGATGGCTGTCCACCGACGCGTACTGGGCCCTCGGCCGCTCCCGGGAGAAGCAGGAGCGCGCGATCCGGGGGTCCCTCAACTTCGGTGTGTACGAGACGGGTTCGGGGGAGCAGGTGGCGTACGCGCGGGTGGTGACCGACCGGACCACGTTCGCCTGGCTCTGCGACGTGTACGTCGCCCCGTCGGCGCGGGGGAAGGGGCTCGGCACCACGCTGGTCGCGGCCGTGTGCGAGCGGCTGCGGTCGGACGGGCTGCGGCGCGTCGTGCTGGCCACGCACGACGCGCACGGCGTCTACGCCAAGCTCGGGTTCGAGCCGCTCGCCGAGCCCGGCCAGTGGATGGCGCTGGTGTTCGAGTGAGGGGTGGAGCAAGGTGACGCGTGCCCGGAGTGCGCGCCGCGATACCCCGGGTAACTCCTGAGTAACGCCTCTTGACCTGCGCAGAACCCCGTTCCACCATCGCCGCATGCATCTTCGGGTCACGTTCGTCGCCGCCGCGCGCTGCTCCTCGCTGCTCGCGGAGCGTTTCGAGGACGACCGGCCGCTGGACCAGGCCGGATGGGACGAAGTGCAGCGCGCCGCCCATGAGCTGGTGCCGTTGGCGGCGGCCGAGCTGCGCTACTGCTCGCCGACGCCCCGCAGCCGGGCCACGGGTGACGCCCTCGGCTACGCGCCGCTGGCCCAGCCCGCGCTGCGGGACTGCGACATGGGCCGCTGGCGGGGCTTCACCCTGGGCGAGGCCATGGCCCGGGAGCCCTCGGCCGTCGACGCCTGGCTCGCCGACCCGTACGCCACCCCGCACGGCGGCGAGTCGCTGACCGGCTTCATCTCCCGTATCGGCGGCTGGCTCGACACCCGTCCGGCGGACGACGGCGGCCGTATCGTCGCCGTGGCCGAGCCGTCCGTGCTGCGCGCCGCCCTGGTCTTCGCGCTGAAGGCGCCGCCCTCGTCCTACTGGAACATGGACATCCGCCCCCTGTCGACGGTCACGGTCGCGGGGCACGCGGGCCGCTGGAACCTCAGGCTGGGCGCCGCGCGGTAGGCCCTCGGCCTCGGCCCGGGGGCTCGCGGGTGTGGTCGGTGACCAGGAGCAGGTCCTTCGCGGGGCCGCCGACCCGCCAGGTGGTCCGCCAGCGGTCCTCGTCGTACACCTCGAACTCGCCCCGGTAGAGGTCGGCGACGCAGGGGTGGTCCGTGCGCCAGTGGCCGGTGGTCAGATCCAGGTCGTGGAACGGGCGGCCGTCGGCGAAGCGGACGTCCGCCGTGCCGGGGGCGGGGCCCGGCAGGAAACGCAGGGTGCGTTCGGCGGGGCGCGGGACGCCCTGCCAGACGAAGGTACCGGCCTCCCGGTGGAGCAGGCCGCCGCCGAGGTCGCCGAGGTCGCGGACGCCGTCGAGGTCGCGGACGTCGCCGTCGTCGTCCGGCGGGCCGAAGACGGTCGTCCCGGAGAACTCCCCTTCCGCACCGCCGGCGAGATCCCGCACGGACCTCAGGACGCGCCAGCGGCCAGCGAGATGGGCCAGTACATCGGGCACCGGCAGGAAATCGCCCATCCGCCCCGCATCTCCGATCACTTCCGACACTTTCGGTGCTGTGCGACCCGTTGACGCTGTCCGGGTCGCCTCCCTATCTTGCCGTTCGAAGTGCTGATCATTGTTCGACATCTCGAATAGCTCCAGACCCCCACCCCGAGCCGCGGAGTATCCATGTCACGCAGCACCCGCACCCGTTGGAGACTCGGCCTCACCGCCACCGCCTTCCTGGTGGCCGCCGCCTCCGTCCCGGCCCCCGCACACGCCGAGGACGTCACCGACTACGCGATCACCGTCGACCCGTCCGCGAAGGGCGCGGACATCGACGACACGATGTACGGCGTCTTCTTCGAGGACATCAACCGGGCCGCCGACGGCGGTCTCTACGCCGAACTCGTGCAGAACCGGTCCTTCGAGTACTCGACCGCCGACAACCGCGCCTACACCCCCCTCACCTCATGGGCGGTCGACGGCACCGCGCAGGTCGTGAACGACGTCGGCCGCCTCAACGAACGCAACCGCAACTACCTCTCCCTGGGCGCCGGTTCGGCCGTCACCAACGCCGGCTACAACACCGGTGTCCACGTCGAGGAGGGCGAGAGGTACAACTTCTCGGTGTGGGCGCGCGCCGACGCCCGCACGTCACTGACCGTCACCCTCCAGGACGCGGACGGCCCGCTCGCCGAGGCCGGCCAGGTCGTGGTCAAGGGCGGCTGGGCCAGGCACAAGTTCTCGTTCAGGGCGACACGGACCAGCTCCGACGGCCGTCTCACCGTCGCCTCCGCCGGTGCCGTCGCCCTCGACGAGGTGTCCCTCTTCCCCCGCGACACCTACAAGGGCCACAAGAACGGCCTGCGCAAGGACCTCGCCGAGAAGATCGCCGCCCTGGAGCCGGGCTTCGTCCGCTTCCCCGGCGGCTGCCTCGTCAACACCGGCTCCATGCAGGACTACAGCGAGGCCTCCAACTGGGAGCGCAAGCGCTCGTACCAGTGGAAGGACACCATAGGCCCCGTCGAGCAGCGCGCCACCAATTCCAACTTCTGGGGCTACAACCAGAGTTACGGCCTCGGCTACTACGAGTACTTCCAGTTCTCCGAGGACATCGGCGCCATGCCGCTGCCCGTGGTGCCCGCCCTCGTCACCGGCTGCGGCCAGAACAAGGCCACCGACGACGAGGCCCTCCTCCAGCGGCACATCCAGGACACCCTGGACCTCATCGAGTTCGCCAACGGGCCGGTCACCAGCGAGTGGGGCAAGAAGCGGGCCCAGATGGGCCACCCCGAGCCCTTCCACCTCACCCACCTCGGCGTCGGCAACGAGGAGAACCTGCCGAACGAGTTCTTCGCCCGCTTCCAGAAGTTCCGGGCCGCCATCGCGGCGAAGTACCCGGACATCAAGGTGATCTCGAACTCCGGCCCCGACGACACGGGCACCACCTTCGACACCGCCTGGAAGCTGAACCGCGACGGACACGTCGCCATGGTCGACGAGCACTACTACAACAGCCCCCAGTGGTTCCTCCAGAACAACGACCGCTACGACTCCTACGACCGCAGCGGTCCGAAGGTCTTCCTCGGCGAGTACGCCTCCCAGGGCAACGCCTTCAAGAACGCCCTCTCCGAAGCCGCGTTCATGACCGGCCTGGAGCGCAACGCCGACATCGTGAAACTCGCCTCCTACGCACCGCTCCTCGCCAACGAGGACTATGTGCAGTGGAGCCCCGACATGATCTGGTTCAACAACCACGCCTCGTGGAACTCCGCCAACTACGAGACCCAGAAGCTCTTCATGACCAACGTCGGAGACCGCGTGGTCCCGTCCACGGCCACCGGCACACCCGCGCTGACCGGCCCGATCACCGGCGCCGTGGGCCTCTCCACCTGGGCGACGACAGCGGCGTACGACGATGTGACGGTCACGGCCGAGGACGGCACGAGCCTGCTCAGCGACGACTTCGGCGGTGACGCCTCGAAGTGGACCCACACCGGCAAGGGCAGCTGGACCGTCCAGGACGGGCAGTACGTCCAGACCGACGTGGCCGCCGAGAACACCATGGTCTCGGCCGGTGACACCGCCTGGCACGACTACGACCTCAAGGTGAAGGCCACGAAGAAGGCCGGCAAGGAGGGCTTCCTCGTCGCCTTCGGCGTCAAGGACACCGGGAACTTCTACTGGTGGAACCTCGGCGGCTGGAACAACACCACCAGCGCGGTCGAGCAGGCCGTCGACGGCGGCAAGTCCTCGCTGATCTCCAAGCCGGGCACGATCGAGACGGGCCGTACGTACGACGTCGAGGTCAAGGTGCGCGGCCGGCAGGTGACCCTACTGCTGGACGGCAAGGAGTGGGGGAGCTTCAAGGACGACAAGCCGGCGGAGCCGTTCCGGCAGGTCGTGACGCGGGACGCCAAGACCGGTGACCTGATCGTCAAGGTCGTCAACGCGCAGGGGGTCGCCGCGCGGGCGGCGATCGACCTCGGCGGCGCGGACGTCCGCTCCAAGGCGCGGGTCACCACGCTGGCCGCCGCGCCCGACGCGGTGAACACGGAGACGGCCACGCCGGTGGCGCCGGTGACGTCCACGTTCAGTGGGGTGGCCGAGAAGTTCAGCTACACGTTCCCGGCGAACTCGGTGACGTTCCTGAGGATCAGGGAGCGGTGAGGGTGGGGGTGCCTGGGCCTGGTGAGCCGGGCACCCCCTCGCGGGCCTGCGGCCCGAAGCGCTTCTCAGGAGCGGCGGCGGGGCTTTCCTGGCCTGCCGCCGCTCTTCGCGTTCCGCTGGCCCCGGGCTGCCGTGGGCTGGCGGCGGGGGGTGTTCGTCGTGGGGCGCTTGGGCTTCTGTTGGGGCTTCTTCTCCTCCGCGGGCTTGGCGCGGCCCCGCGAGCTGTTGACCGTGCGGCCCCGGACGATGCCGATGAAGTCCTCGACCAGGTCGGTGGTCGCGTCCTGGGGCCAGGAGAGGGCGATGCGGGACTCGGGGGCGTCCGTGACCGGGCGGTAGGTGAGGTCCTTGCGGTGGTGGAGCCGGGCGAGGGACTGCGGCACGACGAGCAGCCCGATCCCGGCCGCCACCAGCTCGATCGCGTCCGCCGTGGTGGCGGGGCGCTCGAACGCGGGCTCCCCCGGGGGGCGCTCCCAGCCGAGGGTGTCGTCCAGCGGGTGCAGGACGACCTCGTCCGCCAGGTCCTCGCAGGTCACCTCCTCGACCGCCGCGACGACGTGGTCCTTGGGGATCACGACCACGGTGGTCTCGGTGTAGAGGGGGATCGCGCTGAGGTCGGTGTCGTCCACGGGCAGCCGTACGAAGCCGGCGTCCGCGCCACGGTCGCGCAGCACACCGAACGCCTCGGTGGCCGTCACCTGGAGCAGGGTCAGGGGGATGTCGGGCAACCGCTCGTTCCAGATCCGCACCCACTTGGTGGGGGTCACTCCCGGGACGTACGCCAACCGGAACGAGGGGGACGAAGAAGGTGCATCCGAGCCTGTCACATGACCAGGCTAACGGGCCGCGGACAGCGGTCCGGTCGGGGACGTGGTCGGCGGTCGTGCGCACGGTCGATACCCTTGACCCCATGACGTCGCACCAGACCGCCCAGACCATGAAGCCCGCCACCGCGGCGAAGAAGCTGGGTGTGTACCTCCAGGCCACCCCCGCGGAGTTCCAGGAGGGCGTCGTCTCGCGTGCCGAGCTGACCGCGCTCCAGACGGACCCGCCCGCCTGGCTGGAGGAGCTGCGCCGCAACGGCCCGCACCCCCGTCCCGTGGTCGCCGAGAAGCTGGGCGTCTCCATCGCGGGGCTCGCCCGCGGCGGAGTCACCGAGGCCCTCACCACCGAGCAGATCGAGGCCCTGAAGCAGGACGGCCCCGAGTGGCTGCGCAAGGAGCGCGCCACCCAGGCCGAGGTCCGCAAGGAAGGCGCCCGCATCAAGAAGCGGAACGCGGAGCGGGCGGCCGAGGCGGACGACCGGCGTTCCTGACCGTCGAAAATCCACGAGCCGTTCGGTGAGCGGCCGGGCAGGATGCCCTCCGTGGACTCTCTCCTGTGCGGGCTCGCCGCCAATCCCGCGCTGCCGTCCGGCCTGCTGGACCGGCTGATCGAGGTGGCGATGGCGGACACCAATGCCGTCTCCGGCGATCCGGCCTTCGACGATCTCGCCTTCGACGATCTCGCCTTCTGCCTCGCCCGCCGCGCGGATCTCAGCCGGGCGCAGGCGGTCGCGCTGGCCTCGCGGGACGAGGGAGCGGGGGTGCGCCTGGCGTACGAAGGCGTGCTGACCACCGCGGACGTCGACCCCACGGCACAACCGCTCGTCGCCCTGGCCCTGCTCGACGAGGGCCGGGGCGACCCGCGATGGGCTCGCCTCCTCGCGGCGGACCCCGTGGTCCGGCACCGCGAGAAGCTGGCCGCCTGCCCCGGCCTGCCCCCGGACGTGGTGGAGACCCTCGCCTCGGACCCCGACACGGAGGTCGTCGCGGAACTGGCCCTGTGGGCCGGGCCGGACGTGGCCGCCCGGCTCGGCGGGCATCCGCATCCCGGGGTCCGCCGCGCGGTGGCGCACAACGAGGCGACGCCCCCGGAGGTCCTGGCGGCCCTCGTCACAGGGTCGGGCCCGGTCCCGGGCGACCCTTGCGACGACTTCCACGGCTCCACCGCGTACGACGTGGTGCGGGCCGCCCTGGCGAACCCGGCCACCCCGGCGGAGGTGGCCGTGCGCTTCACCGACCACCCGTCGACACCGCTGCGCCGGGCGCTCGCCACCCACCCCCGTCTTCCCCCGGAGGCGTACGCACGGCTCGCGGTGGACCCGGCGCCCGGGGTCCGCGCCGACCTCGCCGAGAACCCGGCGGTCGACGGCACCCCGCTCCGCGTGCTGGCCGGCGACCCGGATCCCGACGTACGGCGCCGGGTCGCGCAGCACCCGAGGGTCCCGCTCGACGTGCTCACCGGCCTGGCGGCCACCACCAGGACCGGCGGCACACCGCTGTCCCGGATCGCCGCCGCGACGGCGGCCGAGGTCCAGGGGCTGGCGCGGTCGCCGCAGGCCGTCGTACGCATGCTCCTGGCCCGGCGGCGTGATCTGCCGGCCGGGATCCGGGACGCGCTGGCCGACGACCCCGACGCCCAGGTGGTCAGCGCCGTCGCCTCGCACCCCGGCCTCTCCGAGACCCGGCTGCACGCCATGGTCGACCGGCTCGGCGTCCAGGTCCTCACCGGGGTGGCGGCCAATCCGGACGCGACCCCGGCGCTCCTGGAGCGTGTGGCCCGGCACCGGCCACCGGTACGGAAGGCGCTCCGCGAGGTCGCCCGGCATCCCCGGGCGACCGCCCCGGCGCTCCTGTCCTGTCTGACGGACGACCGGGCACGGCCCCTCGCCGCCGCTCACTCGGCCCTCCCGCCGGCGATCGTCGTGGAACTGCTCTCCGACACCGACGAGCAGGTGGCGCAGGCCGCGGCTGCCAACCCCGCGCTCCCCCTCACGGCGATGCCGCGACTGCTGGGACGGCACACCGGGGCGAGCCGGCCCCAGCGGTGGTCACCGAAGCGGTCACAAGCAAGCACCGATGGCACGGACGCCTCGTGCCGCCCCTGACTCTCACACCGGCGGCCGGTCGAGTTTCGTGGCGACGGCGTCGAGGACCCACTCCAGGCCGGTCGAGAACGAGGTCCCGGCGTCCACGTCCGTGCCGTCGTGCACGGCCCTGGCCAGCGCCGGGAAGCGGCCCGTGGCCAGCATTCTCGTCACATGGGGGCCGTGGGCGCGCTGCCAGTCGCGCTCGGACAGGCCGGTGGCGCGCTCGGCCCGCAGGTGCGCGATCTCGCGTCTGATGGCGCCGGTGAAGTAGGCGCCGACGGTCTCCACGGCACGCATGACGGTGTCGACGTCGGCGTGACCGTCGAGGGCGGCCAGCGTGGCCTCGGTCACGGCGAGGCCGTTCGGACCCAGGGTCGGGCGGTTGCCGAGCAGGTCGGCCAGCCACTCATGCCGGAGAGCGGTCTCTCTGGTGCGGTGGGCGAGGACGCGCAGTGCCTCTCGCCAGTCGCCGGCCCGCTCCTCGGGGAGGATCTCGGCCTGGACCTCGTCCACCATGAGGTCGAACAGCTCCTCCTTGGTGGAGATGAAGCCGTACAGCCGCATCGGGCCGGCGTCGAGCCGGGCGGCGACCTTACGCAGTGACACCGCCTCCAGCCCGCCCTCGTCGGCCAGCGCGACGGCGGCGGCGACGATCCGCTCCCGGTCGAGCGGCACGGGGCGGGTCGGCGGCTCCGGTCGGTCCCAGACAGTCATGGCCCCACCGTACTGTTGCGATACGTTGTCATGGAGCAATGCAGTGTATCGACATGAGACACCGCATCGCCGTGGTCGGGAGCGGTCCGGCCGGCCTCACCTTCGCCCGCGTCCTGCACCGCCACGGCCTTCCCGCCGTCGTCCTGGAGCGCGATCCCGCCCCCGACGCCCGTCCGCCGGGCGGCACCTTGGACCTCCACGAGGGGCTGGGGCAACTCGCGCTGGAGAAGGCGGGGTTGCTGGCGGAGTTCGAGGCGCTGTCCCGTCCCGAGGGGCAGGCCATGCGCATCCTGGACCCGGACGGGACCGTCCTGCGCGACTGGCGACCCGGTCCGGACGACCGGGCCAACCCCGAGATCGACCGCCGGCACCTCCGTGACCTGCTGCTCGGCCCGCTCGACGTCCGATGGGGGCAGGGCGTGGCACGGGTGGTGCCGGGAACCGGGGACGGCGTACGGGTCCACTTCACGGACGGGCGGCAGGAGACGTTCGACCTCGTCGTCGGTGCGGACGGTGCCTGGTCCCGGGTCCGCCCGGCGGTCTCGGCGGCGACACCGCACTACACCGGCGTCACCTCGGTCGAGACCTCCCTCGACGACGTCGACACCCGCCATCCCGGCCTCGCCCGGCTGATCGGCGACGGTTCCGTGGCCGTGTACGGCGTGAACCGCTCCCTCGTCGCCCAGCGCAACAGCGGCGGCCACGTCAAGGTGTACGCCAAGTTCCGCGCGCCGCTGGACTGGCACGAGAGCCTGGACCCGGCCGATGCCGAGGCCGTGCGATCGGGCCTGCTCGCGCTGTTCGACGGCTGGGCCGCCCCCGTCCTCGACCTCCTCCGCCACGGCGCCGCCTTCGTCCACCGCCCCTTCCACGCCCTGCCCGTCGCCCACACCTGGACCCATGTCCCCGGAGTGACACTCCTGGGCGACGCCGCCCATCTGATGCCCCCCTTGGGAGCGGGCGCGAACCTCGCGATGCTGGACGGCGCCGAACTCGCCGAGTCCCTCGCCGCCGCGCCCGGGGATCCGGACGACGTGGTCCGCGCCCACGAGGAGCGGATGTGGTCACGGGCCGGCAGATGGGCGAGGATCACGACAGCCGGTCTGGACCGCCTCGTGAGCCCGGACCCCGCCGAAGCCCTCGCCCTCTTCGACGAGGTCCAGCCCGCCTGAACGCCGGGCACGTCGGCGGCCCGCGCACGGCACCCTCCACAGATTGCATAAACGTGCAGCGAAACGTATAGTCATGCCATCCAGGAGGAGGGTTCCATGGCGGTACGTGTGGCGGTGGCGGGAGCGAGTGGTTACGCGGGCGGCGAAGTGCTGCGCCTGCTGCTCGCGCACCCCGAGGTCGAGATCGGTGCACTGACCGGCAACTCCAACGCGGGCCAACGCCTGGGCGGACTCCAGCCGCATCTGCTGCCGCTGGCCGACCGGGTGCTCGAGGAGACGACCGCCGAGGTGCTCGCGGGACATGATGTCGTGTTCCTCGCGCTGCCGCACGGGCAGTCCGCCGCCGTGGCCGAGCAGCTCGGCCCGGAGGTGCTCGTCGTCGACATGGGCGCCGACTTCCGGCTGAGGGACGCGGCCGACTGGGAGCGGTTCTACGGCTCCCCGCACGCCGGGACCTGGCCCTACGGCCTCCCCGAACTGCCGGGTGCCCGCGCCGCGCTGGAGGGGTCCAAGCGCATCGCGGTACCCGGTTGCTACCCCACGGCCGTCACCCTCGCCCTGTTCCCGGCATACGCGGCGGACCTCGCCGAGCACGAGGCCGTGATCGTCGCCGCCTCCGGCACCTCCGGCGCGGGCAAGGCGGCCAAACCGCATCTGCTGGGCTCCGAGGTCATGGGCTCCATGTCCCCGTACGGCGTCGGCGGCGGCCACCGGCACACCCCCGAGATGATGCAGAACCTCGGCGGCGTCGCCGGTGAGCCGGTCACCGTGTCCTTCACGCCGACCCTCGCGCCCATGCCCCGCGGCATCCTCGCCACATGCAGCGCCAAGGCCCGACCCGGCGTGACCGCCGAGTCCGTGCGCGCCGCGTACGAGAAGGCCTTCGCCGACGAGCCGTTCGTCCACCTCCTGCCCGAGGGGCGGTGGCCCGCCACGGCGTCCGTCTACGGTTCCAACGCGGTTCAGGTGCAGGTTGCGTTCGACGAGGCCGCGGGCAGGATCATCGCGATCAGCGCCATCGACAACCTCACCAAGGGCACCGCCGGCGGCGCCCTCCAGAGCATGAACATCGCCCTCGGACTCGACGAGACGACGGGGCTTTCCACGATCGGAGTCGCACCGTGAGCGTGACGGCAGCCAAGGGATTCACGGCGGCGGGCATCGCCGCCGGAATCAAGGAGAACGGCAACCCGGACCTGGCCCTCGTGGTCAACACCGGGCCCCGCCTCGCCGCCGCGGGCGTCTTCACCTCCAACCGCGTCAAAGCCGCGCCGGTCCTGTGGTCCGAGCAGGTCCTCAAGGGCGGCCGGGTCTCCGCCGTCGTCCTCAACTCCGGTGGCGCCAACGCCTGTACGGGCCCCAAGGGCTTCCAGGACACCCACGCCACCGCCGAGAAGGCCGCCGAGGTCCTCGACGGGCACAGCGCGGGCGAGATCGCCGTCGCCTCCACCGGCCTCATCGGCGTACTCCTGCCCATGGACAAGCTGCTCCCCGGGGTGGAGAAGGCCGCCGCGCAGCTCTCCGAGCACGGCGGCGAGAAGGCCGCCATCGCCATCAAGACCACCGACACCGTGCACAAGACGTCCGTCGTGACCAAGGACGGCTGGACGGTCGGCGGTATGGCGAAGGGCGCGGGCATGCTCGCCCCCGGCCTCGCCACCATGCTCGTCGTCCTCACCACCGACGCCGACCTGGACAGCGACGTGCTCGACGGTGCCCTGCGGGCCGCCACCCGCACCACCTTCGACCGCGTCGACTCCGACGGCTGCATGTCCACCAACGACACCGTGCTGCTGCTCGCCTCCGGCGCCTCCGAAGTCGCCCCGGACCACGCCGAGTTCGCGGAAGCCGTACGCCAGGTCTGCGACGACCTCGGACAGCAGCTGATCCGGGACGCCGAGGGCGCCAGCAAGGACATCAGGATCGAGGTCGTGAACGCCGCGACCGAGGACGACGCCGTCGAGGTGGGCCGCTCCATCGCCCGCAACAACCTCCTCAAGTGCGCCCTGCACGGCGAGGACCCCAACTGGGGCCGCGTCCTGTCCGCCATCGGCACCACGTCCGCCGCCTTCGAGGCCGACCGGCTCAACGTCGCCATCAACGGCGTCTGGGTCTGCAAGAACGGCGGCGTCGGCGAGGACCGCGACCAGGTCGACATGCGCTACCGCGAGGTGCACATCGTCGCCGACCTCGCCGCCGGGTCCGAGACCGCCACCATCTGGACCAACGACCTCACCGCCGACTACGTCCACGAGAACAGCGCCTACTCCTCATGAGCACCACGCGGAAGCACACCGCTCTCCCCAAGGCGCAGATCCTCATCGAGGCGCTGCCCTGGCTGACCCGTCACAACGGCAGGACGGTCGTCATCAAGTTCGGCGGCAACGCCATGATCGACGAGGACCTCAAGGCCGCCTTCGCCCAGGACGTCGTCTTCCTGCGGCACGCCGGCCTCAACGTCGTCGTCGTGCACGGCGGCGGCCCGCAGATCAGCGCCGCCCTCGACCGGCACGGCATCGTCAGCGAGTTCAAGGCGGGTCTGCGCGTCACCACCGAGGACGCCATGGACGTCGTACGCATGGTGCTCGCCGGACAGGTGCAGCGTGAGCTGGTCGGGCTGCTCAACCAGCACGGACCGCTCGCCGTCGGACTGACCGGCGAGGACGCGCACACCATCACCGCCACCAAGCACCAGCCCGAGATCGACGGCGAGTTGGTCGACATCGGGCGGGTGGGCGAGATCACCTCGATCGACACGGGCGCGATCGAGGCACTGCTCGCCGACGGCCGCATCCCGGTCGTCTCCTCGATCGCCCGTAGCCAGGACGACGGACATGTCTACAACGTCAATGCTGATACGGCGGCTGCGGCACTCGCTGCTGCTCTGGGCGCCGAGACGCTCATGGTCCTCACGGACGTCGAAGGTCTCTATGAGGACTGGCCGCACAGCGACGAGGTGATCAGCCGCCTCACCGCTTCCCAACTGGAGAAACTGCTGCCGGAGTTGTCCTCCGGCATGGTGCCGAAGATGCAGGGCTGCCTGCACGCCGTGTGCAACGGCGTGCAGACGGCCCGCGTCATCGACGGCCGGGTCCAGCACTCGATCCTGCTGGAGATCTTCACCGACGAGGGCATCGGCACGATGGTCGTGCCCGACGCCGACCAAGAGGGGGACGCCGCATGACCGCGAACACCGAGCTGACCCGGCGCTGGCAGGGCTCGCTCATGAACAACTACGGCACCCCGAAGCTCTCCCTGGTCCGCGGCACGGGCTCCCGGGTGTGGGACGCCGACGGCAAGGAGTACGTCGACTACGTCGGCGGTATCGCGGTCAACGCCCTCGGCCACGCCCACCCGGCGATCGTCGAGGCCGTCAGCAACCAGATCGCCTCCCTCGGCCATGTCTCCAACCTGTTCGTCGCCGAGCCGCCCGTCGCCCTCGCCGAACGGCTCCTGGAGCACTTCGGGCGCGACGGCAAGGTCTTCTTCTGCAACTCGGGCGCCGAGGCCAACGAGGGCGCCTTCAAGATCGGCCGGCTGACCGGGCGGACCCATATGGTCGCCACCCAGGGCGCCTTCCACGGCCGCACCATGGGCGCCCTCGCCCTCACCGGGCAGCCCGGCAAGCAGACCGGCTTCCACCCGCTGCCCGGCGACGTCACCCACGTCCCCTACGGCGACGCGCAGGCCCTGGCCGCCGCGGTCACCGAGGAGACCGCCCTCGTCATCATCGAGCCCGTCCAGGGCGAGAAGGGCGTCGTCGTCCCGCCGCCCGGCTATCTCAAGGCCGCGCGCGCCATCACGGCCGCCACCGGCTCGCTGCTGGTCCTCGACGAGGTGCAGACCGGCATCGGCCGGACCGGCCACTGGTTCGAGTACCAGGCGCACGAGGGCGTCCTGCCGGACGTCGTCACCCTCGCCAAGGGCATCGGCGGCGGACTGCCGCTCGCCGCGACCGTCGCCTTCGGCCGCGCCGCCGACCTGCTCCAGCCCGGACACCACGGGACGACCTTCGGGGGCAACCCGGTCGCCTGCGCCGCCGGACTCGCCGTTCTGGAGACCATCCGGGCGGAAGGGCTGCTGGAGAACGTCAAGCGGCAGAGCGAGAAGCTGCGGAACGGAATCGAGTCCCTCGGCGACCCGATGATCGACCATGTCCGTGGCGCGGGCCTGCTGCTGGGTATCGTGCTCACCGAGCCACTCGCGCCCCTGGCGCAACAGGCCGCTCAGGACGCCGGTTTCCTGGTGAACGCGCCCGCCCCCGATGTCGTACGGCTGATGCCGGCGCTCAATATCGGTGACGTGGAGGTGGACGCCCTCCTCCAGGCGCTGCCCGGCATCCTCGACGCGGCGCGGGCGGCGCACGAAGCCAGCGGGGACGGACGAGCCGGAGAATGAGACGACGATGAGCCAGGCGCAGGAGCACGACCAGGCGGGGCCCGCCGTACCGCAGACCCGCACCGCACGCCACCGGCGGATCGTGGACATCCTCAACCGGCAACCGGTGCGCTCGCAGAGCCAGTTGGCGAAGCTGCTGTCCGACGACGGCCTGAGCGTCACCCAGGCGACGCTCAGCCGGGACCTGGACGAGCTGAACGCGGTGAAGATCCGCAACACCGACGGCGACCTGATCTACGCGGTGCCGAGCGAGGGGGGTTTCCGGACCCCCCGGGCGCCGCTGGGGGAGTCGGCGAAGGAGGAGCGGATGCGGCGGCTCTCCGCGGAGCTGCTGATCTCCGCGGAGGCCTCGGCGAACCTGGTGGTGCTCCGGACCCCGCCGGGCGCGGCCCAGTTCCTCGCCTCGGCCATCGACCAGGCAGAACTGCACGACATCCTGGGGACGATCGCGGGCGACGACACGCTGCTGCTGATCAGCCGGGATCCGGTGGGCGGGCAGGCGCTGGCGGACCATCTGCTGCGGCTGGCCCAGAACGGCAACGGCCACTGAAGGAGTGCGTTTCGCGGGGAGGCCGGCCGCGGGTCCGCCGTGGCCGGCCGCGCCGTTCCCCGCGCCCCTGAAAAGGACGGGCCGCGCCCGCCTTTCGCCGGTCGGCGGCCCGCTCAGCCCAGCCGCGCCGCCAACCCTCCCGTGCAACGGACCTCGTCGCCCGCCGTGATCAGCAGGGCCTCGGCGTCGTCCAGGGACTCCAGCCAGGCCAGGCCCTCGCGGGAGCCCATGGCGAAGGCGGCGGTGGCCCAGCAGTCGGCCCAGGTGAGGCTGGGGGCCACGACCGTCACCGAGACCAGGTCCGTCACGGCGGACTTTCGGGTGCGCGGGTCGACGATATGGGCGCCCCGCTCCGCCGTCCCCGACGTGGCGACGGCGAGCCGGTCCGCACCGGCCGCCGTGACGACGGCCGCCAGCCCCCCGGGCCGCAGGGGATCGGCCACCCCGACCCGCCACGGCCGCTCGGGGCCGGGCACACCGCACAGCTGCACGTCACCGCCGCCGTTGACGCTCACCCCGACCGCGCCCGCCTCGACCAGCCGCTGGGCCGCCCGCTCGGTGGCCCACCCCTTCACCAGTCCCGTCGGGTCGAAGCGGCCCTCGTACGTCGCGCTGAACCAGCCGTGGCTCGACCGCTCGGCCTCGGCGCACAGCCGGAGTACCTCACCGACCTCGGGACCGCACTCCTCGATCGTCACCTCACCCCGGTCGAGCCGGGAGATCTGGCTGTTCTCGCGGTAGGTGCTGAACACCTCGTCCACGGTGTGGAGCCCGGCCACCGCCTCCGCGAGCGCGGCCCTGACCACTTCGGGCTCGCCTCCCCGCACGTCGAACGAGAAGACGGTGCCCATGACCTCCTCGACGTGCCGCAGCTGGGCGGGCGCGGCGGCCCCGGCGGGTTCGGCCACCGGATCAGCCGGCCTGGTCCAGGGCGGACTGGAGGGACTGCTTGTAGCCACCGCTGGTGTAAGTGGCGCCCGAGACAGCATCGATGTCAGCGCTCCCTGCCGAGACGGCGTTCTTGTTGAGCTGGGGGATGGCGGTACCGCTGATCTGGGTGGACCGGCCACCGCTGGGCTGCTGCAGGGCCTCGGCATTGGTGACCTTGCCGTCGGTGACCGTCACACGGACCTGGACCGGCCCGTAGTCGGTCTGGATGGCGGAGCCGGTCAGCACCTGGGTGCCCGTCGCCTGCCCGGCCCCGGAGCCCGCCGCGTCCCCGCCGTCCTCGGCGCCGCCGCCCGCGTCCTGCGAGCCGCCCGCCTCGACCTCGGTGCCCGTGCCCTGGCCGCTGCCGGCCTGGTCCAGGGCGGACTGGAGGGACTCCTTGTAGCCGGCGCTGGTGTAGGTCGCGCCCGACACGGCGTCGATCTCGGCGCTGCCCGCCGCCACGGCCGCCTGGTTGAGCTTGGGCACCGAGTCGGCGGTGACCTGGGTGGACCGGCCGCCGCTCGGCGCCTGGACGGCCTCCGCGCCGGTGATCTTGCCGCCGGCGACCGTGATCCGGACCTGCACCGGCCCGTAGTCGGTCTGCACGGTCGTACCCGTGAGCACCTGCGCGCCGCCGCCCTGGCCGCTGCCGGCCTGGTCCAGGGCGGACTGGAGGGACTCCTTGTAGCCGGCGCTGGTGTAGGTCGCGCCCGAGACCGCGTCGATCTCGGCGCTGCCCGCCGCCACGGCCGCCTGGTTGAGCTGGGGGATGGCGGTGCCGCTGATCTGGGTGGACCGGCCGCCGCTGGGCTGCTGGACGGCCTCGGCGCCGGTGATCTTGCCGCCGTCGACGGTGATCCGGACCTGCACCGGGCCGTACTCGGTCTCGACGGCGGTACCCGTCAGGGTCTGCGCCCCGGCCGCCACCCCGCCCTGTGCCGAAGGCGCGCCCCCGGCCGCTCCGGCCTGTACCGAACCGGCGTCCGAGGCCGGCTTCAGCGACAGCAACAGCACGATGCCGGACACGGTGGCGGCGGTGGCGAGCAGGGTCCGCCGGATGGGGTGGCTCTTCTTCATCGCTCCTTCAGCTCCTGAAGTGTGAAGTCTCGCGGGGGAGTTCCCGGGGGCGAACCCGTGGGAATCCCATGGCCAGAAGTCGGGGTGGGAGGTCGCGGGGACCTGCGGCTGGGACGGTCGTGCGGGTGGACCCGGGGTTCCGGTGGGCCCGGAGTCCCGGTCGGGTGGGACCGGCGCGGTGCGGTCCCGTCGCTCACATCTCGAACGACTCGTGGTGGATACGGCGGGTCGGTACGCCCGCGCCGCGCAGCGCCTCGAACACACCCTGGGAGAATCCGGGCGGCCCGCACAGGAAGACGTCGTGGCTCTCGATGTCCGGGATCTTGCGGCGCAGGGAGTCGGGCGAGATGTCCGGGCGCTCGCCCTCCGGGCTGTTCACCGCGTACATCAGCCGCGCCCCGCGCTCCTCGGCGATCTGCGCGAGCTCGTCCCACAGCGCCAGGTCCTGGGTGGTGTTGGCCCGGTAGAGCAGGGTCAGGTCGCCGGCCGCGCCGGGCAGCGTCTCGAACAGGGCTCTCATCGGGGTGATGCCCACCCCGCCGGCCACCAGCAGCACCTTGCCCCGGCTGCGCTTGCCGGCCGTGAGCGCCCCGTACGGGCCCTCGGCCCAGACCCGGACGCCGGGCTCCAGATCGCGCAGGGCCGAGCTGTGGTCACCGATCGCCTTGACCGTGATGCGCAGCATGTTGGGGCGGGGCGCCGCCGAGAGCGAGTACGGGTGTGAGCTGAACCGCATGCCCGGCGCGAGGAACCGCCAGCGGAAGAACTGCCCGGCCTCCGCGCCCATCCGGTGCAGCTTGCGCCCGCTCATCAGCACGGAGACGATGCCGGGCGACTCCTCGATGACCGCCTCGACCCGCAGCCGGTGCTTCATGTTCAGCTTGATCGGGCAGATGATCCGGTACCAGACCACCAGCGCGGTCACCGCCCCGTACAGCCCGTACCAGGCGGTCTTCGCGGCCGGTGTGGCGGCGAACTCGTTGCCGGTGGTGATCTGGTGCCAGAACGTCAGGAACGTGGCCGCGTACGTCAGCAGGTGCGTGTGGTACCAGAGGTCGTAGGGGATCCGCTTGCGCACCGGGCCGATCGAGATGAGCCCGATGAACACCAGCAGACCGGTGCCGATGGCGGCCTTGCCCATGTCCGGCAGCTGGTTGATGGAGTCGATGGTCTGCTGCAGGATCGCGGTGTGGGTCAGACCGGCCTGCAGGGCGTACCCGTACATCGTGAGGACGACGTGCGCGACGACCAGGCAGAGCGTGTAGCGGCCGGTCATCGCGTGCCAGCGGGCCACCCGGTCGGAGCCGACCCGGCGCTCCAGCGCGGGCACCCGGGCCATCTGGAGCACCACCAGGGCCATCAGGTACCCGCCGAGCAGACCGGTGATCCGCCCGGCGTTGACCATCTTGCTGCCCTGGTCCGCGATGGACGGTGTGTTGTCCCACCACAGCCACACCACCGCGGCCGCGCCCGCCCAGAAGGCGATCAGCAGCGGGACGGCGGGAGAACGACGAGGGCGGATGCGGCGCATCGTCTGGCGGCGCGCGGCGCGACCTCCGGCGATCGTGGACACGGTTCCTCCGTGGTGGGCTGGACCCTTGGCCCACACGTACGTGCTGGGAGTGCCGCGTGTTCAAAGATGTGTACAACTGCCTTGCGGAACGCGTGGTACCGGGTGCGATGCCCGACGCCGGCCGCGCGTCCCGCTTCGGCGGACACCGTCAGAGGGCCGAGGGGGGCAGCGGCAGGGGGAGTCCCGGCAGTCCGTCCAGGCTGGTCGCGATGTGTTCCTTGGAGGCGAAGTAGGCGCTGAGCGAGTCGTCGTCCTCGCGTGCGAAGCGCCGGCCGTGCAGGTCGCGGTCCTCCTCGTACGCCATGAACGGCACGGAGTAGCCGCAGCTGTCGCGGATCCGCCGGGCGTGGACCACGACGATCGCGCGCAGTCCGTGGGCGGTGGGGTCGATGTCGGGGAAGCGGGCCAGGAGTCCCGCGAACCGCGGGTCGTCGCGCAGGACGGCCTCGCCGGTGCCGTGCACCCGCACGATGTTCGGCGGGCCCTGGAAGGCGCACCACATCAGGGTGATCCGGCCGTTCTCGCGCAGATGCGCGATGGTCTCCGCGTTGGACCCGGCGAAGTCCAGGTAGGCGACGGTCAGTTCGTCGAGGATCGCGAACGAGCCCTTGAGGCCCTTGGGGGAGAGGTTGACCGTGCCGTCGCCGGACAGCGGCGCGGTCGCGGTGAAGAAGAGGGGCTGGGCCTCGATGAACGTACGCAGGCGGCCGTCGATGCGCTCATAAGTCTTTCCCATGTCTAACGATTATCGACGGAAACGCTTCGTCTGTCTAAGGATTTGGCCCGGCTCCGGGGGCCGGGCCCGGAAAACACGGATTCCGGGTGGGTCCCATCGCTGGGATCCACCCGGAACCAGGTCTTCCATGGCCGCCCCGGCCGGCGCGCGGGGCGGCCACGGCCCCTGTCACCCGCTGGGGGCGCAGGAGGTCACTCCGATCGAGTCCGTGGACTACTGGTTGAGCTGGCAGGGGGCGAGGGCTTCGAGGCCCTCGGGCTTGGCGGCGGCGCGGCCGATGGCGGTCTCGATGCGGTTCAGCGCGGCGACGCGCTTGTCCTCCAGCGGGCCGAGGATGGCGTTGTCGACGAAGTTCGGGCCGCCCTGGCCGACGGTGTCGATGAGGCGCTGGTTGGCCTCCTGGATCTGCGTGTCGAGGAGGGCCAGGTTGCGGTCGACCTCGGCCTGCGCGGAGGCCGGGATCGCGGGCAGGCTGCCCTCGACGGCCGGGCAGGAGATGGTGCCCGCGGCACCGGCGTTGCCCGCGTCGGCGGCACCCTCGTCGGCGCCCGCGCCGGCTTCCTCGCCCGCACCGGCCTCGGCGCCCGCCTCGGCACCGGCGTCCGCCTGCTCACCGGCACCGGCGGCGGCGCCCTCGTTCAGCTCGCAGGGGGCGAGGGCTTCGAGGCCCTCGGGCTTGGCGGCGGCGCGGCCGATGGCGGTCTCGATGCGGTTCAGCGTCGCGACGCGCTTGTCCTCCAGCGGGCCGAGGATGGCGTTCTGGACGAAGTTGGCGCCGCCCTGGCCGACGGTGTCGATGAGGCGCTGGTTGGCCTCCTGGATCTGCGTGTCGAGGAGGGCCAGGTTGCGGTCGACCTCGGCCTGCGCGGAGGCCGGGATCGCGGGCAGGCTGCCCTCGACTGCCGGGCAGGAGATGGTGCCCGGGGCACCCGCGTTGCCCGCGTCCCCGGCGTCGGCGCCCGCGCCCGCGTCGGCGGCCCCGCCCGCGGCAGCCCCGGTCTCCTGGCCGGCGCCCGCGGCGCCGCCCTGGTTGAGCTGGCAGGGGGCGAGGGCTTCGAGGCCCTCGGGCTTGGCGGCGGCGCGGCCGATGGCGGTCTCGATGCGGTTCAGCGCGGCGACGCGCTTGTCCTCCAGCGGGCCGAGGATGGCGTTCTGGACGAAGTTCGGGCCGCCCTGGCCGACCGTGTCGATGAGGCGCTGGTTGGCCTCCTGGATCTGGGTCTGCAGCTGGGCGAGATTGCGGTCGACCTCGGCCTGCGCGGACGCCGGGATCGCCGGCAGGCTGCCCTCGACGGCCGGGCAGGAGATGGTGCCGGGAGAGGCGGCCCCCGCCGCGTCCTGGCCGTTGTCGGCACCCTCACCGGCAAGAGCGGAACCCGCGATGACCGCTCCGGAGAGCACGACAGCGGCGGCGCCGCCGATGATCCCTACGCGACGCTTGTTGTACTTCGGAAGAGCCCTGGACATGCGGATGCCTCACTAGGGTCGGGTGTGGTCGTCGTTTACAAACGCGGCGCCTGCGTTCGGGGAGAGTTACGGGTAAGCGGTTTCGTTTGTTCAAACCTTTCTCCGCATCTCTCAAAGTTCTCCCAGATTGACGATTCATGCAGAGTTCTGCATAATCATGCATGGCGGATCGTAGATGGCAGATCACGCAGGGCAGCGCACACGGTGTGAGGCCGACCGACCCTCTCTAGGAGCAACGCGAGTGAGCAGCAACAGCGGTGACGTACGGCTCTGGGGCGCCCGTTTCGCCGACGGTCCCGCCGAGGCCCTGGCGAAGCTGTCCGCGTCCGTCCACTTCGACTGGCGGCTGGCCCCGTACGACATCGCGGGCTCCCGCGCCCACGCGCGCGTGCTGCACAAGGCGGGCCTGCTCACCGAGGACGAGCTGACCCGGATGATCGCGGGTCTCGACCAGCTCGAAACGGACGTGGCCTCGGGCGAGTTCGTCGGCACGGTCGCCGACGAGGACGTGCACACCGCCCTGGAGCGCGGTCTCCTGGAGCGCCTCGGCCCCGACCTCGGCGGCAAGCTGCGCGCCGGCCGGTCCCGCAACGACCAGGTCGCCACCCTCTTCCGGATGTACCTGCGCGACCACGCCCGCACGGTCGGCGGCCTGATCGCCGACCTCCAGGACGCGCTGATCGGCCTGGCCGAGGCCCACCCCGACGTCGCGATGCCCGGCCGCACCCACCTCCAGCACGCCCAGCCGGTCCTCTTCGCCCACCATGTCCTCGCGCACGTCCAGTCCCTGTCCCGGGACGCGGAGCGGCTGCGCCAGTGGGACGAGCGCACGGCCGTCTCCCCGTACGGCTCCGGCGCCCTCGCGGGCTCCTCCCTGGGCCTGGACCCGGAGGCCGTCGCGAAGGACCTGGGCTTCGAGCACGGCAGCTCGGCGAACTCCATCGACGGCACGGCCTCCCGTGACTTCGTCGCCGAGTTCGCCTTCATCACCGCGATGATCGGCGTGAACCTCTCCCGGATCGCCGAGGAGGTCATCATCTGGAACACGAAGGAGTTCTCCTTCGTCACCCTCCACGACGCGTTCTCCACGGGCTCGTCGATCATGCCGCAGAAGAAGAACCCGGACATCGCGGAGCTGGCGCGCGGCAAGTCCGGCCGTCTGATCGGCAACCTCACGGGCCTGATGGCCACGCTGAAGGCGCTCCCGCTGGCCTACAACCGCGACCTCCAGGAGGACAAGGAGCCGGTCTTCGACTCCATCGACCAGCTGGAGATCCTGCTCCCCGCCTTCACCGGCATGATGGCCACCCTCACCGTCCACCGCGAGCGCATGGAGGAACTGGCCCCCGCCGGCTTCTCCCTCGCCACCGACGTCGCCGAGTGGCTCGTCAAGCAGGGCGTCCCCTTCCGCGTCGCCCACGAGGTCGCCGGTGAGTGCGTCAAGGCCGCCGAGGCCGAGAACAAGGAATTGAACGACCTGACGGACGACCAGTTCGCCAAGATCTCCTCCCACCTCACCCCCGAGGTCCGCACGGTCCTCAACGTCCCCGGCGCCCTCGCCTCCCGCAACGGCCGAGGCGGCACGGCCCCGAGCGCGGTGGCGATCCAACTGGCCGACATCAAGAAGGACGTGGCGATCCAGCACACGTGGGCAACGGCAAAGAAGAGCTGAGCCGAAGCGCCCCGAAAGGGGCGCGGGGAACTGCGCGACCAGCCCCCACCGAACCCGCACGTACCCACCCACCCCGGCGCGGAGCGCGAATAGATGGGGGCCGAAGGGGCGCAGCCCTTGGGGGATGGGACGGGTAGGGGCGGCGGGGGCGAACAACTCCCCGCCCCACCCTCCCCACCCCACCCCACGAAGGTCATCGAGGGTTACGTTGGTCGGAAGCCCCAAGGATCCGACCGAACGGAGCCCGCGATGCCCTTCGCCCGACTGGCCGCAGCCACCACCCCCACCTGCCACATCGGTTTCGGCCTCGCCGCAGTCGCCCGCCCCGGCTACATCACCCTCGACCGCGACACCGACCTCGGCGAGACCCGCACCGTCGAGGCCCTGCGCACCCGCACCCACGAACTCCTCGACGCCGCCTACGCCCAGGGCGTCCGCTACTTCGACGCGGCCCGCTCCTACGGCCTCTCCGAGGAGTTCCTCGCCGGCTGGCTCACCGCCCGCCCCGGCCTCGACGACGTGGTCATCGGCAGCAAATGGGGCTACACCTACACCGCCGACTGGACCACCGACGCCGAGCAGCACGAGGTCAAGGACCACACCCTCCCGACGTACGAGCGTCAGCGCGCCGAGACCGCCGACCTGCTCGGCGACCGCCTCGATCTCTACCAGATCCACTCGGTGACCCCAGACAGCCCGGCCCTCACCGACAAGGAACTCCACGCCAGGCTGGCGGAGGCCGCCGCCCAGGGTGTCACCATCGGCTTCTCCACCAGCGGCCCGGCCCAGGCGGACGCCATCCGCACCGCCCTCACCGTGACCGTCGACGGCGAACCCCTCTTCCGTACCGTCCAGTCGACGTACAACGCGCTGGAGACCTCCGCCGCCCCCGCCCTCGCCGAGGCGCACGACGCCGGTCTGACCGTGATCGTCAAGGAGGGCATGGCCAACGGCCGGCTCGCGGGCCCGCACGCCCCGGACGCGCTCAGGGCCGTGGCCGAACGGACGGGCCTCGGCTGCGACGCGGTCGCCCTCGCGGTCGTCCTGCGACAGCCGTGGGCGGGCGTCGTCCTCTCCGGTGCGGCCACGGTCAACCAGCTCGCCTCCAACCTGCACGCGGCGGTCGTCGACCTCGACGACGACCAGCTGGCCCGTCTGGCGGACCTCGCCGAGGACCCGCGCACGTACTGGGAGAAGCGCGGCAGCCTCCCCTGGCACTGACCCGCCCGGAGGCACCCCTCTGACCTCCCAGTCCTGACACATCCATGCCCGTGATGAGACGTCCATGCTCGTAATGAGACATGAATGTCTCACATGGGCTATGGTTGTCTCATGGCCGTCGATCGTGAACATGTGCTGCGCAGCGCAGCCGCCCTGCTGACCCGTAAGTCCACCGCGACGATGGACGAGGTCGCGAAGGCCGCCGGGATCAGCCGGGCCACGCTGCACCGCCACTTCGCCGGGCGTGACGCGCTCGTCCGGGCGCTGGAGGCGCTCGGCATCGAGGAGTGCGAGGCCGCACTGGCCGCGGCCCGCCCGGCCGAGGGCCCGGCGCGCGACGCCGTACGGCGGCTGGTGCGCGAGATCGAGCCGGCCGCGGGCCTCCTCGCCTTCCTCTACACCGAGAACCAGCTGTTCGAGGGCGAGGAGCAGCACGAGGGCTGGGCCCGGATCGACGCCGGTGTCGCGGCCCTCTTCAAACGCGGCCAGGCGGCGGGCGAGTTCCGTATCGACCTCACCCCGGCCTGGCTCACCGAGGCGCTGTACGGCCTGCTGGCCTCCGGCGCCTGGGCGGTCTCGGAAGGCCGTGTGGCCCCGAACGACTTCACCTTCATGATCACCGAGCTGCTGCTCGGCGGCGCCCTGCGCCACCCCGAACGACCGGCACACCCCGATCAGCCGGGACACCCCGACCACTCCGTATCCGTACGACCGAGAGAGGAATCATGACCAGCACCCTGCGGCCGGCCCGCACCGTGGAGGCGGAGAAGAGGCCGGGCCGCTGGCTCGCGCTCGCCGTCCTCGTGCTCGCCGTGCTGCTGGTGGCCGTCGACGCGACCGTCCTCGGTCTCGCGACCCCCTACATCAGCGAGGACCTCCAGCCCTCGGGCACCCAGCTCCTGTGGATCGGCGACGTCTACTCGTTCGTCATCGCGGGCCTGCTCGTCTCGGCCGGCAGCCTCGGCGACCGCATCGGCCGCAAGAAGCTGCTGCTGATCGGCGCCACGGCGTTCGGCGCGATATCCGTGCTCAACGCGTACGCGACGACACCCGAGATGATGATCGTCGCGCGGGCCCTGCTCGGTGTCGCGGGCGCGACCCTGATGCCCGCCACCCTCGCCCTGATCCGCAACCTCTTCCACGACCCGCGCGAACGCAGCCTCGCCATCGGCATCTGGGGCGCCACGGCCTCCGCCGGTACGGCGGTCGGCCCGGTCGTCGGCGGTTTCCTGCTCGAACACTTCTGGTGGGGCTCGGTCTTCCTCATCAACCTGCCCGTGATGGCCGTCCTGGTCCTCGTCGGCATCAAGCTGCTCCCCGAGTCCCGCCACCCGAACCCGGGCCCCTGGGACATGCTCAGCGTCGGCCTGTCGCTGGTCGGCATGATCGGTGTCGTGTACGCGGTGAAGGAGATCGCCACCCACGGCGTCGACGGCAACGCGCTCGCCGCGGGCCTCTTCGGCATCGCCGGGCTGTTCTTCTTCGTACGCCGTCAGCTCACCCTGCCGCACCCGCTGCTGGACATGCGGCTCTTCCGCAACCGGGGCTTCTCCGGAGCCGTCCTCGCCGACCTGCTGACCATCCTCGGCCTGTCCGGGCTGGTCTTCTTCCTCTCCCAGTTCCTGCAACTGGTCCAGGACAGGCGCCCGTTGGAGGCGGGTCTCGCGGAACTCCCGGCGGCGATCGGCGCGGTGGTCGCGGGCCTGATCGCCGGAGCCGCCGCCCGCCGTCTCTCCGTCCGCTCCGTGGTCGCGGGCGGCCTGGCCGCCATCGGCCTGGCCCTCGCCCTGCTCACCGTCGTCGACCGGTCCACGGGCTACCCCCTGATCGGCGCCGCCCTGCTGATCGTCGGCATCGGCGCCGGCTTCTCCTTCACCGTCACCGCCGACGTCATCCTCTCCAGCGTCCCCAAGGAACAGGCGGGCGCGGCCTCGGCGGTCTCGGAGACGGCCTACGAACTGGGCGCGGCCCTGGGCATCGCGGTCCTCGGCTCGATCGTGACGGGCGTGTACCGCGACTTCACGGCACCGGCGGGCACACCGGAAGGCGCGTACGAATCACTGGGCGGCGCGGTCGACGCGGCGGGAGGCATGCCGTCGGACACGGCCCAGGCCCTGCTGTCCTCCGCGCGGGAGTCCTTCGTGGACGGCCTCACGATCGCGGCGGGCGCGGGCGCGGCGGTCCTCTTCGCCACATCGGTGGCGGCCTGGTTCATGCTGCGCGGCCAGCGCCTGGAAAGCGCCGCTTAGGACAGCGCGACCAGGGGCGCGGGGGAACTGCGCGAGAAGCCCTCACCGCCCCGCACCCGACGAACGACCGATCGCGGCGGTCGCGGGTGCGGTGGTTCTGCTGGCCACGTCGGTGGCGGCTTGGTTCATGCTGCGCGGCCGGCGCCTGGAATGCGCGGCTCAGGGCCAGCATGGTCAGGGGCGCGGGGAACTGCGCGAGAAGCCTCCACCGACCTGCACCCGACGAACGACCGATCGCGGCGGTCGCGGGTGCGGTGGTTCTGCTGGCCACGTCGGTGGCGGCTTGGTTCATGCTGCGCGGCCGGCGTCTGGAATGCGCGGCTCAGGGCCAGCATGGTCAGGGGCGCGGGGAACTGCGCGAGAAGCCTCCGCCGACGCGCACCCGACGAACGACCGATCGCGGCGGTCGCGGGTGCGGTGGTTCTGCTGGCCATGTCGGTGGCGGCTTGGTTCATGCTGCGCGGCCGGCGTCTGGAATGCGCGGCTCAGGGCCAGCATGGTCAGGGGCGCGGGGAACGGCGCGAGAAGCCTCCGCCGACGCGCACCCGACAAACGACCGATCGCGGGTGCGGTGGTTCTGCTGGCCACGTCGGTGGCGGCCTGGTTCATGCTGCGCGGCCGGCGCCTGGAAAGCGCGGCTCAGGGCCAGCATGGTCAGGGGCGCGGGGAACTGCGCGACCAGCCCCCACCGACCCGCACCCGACAAACGACCGAAGTCCCCGGCACCCCCAGCGGAGCGCCACCGCGGAGCTAGGCCGCCTCTTTCGCCTTGGACGCGTACATGTCCACGTACTCCTGCCCCGACAACCGCATGACCTCGGCCATCACGGAATCGGTCACCGCGCGCAGCACATAGCGGTCCCGGTCCATCCCCTCGTACCGGGAGAACTCCATCGCCTCGCCGAACCGCACCGTGACCCGCCCCGGCCGGGGCAACCCCGCACCACCCGGCTGGAGCTTGTCCGTCCCGATCATCGCGAACGGCACCACCGGCGCCCCGGTCATCAGCGTCAGCCGGGCGATCCCGGTCCGCCCCCGGTACAGCCGGCCGTCGGGCGACCGGGTCCCCTCGGGGTAGATGCCGAACACCTTGCCCTCGTCCAGGATCCACCGCCCGGTCATCAGCGCGGCGACCCCGCCCCGGCCGCCGTCGCGGTCGACGGGGATCATGCCGACCCCGGTGAAGAACCAGGCCATCAGCCGGCCCTTGAACCCCTTGCCGGTGACGTACTCGTCCTTGCCGATGAAGAAGACCTGCCGGTCGCAGACCAGCGGCAGGACCATCGAGTCGATGAAGGTCAGATGGTTGCCGGCGAGGATCACCGGACCGTCCCCCGGAATGTTCTCCGCACCCTCCACCCGGGGGCGGAACATCAGGCGCATGATCGGTCCGAGCACTGCCTTGATGAGCACGAAGCGGGACAACGGGCCCTCCCATGTCAAGCGTTCCGGTACAAGTCTGTGCAGGTGAGGACGATACTCCCGGCTCACAGGCCCGCGCACATCGGGTTCACCGAGTGGATACCAACTGTTGACGCTGTTTTACCTGCGGTGACGCAGAGGTGGCGGGTTGTCACCCGGGCGTGACATGTGACGTATGTCGCGTCCCTGAACCGATACTCCGTCAACTTCTGCCTTCGGTGCGACATAAGGCGTCTTCCGCGTGTTCGGTCCCAGGTCTCCCGGCAGTCACCTCAGGACACCTACGATCGTCCCGCTTTGACAGGTGCAGGGCATCACGGTGGAGGAGCCGTTCATGGGGACGCAGGAGTCGCGGCAGTCGCAGGACTCGGACGAGCAGGGACGCGGATCGGGCCGGCGGGCGCTGCTCGGTGCCGCGGTGCTCGGCGCGGGCGGAGCGGTCCTCGGGCTGCCGGCCACGGCGCGGGCCGACGAGGCGGGGACGAGCGCGAAGGCGGAAGCGAAGACGGCCGGTCACTCGCGCGGCGGGTACCGGAGTCTGCCGGTGCCGACGATCATCGCCCACCGCGGGGCCAGCGGCTACCGCCCGGAGCACACGCTCGGCTCGTACCAGCTCGCCCTCGACATGGGCGCGCACGTCATCGAGCAGGACCTGGTGCCCACCAAGGACGGCCATCTCGTATGCCGTCACGAGAACGACATCACCGGCACGACCGACGTCGCCGCGCACCCCGAGTTCGCGGGCCGCAAGGCCACGAAGGTCGTCGACGGGGTCACCTACACCGGCTGGTTCACCGAGGACTTCACCCTCGCCGAGCTGAAGACCCTGCGCGCCAAGGAGCGCATCCCGGGCAACCGCCAGGAGAACACCCTCTACGACGGCCGCTGGGAGATCCCCTCCTTCGAGGAGGTCCTGCGCTGGGCCGACAAGGAGGGCAGGAAGCGGGGCAGGCGGATCTGGCTGCACGTCGAGACCAAGCACCCCACCTACTTCCGCAAGCTGGGCCTCGGCCTGGAGGAGCCGCTCGCCAAGCTGCTGCGCAAGTACGACCGGCACAAGAAGAACTCGCCCGTCTTCCTGCAGTCCTTCGAGCCGAGCAGCATCCAGCGGCTGAACCGTCTGGTCGACAGCCCCCTCGTCGTGCTGCTCTCCGGCGCCGCCACCCGCCCCTGGGACTTCGTCGAGGCCGGCGACCCGCGCACCGTCGCCGACCTGGTCAAGCCGGCCGGGCTCGCCTGGATCGCTTCGTACGCGGGCGGCATCGGCCCCACGCTCGACCTGATCATCCCGCGCGACTCGGCCGGCAACCTCACCACGCCGACCACGCTCGTCGCCGACGCGCACGCCGAGGGCCTGATCCTGCACCCCTACACGATGCGCAACGAGAACACCTTCCTGCCCGCGAACTTCCGCAGCGGCACGGACGCCAACGCCTACGGCGACGCCTTCGGCGCGTTCAAGGTGTACTTCGACACCGGCATCGACGGCATCTTCACCGACAACCCGGACACCGGTCTGCTGGCCCACGCGGACTTCGTCGGCGACTGACGGCCGCCCTCGGGCTCCGGAGGCGGCCCGGTGGCCCCGACCGTCAACGGCTGAGCCCCGTCCCCCGATTGGGGTGACTCCCGTCCGCCCCGGCAACCCCTGCCGGGGCGGCGGCGTCCCGGGGCATATGACACACGACATGCTCACCGGCCTCCGCCCCCTGCTGGTCGCGGAGGTGTCGGCCGAGGCCTCCGCGGCCGGCGCCGAGGCGGGAGACCTGGAACAGGCGGTCTGGCTGCGCCTGCTGGAACGGCTCGACGCCGACGGCCCGCCCGAGGACCCGGAGAGCTGGCTGCGCAGCGCCGTCCGCTTCGAGGCCCGCCTCAGCCGCCGCAAGGCCCGCCTCGAACAGCCCTACGCCGCCGAACCCGCCGACGACCGCGCGCCCGGCCCCGAGCAGCAGGCCCTCACGGCAGCCCGCCGCCGCGCGCTGTACGCGGCCGTACGCCGGCTCCCCGGCCGCTGCCCCCGGCTCCTCGCCGCGCTGCTCTCCCCGCAGGACCTCACCTACCGCGAGATCGCGGGCGAGTTGGGTATCTCACAGGGCAGCCTCGGTCCGGAACGCTCCAGATGTCTCGGATGTCTTCGGCGATTGCTGACCGCGGAGGTTGCGGCACGCGAACCACGGGGATAGGAGTGAAGGACATCGGGTGAGCAGGTGAGCGGGAGGCGTGCACACATGGGCATGAGCGTGACCATCTCGGTGGCGACCGAGCAGGACGCCGAGCAGATCTTCAGGCTGCAGTACCTGTGCTTCCAGAGCGAGGCGGCACTGTACGGCAACTACCGCATCGATCCGCTCGTGCAGAGGCTCGACTCCGTCCGTGCGGAGGTCGCCTCGGACTGCGTGTTCGTGGCCCGGCTGGGTGACGAGGTGGTCGGCTCCGTGCGCGGCGCCCTCGACGACGACGGCGCCGCCGCCATCGGCAAGCTCTGCGTCCACCCGCGCCTCCAGGGCCACGGCATCGGCGCCCGGCTCCTCCGCGCCGCCGAGTCGGCCCTCGCCGAGCAGCACGGCGCCACCAGGTTCCGGCTGAGCGCGGGCCACCGCAGCGAGGGCAACCTGCGGTTGTACCGCCGGGTGGGGTACGAGACCGTGGGCACGAGCCAGGGCCAGGACGGCGTACCGATGGTCGTGCTGGAGAAACCGGCGGAGGCGTACGCGACGACCGCGTGAGGAAGCGTGCCGCGCCCCTAACGGGGCGCCCGCGCACCCTTGCGCAGCCAGTACAGCGCCGTGACCGGCAGGATCACCGGAATGAACAGATACCCGATCCCGTAGTCCGACCACACCGTCTTGTCCGGGAACGCCGACGGCTCCACCAGCGTCCACGTCCCCACGATCAGCACGCCCGCCAGCTCCACCGCGCAGCAGACCCGCGCGGCCCGCCGGGCGAACTCCCCGCCCCGCACCAGCGAGTACGTGATGAAGCCGTACACGACCCCGGCCAGCGCGGACAGCGAGTAGGCGAGCGGCGCGTGCTCGAACTCGGTCGAGATCTGCACGGCGGACCGCGACACGGCCCCGACGACCATCACGCCGTACAGCCACACCAGCAGCATCCCCGGCCCGCTGATGAGCCGCGCCCGCTTCCCGTCCTGCGGCAGGCGGTCGTCCGTGGCCGTCATCTCAGCCTCCCCAGATGTCATAGAGCCGTACCTGCAGCACGGCCAGCACCACGCCGCCCGCCGCGACGGTCACGCTGCCCCAGCGGGTGCGCTCCGCCAGTGACATGAACCCGGTCACCGGAACACAGGCGAAGGCCCCGAGGAGATAGGAGACGAAGATCGTGGTCCCCTGCTCCGGCTTCTCCCCGCGCGCCAACTGCACGACGCCGACGACCAGTTGCACCAGGGCGAGCACCGACACCACGGCCATGCCGATGAAGTGCCAGTCCTTGGTCGGCTGATCGCGATACGCGGCCCAGCCGCACCAGGCGGCGAGCAGAAGCGCGGCGACGGCGGTCGTCACCGTCAGGGCTACAAGCATGCCGCGACCCTATTACGGCCCAAAACCCCGCCGCGTCCGGCCCCGGACCTCCCCGCCCGGAGGTCCGCCCATGGTGGCCTTGGCCACAACGGCAAGTGCCCACAGGGTGGACGCCACCGCGTCACACCTGCGGTTATGTCTCTCAGACCCGTCCGCTATACGGACAGCCCTCTCTCGCCTGCTCCATACATCTGCTTTACTGATCTCATGACCACGACGAGCTACCGCACTCCTGCGACCGAGGCGACGATGACGCCCGGTGCTCGTTGTATGTGTCGAATGTGCGCCTGCTAGAGCCTGACAAAGGGCCCCGCACGCCGCTCCGTCCGACGGACCGAGCCGCCCCGCGCACATGTTCTCCCCCGGTTCCATCGCCACCGCGAGAACCGTGTCGCGTCCCTGACCGCTTGCACCCGTGCCCGGGCACACCCACGCCCGCGCACTCGACAGTGACGGAAATCCAGTGATCACCACATCGGGCCTGACGAAGATCTATCGGGCCGACCGAGGTCGAGGCCGCGAGGTCACCGCCCTCGACGGCGTCGATCTGCATGTCCGCGAGGGCGAGGTGTACGGCGTGATCGGCCAGTCCGGCGCCGGCAAGTCCTCGCTGATCCGCTGCGTCAACCTCCTCGAACGCCCCACCTCCGGAACCGTGACCGTCGCCGGCCGGGACCTCACCGCCCTGGCCGGGCGCGGCCCCCGCGCGAGCCGCGAACTCCGCCGGGCGCGCAGCCGTATCGGCATGGTCTTCCAGCACTTCAACCTGCTCTCCTCCCGCACCGTCCAGGAGAACGTCGAACTGCCGCTCGACATCCTCGGCAGGTCCGGCAAGGAGCGCTCCCGCAAGGCCCTCGACCTGCTCGACCTCGTCGGTCTCGCCGACAAGGCCAAGGTCTACCCGGCCCAGCTCTCCGGCGGCCAGAAGCAGCGCGTCGGCATCGCCCGCGCCCTGGCCGGCGACCCCGAGGTGCTGCTCTCCGACGAGGCCACCAGCGCCCTCGACCCGGAGACCACCCGCTCGATCCTCCACCTGCTGCGCGACCTGAACCGGCAGCTGGGCCTGACCGTCCTGCTCATCACGCACGAGATGGACGTCGTCAAGACCGTCTGCGACTCGGCCGCCCTCATGGACAGGGGCCGCATCGTGGAGTCCGGCACGGTCGGCGAACTGCTCGCCACCCCCGGTTCCGAACTGGCCGCCGCACTCTTCCCCGTCGGCGGCGAGGCCACCGGTGACGACCGCACGGTCCTCGACGTCACCTTCCAGGGCGAGACCGCCACCCAGCCGGTCATCTCCCAGCTGTCCCGTACGTACAACATCGACATCTCGATCCTCGGCGCCGCCATCGACACCGTCGGCGGCCTCCAGATCGGCCGGATGCGCATCGAACTGCCCGGCCGCTACGAGGACAACGTGGTCCCCGTCGGGTTCCTGCGCGAACAGGGCCTCCAGATCGACGTGGTCGGCCGGGACGCCCGGACGTCCGCCGCCACGTCCGCGCCGGTGAAGGAAGGTGCCAAGTGACCTGGTCCGAGATGCGGCCGCTGCTGGAGCAGGCGTGTTGGGACACGCTCTACATGGTCGGCTGGTCCACCCTCATCGCGATCGTCGGCGGACTCCCGCTCGGCATCCTGCTCGTCCTCACCGACCGGGGCGGCCTGCTGCAGAACGTCCTCGCCAACAAGATCATCGGGCAGATCGTGAACATCGCCCGCTCGATGCCGTTCATCATCCTGATGGTCGCGCTGATGGGCTTCACCCGCTGGGTCACCGGCTCGACCATCGGCCGTGAGGCCGCCATCGTGCCGCTCGCCATCGGCGCGATCCCGTTCTTCGCCCGTCTCGTCGAGACGTCCGTCCGCGAAGTGGACCACGGGCTCGTCGAGGCCGTGCAGGCCATGGGCGGCAACACCTGGACGGTCGTCCGCAGGGTCCTCGTGCCCGAGTCCCTGCCCTCGCTGATCTCCTCCGCCACCACCACCGTCGTCGCCCTCATCGGCTACTCGGCCATGGCCGGCACCGTCGGCGCGGGCGGCCTCGGCGACATCGCCATCCGGTACGGCTACCAGCGTTTCGAGACCGAACTGATGTGGATCACCGTGGCGGTGCTCGCGGTCGTCATCTCCGCCATCCAGTTCGCCGGCGACCAAGCAGCCCGTGTCCTGCACCGGCGCGTCGGCCGGGCCGCCAAGGCCTGACACCCGGGTCCCCGCACGCTCACAGATGTCCCGTCCCACCCAAGACGGGATCGCTCCACCCAAAAGGAAAGGCACTTTTCGTGCGTAACACCGCCAAGCTCACCACCGCCGTCCTCGCCGCCGGAGCCCTCACCCTCGGGCTCACCGCGTGCGGCGCGGACAAGGCCGACAGCGCGTCCGACACGAGCGGCCCGCTGGTCGTCGCCGCCAGCCCCACCCCGCACGCCGAGATCCTGAACTTCGTCAAGGACAACCTGGCGGAGAAGGCGGGCCTCGACCTGGAGGTCAAGGAGTTCACCGACTACGTCCTGCCGAACACGGCGACCGAGGACGGCTCCGTGGACGCCAACTACTTCCAGAACCAGCCGTACCTCGACGACTTCAACAAGCAGCGGGGCACCCACATCGTGCCCGTCGTCACCGTGCACCTGGAGCCGCTCGGCCTCTACTCGAACAAGGTCAAGAGCAAGGACGACCTCAGGACCGGCGCGACCGTCGCCGTCCCGAACGACACCGTCAACGAGGCGCGCGCCCTCAAGCTCCTCGACTCCGCCGGGATCATCACGCTCAAGGACGGCGTCGGCACCGACGCGACCCCCGCCGACATCACCGGGAACCCGAAGAAGCTCACGTTCAAGGAGTTGGAGGCGGCCCAGACCCCGCGCTCCCTCGACGACGTCGACGCCGCGGTGATCAACGGCAACTACGCCCTGGAGGCCGACCTCTCGCCCGCCGACGACGCCCTCGCCGTCGAGCCCGCCGAGGACAACCCGAACGGCAACTTCCTCGCCGTCAAGGAGGGCAACGAGGACGACCCGCGCGTCGAGAAGCTCGCCAAGCTCCTCACCTCGGACGAGGTCAGGAAGTTCATCGAGGACAAGTGGAGCAACGGCTCCGTCGTCCCGTCCTTCTGACCGTCCCGCGATCGGTTCTCCGGTCCGTTCTCCGATGCGTTCTCCGGTCCGGACATATTCCGACCGTACGTATACGGCGTATCGCCACGCATGGGGTCCGCTCCCTCACGGGGAGTGGACCCCTGTGGTGCGATTCAGTGCTTTCATGCTGCATGCTGGGCAGTTCAGCAAGCTCTCAAAGTTTTCGAAGGTTACGGAGCGGCGCATGATGAGCACCTTTCCCGACATCTCCATCAGCACGGATCGGTTGGTTCTGCGCCCGTTCGACGAGGACGACATCCAGGCGTTCACCGAGATGATGAACGACGAACAGGTGATGACCTGGACCGAGGTCCCGCAGCCCTTCACCGAACGCGAGGCGCGTACCTGGATCACCGAGTACGCGCCCACCGAACGCACCTCCGGCCGCGGCCTCGACCTCGCCGTCACGGAGTTCCTCACCCAGCGCCTGGTCGGCGTCATCCAGTTGACCAAGACCGACTGGCACGTGCGAGCGACGGAACTGTCGTACGTCGTCGCCCCCTGGGCCCGCGGCGAGGGCTACGCCTCCGAAGCCGCCCTCGCCACCGCCCAATGGCTGTTCCGTGAGCAGAAGTTCGAACGCATCGAGCTGCGCACCGCCGCCGACAACACCGCCTCGCAGCAGGTCGCGCAGAAGATCGGCTGTATCAGCGAGGGCGTGCTGCGCAACGCCTGCATAGCGCGCGCCCGCACCGCCGAGGACGGCTGGACCGAGGTCCGCACCGACTTCATCGTCTGGAGCCTCCTCCCGGAGGACATCGAGGGCGTCGGCGAGGAACTGGCCGACAGTGGTGGTTTCGGCTCCTACCCGGACTGGAACTGAACCACCCACGGGCATGCGCGGCCGCACGCCCGGCCGCCGGAGCCCCGCACGTCACCAGGTAGTCTCACGGGACCTCCGCGGGCATCTCCGACGACCTGCGAAGACCTCTGGAGACTGACGACGATGGCCGACCGGGTCACGGTGATCGGCTGGGACGGCTCCCCCCTGACCGCCGCGGCGCGCTCCGCCCTCGCGGCGGCCACCCTGGTCGCCGGCGCGGCCCATCACCTCGCCCTGCCCGAGGTGCCCCCGAACGCCGAACGCATCCGGCTCGGCAGCGCCGCCCTCGCCGCCCGCCGGATCGCCGGCCACCGCGGCACCGCCGTGGTCCTCGCCGACGGCGACCCGGGCTTCTTCGGTGTCGTCCGCACCCTCAGGGCCCCCGAGTTCGGCCTGGAGGTCGAGGTCGTGCCCGGCGTCTCCTCCGTGGCCGCCGCCTTCGCCCGCGCCGGCATGCCCTGGGACGACGCCCAGGTGGTCGTCGCCCACCGCCGTACGCTGCGCCGCGCGGTGAACGTCTGCCGCGCCCACGGCAAGGTCGCCGTCCTCACCTCGCCCGGCGCCGGACCCGCCGAACTGGGGCTGCTCCTCGACGGGGTCCACCGCACCTTCGTGGTCTGCGAGGAACTCGGCACGGAACGCGAGCGGGTCACCATCGTCGCCTCCGACAAGGCGGTCGACCGCACCTGGCGCGACCCGAACCTCGTCATCGTCATAGGCGGCCACGCGGGCTCCGCCGAGGGCGGCGGCTGGCTCGCCGGCCGCGACCCCGGCACCGGACCACGCGGCTGGGCCCAGCCCTCCGGCGTCTACGGCCACCACCTGGGCGAGGGCGAGGCAGAACTGCTGCGCTCCTCCCAACTGGCCCGTCTGGGCCCGCGCGTGGGCGACCTGGTGTGGGACATCGGCTCCGGCAGCGGTGCCTTCGCCACCGAGGCGGCCCGCAGCGGCGCCGCCGTCATCGCCGTCGACCGCGACCCCGAGGCCTGCGGCCGTACGACCCTCGCCGCCCGCCGTTTCGGCGTCCGGCTCCAGGTCGTCCACGGCGCCGCCCCGCACATCCTGGAGAACCTCCCCGAACCCGACGTCGTCCGCGTCGGAGGCGGGGGAGCGGCCGTGGTCTCCGCCGTCGCCGACCGCCGCCCGCAGCGCATCGTCACCCACGCCCTCACCCGCCCCGCCGCCGAGCGCGTCGGACGGGACCTCACCGAGCACGGATACGAGGTCCGCTGCGACTTCGTCCAGTCCGTCGAACTCGATACAAGGGCTTGGACGGAACGCGAACGGAGCGTCGCGTTCCTGCTCAGTGGGACTCTGCCCGAACGTTCCCTGTGATCCGGTTGTCGTACCGGCGCGGTAAGCTGGCCGACTGTTGTACCGCACTTCGGCATCCGGCACTTCGTCGGTCAATGTCCTAAAAGCGCGCCCGTTTTGAGGGCGTGTGTGGTACGGCGAAACGGGGAGGACGCGCAACGTGGCGCAGTCCACAGCGGACCGTCGCGGATCAAGCTGTCGCGACGGGGGTACGACCGCGACAATGGCCATTCAATGGCTTTGTCGACATGCAGCCGGGTCGTCACGTGCCGCTGGGCACGCACGCTCGTTCTCCACAGCGGGGCGGTAGGTGCGCCGTTCCCGGGCCAGCTGGCATGGAGGCACTAACCGATGGGCGAGGGGTACGCATGACCGACACCGGCCAGGTCCCGGGCGAGGGACTGCCGGAGAGCGCAGGCATGGTGGAGCAGCCGGGCGTCCCCGCGCCGGGTGCGTACACCTACCTCTCCGAAACCGCCGCCGAGGACGAGGACCTCCTGCTGCCGGGCGCCCAGGGCGCCTGGGGCAACGAGATGCCGCCGCCCGCTCCCGAGCCCGTCGTCCAGGTCGTCCACGAGCCGGGCCCGCACGAGATGTCCGGCCGCGACAGCGGCTCGCACGACCTCAGCGCCGTCCGCGCCCCCGTCGCGACCCCCGTCCCGCAGCCGCCGGTGGCCCGCCGCCCGCTGCACCTCGGCCCGCCCACGCCCGACGCCTCCGCCAGCCCGGTCCGCTCCCTCGCCGACCGGGGCCCGGCCGGTGCCCCCGTCCCGCCCGGCGCCATGCGCCACCCCGGCCCGCCCACCACGGGCCCCGAGTACCTCGACGTGCCCCAGCAGCCCGTGTCGCAGTGGGTCGGCGCCCCGGCCGCCCCGGCGCCTGGAGTGCCCGCGGGGGGTGCGGCCGCAGAAACGGTCGCTCCGCAGGAGGCGCAGCTCTCCGTGGCCGTGGCGGACACGCCCCTGGCGGCCCAGGTCGCGGAGGCGCCGGAGGAGCTGCAGGACCCCGAGGCCCTGCACCAGGCCCAGGACGCCGCCTACGCCCTGGCCCAGGAGGCCGCGGTCGCGCAGTTCCGGACCCCGGAGGCCGTGGGGACCCCGGTCGCCGCGCAGGTCCAGGCGACCGAGGCACCGGAAGAGGCCGAGGCCCTGGGACAGACCCAGGACCCGGTGGCCGTGGAGGCGCCGGCCGCGCTCGACACCCAGGGCCCGGAGGCGGTCGGAGTCCCGGCCGCCGCGGAGCCCCAGGCCCCGGAGCCCGTCGAGGAGCCGGCCGCCGGCCAGGCGCCCGTGGAGGCACCCGCCGAGCCCTCGGCGTCCGAGGCCGCCGAAGCCACGGCCGTCGTGGACGCCGAGCAGCTGCCCCCGGCCGAGGAGCCGCAGGCCCCCGAGGCGCCCGCCGCCGAGGAGGCCCCGCCCGCCGCGCAGCCGCCGGACACGACCCCGTTCCCCCCGGCCGCCGAGGACCCCGAGCCGGTCCCGGCCCAGACGGTCGCCGAGGCCCAGGAGGTCCCCCAGACCCCGCAGGAGCCCGAGGCCGACGAGGTGCCGCAGGCCGACACGGCGGCCGTCGTGCCCGCCCAGGCCGACGCACCGGAGGCCGAGGCCGCCTCCCCCGAGCCCGAGCAGCAGGCGACGGCCCCCGGGGCCGACGAGCAGCCCCCCGCCGACCTGCCCGACCCCCAGCTCGCGACCGCCGCACCGGCCCCGGACGCCGCCCTCGCCCAGGACCTCCAGCACTCGGCCGAGGCCCCGGTCACGGAGGAGGAGCCCCAGCCGGCGGAGGCCGGGACAGCCGAGGCACCGACGCCGGAGGCCCAGGAGGAGGCCACGCAGCCCGAGCCCGTGGCCGACCCCGTGACGGAGGCGGACGCGGTGGCCGAGGAGCCCCCGCCGCTGGACCCCGCCCAGCCGGAGCCCCAGCCCGTCGCGCAGAACCCGGGCGCCGCCGAGCCGATCGCGCTCGTCGAGGACCAGGACCAGGACCCGGAGCAGGACTCGGGCCAGGACCAGGACCAGGTTCACGTCCAGAACGAGACCCCGGACGGCGGCTCGAACGAGTCTCCGAACGAGGCCCCGACCGAGACCGCGAACACGGACCACCCCCAAGCCGTGCCGCCGCAAGCCACCGACCCCGCCCCTCTCCCGGAAGCCACGCCGCCCTCCGCCCTGGACGCCCTGGTAGGGCCCGGCACCACGGAGGCGAACGCCCCGGACCCGTCGGCCGACAGCACGGCCGCTCCGGAACCCGCGCCCACCGAGCGACCGGCCGACGAGACCTCGCCCGACCCTTCCGCGCCCGTCGCGGACCCGGCGGCCGAGGCACCGGTCCAGGTCCCGGTGGCCTCCCGGATCGACGCCCCCCAGGGCGCCGTGGTGCGGACCCCGGCCGAGCACACCCCCGACGCCCCGCTCGCGGAGCCCGTGACCGAGGCCGACGCAGAGGACCAACCGCTGGGCGGGCCCGAGACCGTCGACGACTCGCCGGCACCCGCCGCCGCGTTCCCCGCGGCCGAGGACGCCCCCGAGCCGGAAGGGGAGCGCGTGGCCACGGTCCCCGCCCCCCGGGACTCCGAGGCCGAGACCATCGTCGTACCGCACCCGGTCGCGGCGACGGCCGACGCGCACCCGGACGTCCTCCAGAACGCCGAGGACCTGGACACCCGGGCCGCCGACCAGGAGGACGGCGAGGCGGCGGCGCGGACCGCGGCCGACGTGGAAGCAGCACCGACAGCAGCAGCCGAAGAGAGCACGGCCCCGGTGGAAGAAGCACCCGAAGACGCGCGAGACACGACGGACGCCGTACCGGAGGCCGCCCCGGACGACGTACCCTACGCGGTGACGGAAGAAGCACCGGAAAGAGCACCGGACGAAGCACCGGACGGCGTGACGCAAGACGCACCGCAAGACGTACCGGACGTGGTCCGGCAGCCCACCGGCCCCGCCGCACCCGCCTACGACGACGCCGAACGCGAAGCCGTCCTGAAGGTCATGCGCGAGCGCCGCGACATCCGCAACGGCTTCCGCGGCGACCCGATCCCGCACGACGTGCTGCTCCGCGTCCTGGAGGCAGCCCACACGGCACCCTCCGTCGGCCACTCGCAGCCCTGGGACTTCGTCGTCATCCGGTCCGCCGAGACCCGCCGCACCATGCACGAACTGGCCCAGCGCCAGCGCGAGGCGTACGCGAAGTCGCTGCCGAAGGGCCGGGCCAAGCAGTTCAAGGAACTGAAGATCGAGGCCATCCTCGACACCCCGGTCAACATCGTCGTCACCGCCGACCCGACCCGCGGCGGCCGTCACACCCTGGGCCGCCACACCCAGCCGCAGATGGCCCCGTACTCCTCCGCGCTCGCGGTCGAGAACCTCTGGCTCGCGGCCCGCGCCGAGGGCCTCGGTGTCGGCTGGGTCAGCTTCTTCGACGAGCGCGAGATGGTCCGCGCCCTCGGCCTGCCCGAGCACCTGGAGGTCGTGGCCTACCTGTGCGTCGGGTATGTGGACGAGTTCCCGGAGGAGCCCGAGCTGATGCAGGCGGGCTGGGCCAAGCGCCGCCCGCTGTCCTGGGTCGTCCACGAGGAGACGTACGGCCGCCGCGCCCTGCCCGGCGCCGAGCCGCACGACCTGCTCGCCGAGACCGTCGCCGGAATCCGCCCGCTGGACGCCAAGGCGCTCGGCGAGGCCTGGGAACGCCAGAAGCGCATGACCAAGCCGGCGGGCGCGCTCGGCATGCTGGAGATCATCTCCGCCCAGCTCTCCGGCCTCTCCCGCCAGTGCCCGCCGCCGATCCCGGAGCCCGCGGCCGTCGCGATCTTCGCGGGCGACCACGGCGTCCACGCCCAGGGCGTCACCCCCTGGCCGCAGGAGGTGACGGCCCAGATGGTCGCCAACTTCCTCGGCGGGGGAGCGGTCTGCAACGCCTTCGCCGCCCAGGTGGGCGCCGAGGTCTGCGTCGTGGACGTGGGCGTGGCGAGCGACCTCCCGGCCACCCCGGGACTGCTGCCGCGCAAGGTCCGCGCCGGTACGTCCGACATGACGACCGGTCCCGCGATGACCCGCGAGGAGGCCAAGCAGGCCATCGAGGTCGGCATCGAGACGGCCCGCGACCTCGTCGCGGCCGGCAACAAGGCCCTGCTCACGGGCGAGATGGGCATCGCCAACACCACGGCATCCGCCGCCCTGATCGCCGTCTTCACCGGCGCGGACCCCACCGAGGTCACCGGCCGCGGCACCGGCATCAACGACGAGACCCTCGCCCGCAAGACCGAGGTCGTCCGCCGTGCCATCGAGCTGCACCAGCCGGACCCGGCGGACCCCATCGGTGTCCTGGCGGCGATCGGCGGCTTCGAACACGCCGCCATCGTCGGCCTCCTCCTCGGCGGCGCCTCCCTGCGTACGCCGGTGATCCTCGACGGCGTCAGCGCCGGCGCCGCCGCCCTGGTGGCCCGCGCCATCGCCCCCGAGGTCCTCGCCGCCTGCATCGCGGGCCACCGCAGCGCCGAGCCGGGCCATGTCGCGGCTCTCCAGAAGCTGGGCCTGCGCCCCCTGGTCGACCTCGATCTCCGCCTCGGCGAGGGCACGGGCGCCCTCCTCGCGCTCCCGGTCGTGCAGAGCGCGGCCAGAGCGATGCACGAGGTGGCGACGTTCGACTCGGCGGGGGTCACCGAGAAGTAGGGGGGAGGGCGGGGCCGGCCCTCACCGGTCGGCACTCGGCAAGGGTGCTCAGCCGGCACACCTGCTGAGCCGCGCCCCCGCCCGCCCCTTAGAATCCGCACGTCAGGGTCCGCTCCAATGCCGCAGCGCCCCCACCGCACCGCCGCCAGCCCGAGGAGCCGCACCCTCATGGCCGAACACCCCGCCTACCCCGTAGGCCTCCGCCTCAACGGCCGCCGAGTGGTCGTCATCGGCGGCGGCCAGGTCGCCCAGCGCCGCCTCCCCGCCCTCATCGCGGCCGGCGCCGCCATCGTCCTCGTCTCCCCGTCGGCGACCCCGTCCGTGGAGGCGATGGTGGACGCGGGCGAGCTGACCTGGGAGCGGCGCCGCTACGCGGAGGGCGACCTCGCCGAGGCCTGGTACGTCCTCATCGCCACCGGCGACCCGGAGGCCAACGCCCGCGCCTCCGCCGAGGCGGAGCGCCACCGCATCTGGTGCGTCCGCTCCGACAACGCGGAGGAGGCCACCGCCTGGACCCCGGCGACCGGCCACAGCGAGGGCGTCACGGTCGCGGTCCTGACCGCCCGCGCCGAGGGCCGCGACCCCCGCCACACCGCCGCCATCCGGGACGCGGTCGTCGAGGGCCTGCGCGACGGCACCCTCGTCGCCCCCCACCACCGCACCCGCGCCCCCGGTGTCGCCCTCGTCGGCGGCGGCCCCGGCGACCCGGACCTGATCACCGTGCGCGGCCGCCGTCTCCTCGCCGAGGCCGATGTCGTCATCGCCGACCGCCTCGGCCCGCGCGACCTGCTCGCCGAACTCCCGCCGCACGTCGAGGTGATCGACGCGGCGAAGATCCCGTACGGCCGTTTCATGGCCCAGGAGGCGATCAACAACGCGCTGATCGAGCACGCCAAGCAGGGCAAGTCGGTCGTCCGCCTCAAGGGCGGCGACCCGTACGTCTTCGGCCGCGGCATGGAGGAACTGCAGGCCCTCGCGGAGGCGGGCATCCCCTGCACGGTCGTCCCCGGCATCTCCAGCTCGATCTCGGTCCCGAGCGCGGCCGGTATCCCGGTCACCCACCGGGGGGTGGCCCATGAGTTCACCGTGGTCAGCGGCCATGTGGCCCCCGACGACGAGCGTTCCCTGGTCGACTGGCCCGCCCTCGCCCGGCTCACCGGCACCCTGGTGATCCTGATGGGTGTCGACAAGATCGGCCGGATCGCCGAGGCGCTGGTGGCCGGCGGCAAGTCCCCGGACACCCCGGTCGCCCTGATCCAGGAGGGCACCACGGCCGCGCAGCGCCGGGTCGACGCGACCCTCGCCACCGTCGCCGAGACCGTGCGCACGCGCGAGGTCAAGCCGCCGGCGGTGATCGTCGTCGGCGAGGTCGTGAAGGTGGGGCCCGGGACGGACGTGTGATCCCCGGGAGACGATCCCGGACCGTAGCGGAGCGGAACCGTAACCACCGGTAACCCAACCCGTCCCAAGCCGTTGGCACCACACCCAGGACAAGGCAGTATCACCCTGTGGCCGATCTCATCACCGTTGAGGACCCCGACGACCCGCGCCTGCGCGACTACACCGGCCTGACCGACGTGGAGCTGCGCCGACGGCGCGAACCCGCCGAGGGCCTGTTCATCGCCGAGGGCGAGAAGGTCATCAGACGGGCCAAGGAAGCCGGCTACGAGATGCGCTCGATGCTGCTCTCCGCCAAGTGGGTCGACGTCATGCGCGATGTCATCGACGAACTGCCGGCCCCCGTCTACGCGGTCAGCCCCGAGCTGGCCGAACGGGTCACCGGCTACCACGTGCACCGGGGCGCCCTCGCCTCCATGCAGCGCAGGCCCCTCCCGACGGCCGACCAACTCCTGGGTGCCGCCCGCCGGGTGGTGATCATGGAGTCGGTCAACGACCACACCAACATCGGCGCGATCTTCCGTTCGGCCGCCGCCCTCGGCATGGACGCGGTCCTGCTCTCCCCGGACTGCGCCGACCCGCTCTACCGCCGGAGCGTCAAGGTCTCCATGGGCGCCGTCTTCTCCGTTCCGTACGCCCGTCTCGACGCCTGGCCCAAGGGCCTCGACGCGGTCCGTGACGCCGGCTTCACCCTGCTCGCCCTCACCCCGGACGAGAAGGCCAGGTCACTGGACGAGGCCGCCCCGCACCGGATGGACCGCGTCGCCCTGATGCTCGGCGCGGAGGGCGACGGCCTCTCCACCAAGGCCCTGATGTCCGCCGATGAATGGGTCCGCATCCCCATGGCCCACGGAGTCGACTCCCTCAACGTGGGCGCGGCGGCGGCGGTCGCCTTCTACGCGGTGGCGACGGGCCGCCCGGCCCAGTAAGCCGACGCGTCCCGGAAACGGCGCGCCCCGTAGGGGGGCGCGGGGAACTGCGCGACAAGCCCCCACGTCTCCGCGGCGAGCAGACGAGCGGCAGGCCCGAGCCCTGCCTTTGCGCTGCCCGGAGCACCCCCTCAACTGCCGCCCGACTCCACGATCGTCCACTCGGGTCGGAGGCCGTCCCCGCCCAGCCCCCGGGACGGCCCCTGGCACCCCTGCGCCGTGGCGATCCCGATCGCCGCCAGCAGGGTCACCACCACGAACACGAAGATCCGCTGCCGCAGCAGCCGAGGATTGGCGGGCCGCCGCCCGGTCCCCGTGTTCCGCGGCCCCGGCCGCCCCGCCCCACTGCGCGGAGCGGGCCGCTTCCCGGACCCGGTGGTGTTGCGCGACGGCACGGGCCGGGCCCCCGGCCGCGACCCGCCACCCGTACGTGATCCGCCCGCGGTCCGTGAACCGCCGCCGGTGCGGGAACCGTTCCGGGGCGCCGGTGTGCCGGGCGCCCCGGACTGCCCCGGCTGTGTCCTGCGGGTCTCCGGCGGCTGCCGCAACGTGCGCTGCTCCACGTACTGCTCCGCGAGCCGCCCCGAGGGCCGGTCCGGATCCGTACGCGGCGCGGGGGGCCGTACATCCGCCATCCCCTGCGCCTCACGCGCGGCGATCTCCTTGAGCCGCAGCGACAGTTGCAGCGTGCTGGGCCGCTCCTCCGGGTCCTTCGCCAGACAGGCCCGCACCAGGGGGGCCAGCGCGTCGGGCACCCCGCGCAGCTGCGGCTCCTCGTGCACCACCCGGTAGAGCATGACCTCCGAACTGCCGTGTCCGAAGGGCGAGTCGGAGGTGGCCGCGTAGGCGAGCGTGGCGCCGAGGGAGAAGACGTCGGTGGCCGGGGTGACGGCGGCCCCGCGCACCTGTTCGGGCGCGAGGAAGCCGGGCGAGCCCACGGCCGTACCGACATGGGTCAGGGTCGAGGCCCCGGTCGCCCACGCGATACCGAAGTCGATGATCCGCGGCCCCTTCGGGGACAGCAGGATGTTGGACGGCTTCAGATCCCGGTGTACGACACCGGCCTCGTGCACCGCCACGAGCCCCTCGGAGAGCGCGGCACCGACGGCGGCCACGTCGGCGGCCGTCATGGGTCCTTCCTCGGCGATCTTGTCGTGCAGCGAGGGCCCCGGAACGTACTGCGTGGCGAACCACGGACGGTCCGCCTCCAGATCGGCGGCGACCAGCCGGGCGGTGCACCCGCCCCTGATCCGCCGCGCCGCGGACACCTCTCGCGCGAACCGCGACCGGAACTCCTGATCCTCCGCCAGATCCGGCCGGATCACCTTGAGCGCGACACGCTGTCCGCGCCGGTCGGAGCCCAGGTAGACGACGCCCATTCCGCCCGCGCCGAGCCGTCTGTGGATCCTGAACGAGCCGACGACGCGCGGGTCCTCGCGCCTCAGGCGCATCATCGCCATGTCCATCCCCGCTGCCCGTTCCGTCTGACGAGCCACAGCTTACGTTTCCGCGGCCGGGGGCGCGCAGAGGCCGCGCCCTCACGACTCGATGGATTGTCAGTGCCGGGTGGGAAACTTGAAGGGTGGTCAGGGAACAGGAGTTCGGGCCGGTGTTGGGCTGCCTGTGATCCCAACCACCCGCCACAGAAGGGGGATTGAACCCGTGAAGGGTGACCGTGTGGAGATAGTCGTGGACGCCGGGGACACAACACGGACGTACGAGGTGATCGCGAGCAGGGCGGGCCGACGGGTGGAGACCGCGGTACGCCGAGGTGTCGTGGAAGTGAGCGAAGTCACCCGCAGCGGCACGGTGGTGCGGACGGCCAGGTTCATGGCGAACAGGGTCCTGGCCCTCGTCGAACAGCCGGTGCCCCGAGAGGCCGACTCGGAGCGCGGCGCGTAACGGATCGCGTAACAGAAGGGGCAGACCGGGCGTCCCTTCCGGGAAGACCCCGAGACCTAGGACCTCGTCTCCACCCTGGGGAGTACACCGCAGGTCATCGCTCATCCTCCGGGAGGCCCGCCAATCGGTACGAGGGCATGACGACCCGCACCCGCCGCGCGCCTAGATTTGAGGTCAAGCGGCGGGTGCAGCACTCGTCCCCCGAGGTCAGGCACCCGCCGCTGCCAACCACAACACAAGACCGACAGAAGGTCAGAGGAGGGACCATGGCCCACACGGCACCGCGGACCGCGATCCGCACACGGGAGCGCAGGACGTTCACCGCCGACCGCCGTCCGGGTCGTCGCCACCCCTTGGTGGCGACCGCGATGGTCCTCCCTCTGGCGGCCCTGCTCGTGTACGCCTTCGGCGGCTGGGAAGCAGTGGTCACACAGGCGTCGTCCGTGGGTGTGATGCTGGGGCGCTGAGCGGCGACCCCAGGCCCGGAAGAGCGGTCCGGGCGGGGACATCCATCCATGAAACCCCGTGGGGACGGGGGTGCGGCGGACGGCAAATAAACGCCCGCGCAGCTGGGGAGCTGCGCGGGCGTTGTCTTTTCCCGAGCCCCACTCCCCGCGTCGCGAACTGCGGGCCACCGTGCCGATGGGGCGATGGGGCGATGGGGCGATGGGGGAGGGGCGGCGCATGGCGCACCCGAAACGTAGGCTCGGCTCCGGCGCCGTACGACAGCGGCCGTACGACGACGCAGCATGCGGGGGGACCCATGACCACCACCGGCACGGACCCCTCCGTACTCCCCGCCCTCAGGGCGAAGCTGCGCGGCACGGCCCACCCCGAGTCCGCCCCCTGCTCGCACCCGGACACGGTCCTCGCGGAACGCGCCGACGGCACGGTCGTCCGCCACGCGGACACGGTCGCCAAGGCTCACGCCCCCGGCACGGACCCCACCCGGCTGGCACTCCGCCTGACCGTCGCCGCCTCCCACCCCGAGATCCTCCTGGCGCCCCTCGACACCACGCCCGCCCTCCTCCACGGCCGCCTCGTCACATGCTGGCCGTACGGCACCCCGGTCGACCCCGACACCCCGGAGGCCGCCCCCTGGGAGGAGACCGCCACCCTCCTGGCCCGTCTCCACCGCCAGGCCCCGCCCCCGGGGCTGGCGCCCATGCGCGGCCCGGCCAAGGCCGCCCGGGCTGTCGCCCGCCTCGAAGCCGCGGCACCCGACCACCCCGCCACGGCCTCGATCCTCCGCGCCTGGCGCACCCTCCCCGCCTGGGCCAGGTCCGAGACCCCCATGCCCGACACGACCGCCCTCTGCCACGGCGATCTGCACCTCGGCCAGCTCGTCCGCCACCCCGCCACCACCGGCCCCTGGCGCCTCATCGACGTCGACGACCTCGGGGTGGGCGTCCCCGCCTGGGACCTCGCCCGCCCCGCCGCCTGGTACGCCTGCGGCCTGCTCCACCCAGAGGAGTGGACCCGCTTCCTCACCGCGTACCGGCGGGCCGGCGGCCCCGCGGTCGCCGCCGACGGCGACCCCTGGCCGTCACTGGACGTACCGGCCCGCGCGCTCACCGTGCAGACCGCGGCCCTGGCGGTCGCGAAGTCCACCACCGCCGGACACCCCCTCGACGAGGCGCAGCAGTCCGTTGTGGACGCATGTGACCGAATGGGAGGCATCCCGCCGGAGTTGGTGGAGCCTTTCCCGAAGTAGGGTGCAACCGACCGCAGCCGGACAGTGTCTGTCCTGGCGTAACGCGAAGCAGGACCGAACGGCGAGGAGTTGAGCCGAACCATGCACATGCAGTGTCCGAAGTGCCATGCGCCGATGCACACCTACAACCGCAATGGCGTCCAGATCGAGCAGTGCAGCGGATGCCGCGGGATATTCCTCGACTACGGCGAGCTGGAGGCGCTGACCCGCCTCGAGGGCCAGTGGGCGGGCGGCCCGGGCGTTCCCCCGCCGCCGGCCGCTCCGCAGTACCCGGCGGGCGGCGGCCACAACGCCCCGGCCTGGGGCGCCCCGCACGGCGGTCATCACGGAGGCCACCACGGGGGCCACGGCCACCACAACCGCGGCTTCGGCCACATGCTGTTCTCCAGCTGACGACGAAGCCCCCGGCCGTACGAGACGGCCGGGGGCTTCGGTGCGTGGACGATACTGGGATTGAACCAGTGACCTCTTCCGTGTCAGGGAAGCGCTCTCCCGCTGAGCTAATCGTCCTCGGGATCACTGCCCGGAGGCGGTGGATCTTGCGTGCGCGATACTGGGATTGAACCAGTGACCTCTTCCGTGTCAGGGAAGCGCTCTCCCGCTGAGCTAATCGCGCGGGGACCCGATGAAACGGATCAGTGGACGATACTGGGATTGAACCAGTGACCTCTTCCGTGTCAGGGAAGCGCTCTCCCGCTGAGCTAATCGTCCTTGGAGGTGGAGACGGGATTTGAACCCGTGTAGACGGCTTTGCAGGCCGTTGCCTCGCCTCTCGGCCACTCCACCAGGAGTGCGGGGGTCGGGAAGATCCCCCACGTTCCTGCGAGCGGACGACCAGGTTCGAACTGGCGACCTCAACCTTGGCAAGGTTGCGCTCTACCAACTGAGCTACGTCCGCTTGTCGTTTCCGTTCCGCTTCCGCGTCCCGGCGACGAGTTGAACTCTAGCGGATTCCGGGGCCAGCACAAAAACGCGTTTGTGCAGCGTGCTGCGGTACGTGCGGTCCGAGACCCGGCCGGGCCCGCCCACCAGGGCACCCGTCCTAGACTCGGCGGTGTGCACGACCTCCCTCCGCTCGCCCGCTTCGGCAACCTCGTGGCCACCGGTCTCACCGATGTGACCAGCGACGCCACCGCCCTGGACTCCTCCGGCTTCTGGGCCGTGTGCGCGGACTACGAGGGCCGTCTGGTGTGCGCGCGCTTCCGTGACGTACGTCGCGAGCCCGCGCCCGCCCCGGTGCCGGGGGAGTGGCGCGGGCCGGGCGTCGGCGACTGGACGTCGTCCCTCGACCGCGCCGCGTACACGGCGGGCGTACGCCGGATCCGTGAGCACATCGCGGCCGGCGAGGTGTACCAGGCGAACCTCTGCCGGGTGCTGTCCGCGCCCGTCGCCCCGGACGCCGACGTGGACGCCCTGACCGCGCTGCTGGCCCGCGGCAACCCGGCACCCTTTGCAGGAACGATTCGCCTCCCGGCGCACGGCGTCGAGCTGGCCACCGCCTCCCCCGAGCTCTTCCTGCGCCGCGACGGCCGGACCGTCGAGTCCGGCCCGATCAAGGGCACCGGACGCACCGAGGCGGACCTCCTGGAGAAGGACTACGCCGAGAACGTCATGATCGTCGACCTGGTCCGCAACGACCTCGGCCAGGTCTGCGCCACCGGCTCGGTCACCGTGCCCGACCTCTGCGCCGTCGAGAAGCACCCCGGACTGGTCCACCTCGTCTCGCTCGTCCGCGGCGCACTGCCCGAGGCCGCCGGCTGGCCCGAACTGCTCGCCGCCGCCTTCCCGCCCGGCTCCGTCACCGGCGCGCCCAAGTCCAGCGCCCTGCGGATCATCGACGCCCTGGAGACCGCCCCGCGCGGCCCGTACACCGGCGGCGTCGGCTGGGTCGACGCCGACCGGCGCACCGGAGAGCTGGCCGTCGGCATCCGCACCTTCTGGATCGACCGGGCGGCCGGCGAACTGCGCTTCGGCACGGGCGCGGGGATCACCTGGGGATCCGACCCCGAGGCGGAGTGGCGGGAGACCGAGCTGAAGGCCGCCCGGCTGCTCGCGGTAGCGTCGGGGACGTACGAGGCGAGTGGGAGGACCCCTACGTGAAGATCTGGCTCGACGGCGGACTGCAGGACATCGACTCCGCCCGTGTCTCCGTCCTCGACCACGGGCTGACCGTGGGCGACGGCGTCTTCGAGACCGCGAAGGCGGTCGACGGGCGGGCGTTCGCGCTCACCCGCCACCTCGACCGGCTGGCGCGCTCGGCCCGCGGCCTCGGCCTGCCCGAGCCCGACCTCGACGAGGTCCGCCGCGCCTGCGCCGCCGTCCTGGAGGCCAACCCGACGGCCCTCGGCCGGCTGCGCATCACCTACACCGGCGGGGTCTCCCCGCTCGGCTCCGACCGCGGCGACCACGGCCCGACCCTCGTCGTCGCCGTCGGCGAGACCGCCCGGCGCGCCGACTCCACCGCCACGATCACCGTCCCGTGGACCCGCAACGAGCGCGGCGCCCTCACCGGCCTGAAGACCACCTCGTACGCCGAGAACGTCGTCGCCCTCGCCCGCGCCCACGACCAGGGCGCCACCGAGGCCCTGTTCGCCAACACCGTGGGGCAGCTCTGCGAGGGCACGGGCTCCAATGTCTTCGTCGTCCTCGACGGCGAGATCCACACGCCGCCGGTCGCCTCGGGCTGTCTCGCGGGCATCACCCGCGCCCTGGTCGTCGAGTGGACCGGCGCCCGCGAGACCGATCTGCCGCTGGACGTCCTGGACCGCGCCGACGAGATCTTCCTGACGTCGAGCCTGCGCGACGTGCAGTCCGTGCACCGCGTCGACGCCCGTGAACTCTCCACCACGCTGGGCCCCGTGACGGCCAAGGCGATGCGGATCTTCGACGAGCGCTCGGGCGACGACCTCGATCCGTAGCCGCGTCCGAAGAGGCTCGTGATCCCCTGAACCGCAAAGGCTGGGGATATTCGGCGGACTCCACGCGCCGGGGCGGGTAGAACACCCCTGATGACCACCACCCTGCGGCCCATCGAGCCGCTTCAGCACGCCGCCGACGGGTCCCGTTCGCGCCGCTACCAGGTGTGTGTGAACAGCCGTCCCGTCGGCCGGATACACCTCGGTACACGCCCCGACCCCGGTGCCGCGGTCGCCCGCGTCCTGGACCTGCGGATCGACGAACCGGACCGGCGGCGCGGCCGGGCCACGGTCGCCGCGCTCGCCGCCGAGGAGGTGGCCCGGGGCTGGGGCTGCCGACGGATCGAGACCAGCGTCCCGGCCGACGCCGGCCCCGCCCTGCGGCTGACCCAGACGCTCGGCTACGTCCTGCGCAACCGGAGCATGACCAAGCCCCTCGACGGCACCCCGCCCGCCCTGCCCGAGGGCAGCCGGGGCCGGCCCATGACCGAGGCCGAGTACGAGCCGTGGAAGGCGAACGGGCTGGAGGGCTACGCACAGGACCTGATCACCCGCGGCGTGCCCGAGGCGGAGGCGTACGGCCGGGCCGCCGAGGACTACGTGCGGTGCCTGCCGAGGGGCGTGGCCTCCGCCGGCAGCCTCCTCAGCGTGCTGGAACACGAGGGCACACGGGTCGGCACCCTCTGGCTGTGGCTGACCGACGGCGAGGCATCCGTCTACGACGTGGAGACGGACGCCGCACACCGGGGCCGAGGACACGGCCGTACGCTCATGCTGCTGGCCGAGGCCCAGGCGGTGGCGGCCGGGAAACCCGTCATCGCGCTCAACGTCTTCGCGGGGAACGTCCGGGCCGAATGCCTCTACGACTCGCTCGGCTACGAGACGACGGTCCACCACCTGTCCAAGCCCCTGCTCTGACGGGCGGCCGGGGGTGCCCGGCGGGGTCAGGCGCCCCCGGCCAGCAGCCGGTCGGCGATCTCCTCGATCCGCTCGCGCAGCCCCGCCTGGCTCTTGCCGCCGTCCAGGCGCTCGCCGCCGATGACGTACGTCGGGGTGCCGGTCACACCGATCGCCTTGCCCTCGGCCTGGTCGGCGTCGACGATCAGGATGTGCCGACCGTCGATCAGGGCGGTGTCGAACTCCTCGGCGTCCAGCCCGAGTTCACGCGCCGCCTCGACCAGGAACGGCTCGCCGGTCCGGTCCAGCTCCTCGACCCGGCCGAGCACGGCCTCGACGTACGGCCAGGCCCGCCCCTGCTCCGCGGCCTCCTCGGCGGCCTGCGCGGCGGCGAAGGCGTGCTTGTGCTTCTCCAGCGGGAAGTGCCGCAGCCGTACGTCGAGCCGGTCGCCGTAGCGGGCCCGCAGCGCGCGGATGTCGTCCAGGGCGCCGCGGCAGTCGGGACACTGGAGTTCGCACCAGACGTCCAGGACGACGGCGGACGGTACGGGGGAGGAGTCGCTCATGGGGCCAGTCTCCCAGCCTCCGGGGCATGGGCCGGACGTCGCACCGACCCCGAGACGACCCGGAGATGTCCCTGAGGTCTCCCGGGACCATGGCATATCGGACGCGCGGCGGTGCAGGATGGAAGGGACGGAACGACACCGCCCGACCGAGCACCGCCTGGAGGACCGGATGATTGCCGAGACAGTCTGTGCCGCCGTGGCCGCGGCAGGCCTGGGCATCGCCGCGATCACGGCGTACCGGAAGCGTTTCCTCAGGGCGACCCGTATCGCCGCCTACTCACTGGTCCCGCTCGGCCTGGTGATGACCGGGGTCGTCGAGTGGGTGGCCGACACCGCCTTCAGCCCGACCGCGTGGGCCGGTTTCGGGGTGCTGGGCGCCGCCTGGCTGCTGTTCATGACCACCCGCGGCGTGGAGCGGCGCCGCGGCGTCACCGGCAAGGACCGCAAGGCCGCCAAGGCGTCCCGCACGGACGCGATAGCCCCGACGGCCTCGGCACCCTCGCTGGGGCAGGGCACCCGGCCTGCGGCCCGCCCGGCGGCGTCGCCCCGGACCGGTGGCGCGGCGAAGCCCGCGGCGGACGACTTCAGCGACATCGAGGCGATCCTCAAGAAGCACGGCATCTGACCCCGAGAGGCTCGAAGAGACACGTGGTCGGGCCGCCGGGGCGCCCGCGGACTGAAACGACACAGTAGGTCGGGCCACGACGCCGAAGTGATCACGTTCGCTCCGTACGTTGTGGATATCGGCGAACTCTCCGTCATTCCGGGTGGGTTGATCGCGCGGAGGGCCTCCGCTGCGTCATCATCACGGCGAGATGCTGGACACAACAACACAGAGCGACACCGTCGTCCCACCGGAGGAGCGGCGAGGTTGTCTCTTCGCTCTCTCCCAGCCACCGCTGATGATCTTCCTAGCGGTGATCGGCTGCCTGCTGCTCATGGCGTCACTGCACGATCTGCTGATGCTCTGAGCCGTAAACGGAGCCCCTGACGCCACCCGTCGAGGGCTCCGTCAGCCCCGCACCCTCACACTCCACCCACCCGGCCGGCCGTCGCCTCAGCCCGCCGCCTCCTTGCGGCGTGCCCGGTACGCGGCCACATGCAGACGGTTGCCGCAGGTGCGGCTGTCGCAGTAGCGGCGCGAGCGGTTGCGGGAGAGGTCGACGAAAGCGCGCCGGCAGTCGGGGGCCTCACAGCGCCGCAGCCGCTCCTGCTCACCGGCGACCACGAAGAAGGCGAGGGCCATGCCGCAGTCGGCCGCGAGATGGTCGGCCAGCGACGCGCCGGGCGCGAAGTAGTGCACATGCCAGTCGTAGCCGTCGTGATCGGTGAGCCGGGGCGTGGTGCCCGCCGCGGCGATCAGATCGTTGATGACCGAAGCCGCCGAGGTCGCGTCGGAGGCGGCGAACACCTCCGTGAACCGACCGCGGATCTTGCGCACGGCCGCGAGGTCGAACTCGGACAGCGCACCGACCTCGCTGATGTCGTGCTGTCGTACGAAGTCGGCGAGCGCCGCGACAGTCGCGAGCCCGTCGGTCGCCGTGTCGTTCTCCGGCACGGTGTTCACCAGATCCACCACGGCGTCTAGGGAACACCGGGTGTCGTGGGTGATCAGCACGTTTCGCTCCCTGGCCTGCGAGGGTCGGGCGGGCGCCCGCCGATGCTGGCCGATGGTAATCGCTCGGCGCGGCGGTGGACCGGTACGGACCGGCCCCGGGACACCCTGCTACGTGCGGAACGGGCCAGAGGCGCGATCGGTGCCCGATCGTCGCGCTCGGTGACGACAGGGCGACGCCGCCGCGCGGTGGGTCCGCGACGACGGCGTCGTTGGGTCGGCCTGAAGCCGTATTCGGTTGTCTTGGCCCGAGCCGTCTCCCCGAGTGGACGGCGCCGGGCGGCTCTGTGGGCCTCGCCCTAGCTCTCGGCCAGGATGTGCGAGAGCTCCTGATCGAGGTCGAAGTGCCGGTGCTCCGTGCCGGGTGGCACGGCGGCGTCTGTGCGCTTCAGGAAGGACTCCAGGGCCCGCGCCGGGGCTTCGAGGAGGGCCTCGCCCTCCGGGGAGCTCAGGGCGATGCACACGACGCCCTGGCCATGGCTGCGCGACGGCCAGACACGGACGTCGCCGGTGCCGGTGGGCCGGTGCAGGCCCTCGGCGAGGAGGTCGCGGGCGAACACCCATTCGACCGTTTCCTCTGCTCCGGTGTGGAAGGTGGCGTGCACGGCGTAGGGATCGGCCGTGTCATACCGCAGTCCCGCGGGAACAGGCAGTGAGGACTCGCTCGACACAACGAGGCGCAGGTGCAGCTCGCAGCTGACCGTGGTGTTCATAAGCGCCAAGGCCTTTCGCTCAGTGTGCGCTCGGGGATTCGCACGTCGGCGAAATCGACATGCCACCTACGGTGCCGTTGTAAACCCCTCTGGGAGTTTTGCGTCGCTTTTGGTAGCTCATCCGGCCGAGACCGTCTTCTGTGGGTACGACCATTCCGGTGACCGGTTTCTCTCGGGTAGGGTTTGGCCGTATGGACACGGGGAGTTACGGAACGGGGGAGGTCGCCGTGGCGACCGAAGGAACGAAGAGTGACACAAACGTAGCGAACAGTGAGGCCGATGTGGCCAAGAACGAAGCGCCGCTCGGATCTCGTGCGCCGGAATTCGTCAGAGCCCGGCGGATGCTGCACCTCAGCTGGCAGGTGGCCATCTTCGTCGTCGGGCTGGCGGTGGTGGCCGCCGGTGTGATGATGCTGGTGCTGCCCGGCCCCGGCTGGCTTGTGATCTTCGCCGGTATGGCGATCTGGGCGACCGAATTCGTCTGGGCCCAGCTGGTGCTCCGCTGGACCAAGCGCAAGGTCAGCGAGGCCACCGAGCGCGCACTCGATCCCAGGGTTCGGCGGCGCAACATCATCCTGACGTCGATCGGCCTGGTGATCGTGGCCGTTCTCGTCGGTTTCTATGTCTGGAAGTTCGGCTTCGAGATGCCCTGGAACATCAAGGAGCAGTGATCCCGGACGGGTCGGCGCGGGGACCCGGAACGTGGTCGGGGGCACTCCCTGACATGGGGTAATGTTCTTCCTGCGTCCGGGCGATTAGCTCAGTGGGAGAGCGCTTCGTTCACACCGAAGAGGTCACTGGTTCGAACCCAGTATCGCCCACCGGATGATGGCGGCTCGGTCCACGGAAACGTGGACCGGGCCGCTTTTTCGTCGGGGTCCGGCCGTGGTGCCCGGGGCGGCCGGCCGGGCCGTGCGCCTCCCGGCGGCCCGGCGGCCGGCGCGGACCGACAGGCGGCTGAACGGGCCGGCCGGTGGCCGTGAGAGGCCGCGCTGGCGCCTTCGGATCCGTCGTCATTTGGCCGGATCCGGTGCTTCGATACCCCCGGTCCGGCGCCGCGTCCGGTCAGGCCGTCGGGCTTCGGGCATGGTTCGGCGGGGGCGGCCGGGGGTGTTCCCACTGACTCCTTTCAGCCTCGTCCGTTCGTGGTCCTTCGGCCCCTGTCATGTTCGGCCTGTCGATCGCAACTCCCCTACCTGGGCTTTCGGTTGAGCTGCCGTCACCTGCGGTGCCGTCGGGCCCTGCGTGGCGGACGCTCCGCTTTCCATCAATTCCTGTCCGAATCATTGACGTCACCTGAGGGGCTCCGTACCTTGTGCCAGCAAGCGCTTACTTGAAACGATTCATGGCGCGGGACTCGGCGTCGCGGGGAGGCTCAACCATGCAGCAAAACAGGAACGTTGAGAGGCGAACGGTCCTCAAGGCGGCGGGAGCCTCGCTCGCCGTCGCGGGGCTGGGAGCGACGGCCACGGCCTGTGGCGGAGCAGGTGGCGCGGGGGACGGGACGGTGACGATCCGTTACGCCTGGTGGGGCGCCGAGGACCGTGCGGAGCGCATCAAGAAGACCATCGCGCTTTTCGAGAAGAAGTACCCGAAGATCAAGGTGAAGACCGACTTCCAGGTCTATCCGGACTTCTGGAAGAAGTTCAACACCCAGGCCTCCGGTGGAAATCCGCCGGATGTGTTCCAGAATGCCATCGGCTTCCTGCGGAAATATGACGCGAAGAATGTGCTGCTCGATCTGAGCCCACAGGTCGAGGCGGGCAACCTCTCCATGGACGGCTTCAGAGCGGGCCTGGAGAAGTTCGGTGAGGTCGACGGAAAACTGCTCGGCGTCCCGGTCGGCTCGAACTCGATGGCCCTGGTGATCGACAAGCCCGTCTACACCAAGTCCGGTGTGAAGCCGGAGCAGGGCTGGACCTGGGACGACTTCGACGCCGCGATGAAGAAGATCCGGGAGAAGGCGGGCCGGGCCGGCGACAGCGGCATGTACGGCGTCATGTACCTCTACGACCTGTATCTGCGCCAGAACGGCAAGGCGTTCTTCACCGAGGACGGGCTCGGCTTCGCCGAGGCCGATCTGAAGGCCTGGTGGACGAAGGCCGAGAAGGGCCTGGAGGAGGGCATCTACGCCGACCCGAAGAAGGTCGCCCAGACCAAGCCCAAGTCGGCGGTCGCCGCGGAACTCGCCGCCGGTGAGTTCACCTGGGACAACTTCACCGTCCGCTACACCTCCGAGGGCAAGAGCGAGTACGGCCTCGCCCCCATCCCGACCACCGACGGCAAGAAGACCGGCCAGTACCTCGGCTCCCTCATGCTCAGCGCCTCCAAGCGCACCCAGCACCCCAAGGAGGTCGCGCAGTTCATCGACTTCATGGTGCACGAGCCCGGGGTCGCCGAGATCATGGGCTACGACCGCGGTGTTCCCGCGACACAGGCCCAGTACGACGCGTTCAAGCCGACCGACCCGGTGAACAAGGCCATCGCCGAGTACGAGGAGTCCCTCGTCGCGGCGGGCGTCCTGGAGCCCATCACCCCGCATCCGAACGGCGCGGACATCTGCGAGGCCGCCTTCATGCGCATCGCCGAGGAGCTCGCCCTGGGCAAGCGGTCCGTCGACGACGCCGTCAAGCAGTTCTTCACCGAGTCGAAGACGGCTCTCGGCAGCTGATGGGAACCGCCGTGACACACGCCCCTGCGATGGAGGACCTGACCAAGGACTCCGAGCCGCGGCACCGTCCGGCCAAGTCTCCGCGCCCCGCCGCCCTCAAGCGGCGGGGCCGCCGGGAGAACCTGGCCGGCTATCTCTTCATGTCCCCGTGGATCGCCGGGTTCCTGCTGCTGACAGCGGGCCCGATGGTCGCCTCGCTCTACTTCGCCTTCACCGACTACAACCTGTTCGACGCGCCCAGCTGGATCGGCCTCGACAACTTCTCCGAGATGTTCGCCGATCCCCGCTGGCAGAACTCGGTACAGGTGACGCTCTGGTACGTCGTCGTCGGCACGCCGATCAAGCTGGTCGCCGCCCTGGGCGTGGCGCTGCTGCTGGCGCAGAAGCGGCGCGGGCAGGCGTTCTACCGGGCCGCGTTCTACGCGCCGTCGCTGATCGGGGCGAGCGTCTCCATCGCGATCGTGTGGAAGGCGATCTTCTCGGACGACGCCATCGTCGACCGTACGCAGAAGCTCTTCGGGATCGATGCCGGCGGCTGGACCGGTGACCCGGACCTGATCATCTACAGCCTGGTGGCCCTCACCGTCTGGCAGTTCGGTGCCCCGATGGTGATCTTCCTGGCCGGTCTCAAGCAGGTTCCGCGCGAGCTGTACGAGGCGGCCGAGGTCGACGGGGCGGGTACGTTCCGGCGGTTCTGGAACATCACCCTGCCGATGATCTCCCCGGTCCTCTTCTTCAACGTCCTGCTGGAGACGATCCACTCCTTCCAGATCTTCAGCTCGGCGTACATCGTCGGTGGCGGCGCCGGCGGCAGCGCCTGCGGTCCGGCCGACGGCTCGATGGTCTACACCTGTTATCTGTACGTCCAGGGCTTCGAGAACAGCCGCATGGGCATGGCCTCCGCCATGGCCTGGGTGCTGCTGGTCGCGGTCGCCCTGGTGACGGCGGTGCTGTTCTGGTCCCAGAAGCGCTGGGTGCACTACGAGGAGGGTGCCCGATGAGCGCACAGGCCACCGAGATCAGCCCGGCCCCGGGCCGGTCCACGAAGGGAGGCGCCCTCCGTCGCAAGCTGCCCGGCTCCCTCGCCTGGCACATCGGCTCCCTGCTGATCCTCGCGGTGATCCTCTACCCGGTGATCTGGGTGATCGGCGGCTCCTTCAAGGACAGCGACGACATCGTCGGCAGCCTGGATCTGCTCCCGAGCGACCCGATCATCGCCAACTACACCCGGCTCTCCGACGGCATCGCCGACATCCCGATCTCCACCTTCTTCGTCAACTCGCTCACGCTCGCGCTCGGTTCGGTGGTCGGGATCCTGGTGTCCTGCTCGCTGACGGCGTACGCCTTCTCGAAGATCAAGTTCGCCGGGCGCAATCTGCTCTTCACGCTGATGATCGGCACGCTCCTGCTGCCCTACCACGTGCTGCTGATCCCGCAGTACGTGCTGTTCCGCAACATGGACCTGATCAACACCTACACCCCGCTGCTGCTGCCGAAGTACCTGGCCACGGAGGCGTTCTTCGTCTTCCTGATGGTGCAGTTCATGCGGAACCTGCCCAGGGAGCTCGACGAGGCGGCCCGGCTCGACGGCTGCGGGCACTTCCGGATCTACTGGTCGATCGTGCTGCCGCTGTGCCGGCCCGCACTCATCACCAGCGCGATCTTCACCTTCATCAACGCCTGGAACGACTTCATGGGCCCGCTGATCTATCTGAACGAGCCCGACAAGTACACGGTCTCGCTCGGGCTGAAGATGTTCGTGGACCAGGACGCCGTGGCCAACTACGGCGGCATGATCGCGATGTCGCTGGTGGCACTGCTGCCGGTGCTCGCCTTCTTCCTCGCCTTCCAGCGCTATCTGATCGACGGCATGGCCACCTCGGGCCTGAAGGGCTGAGGTGAGCTGACCATGGCCCTGGCCCGCACCCGTAGCCGTACCCGGATCCCCGCGAAGTCCGCCGCACCCCGTGAGGAGTCCCTGCTCGCCCAGCGGTTCGCGCTGTTCGCCGAGTGTCTGCTCACCGGGGTGTGGATCGCGCTGGCCTCGCTGCCGCTGGTGACGTACCCCGCCGCGTTCGCCGCCGGGGCCCGGCACCTGAGACGCCGCACGGTGCATGAGGGCGGCGGCTGGCGGGAGTTCGTGGCCGACTTCCGGGCGGCGGTGCGCGGCGGCTGGCTCGTCGGGCTCGCCGGATGGGCGGCCCTCGCGGCGGTCTGGGTGGACGTCCGGGCCGTACGCGCCGGACTCCCGGGCGGGCCGCTGGTCGGCGCGATCGGGGTGCTCGCGCTGATCGGCGCCGTCGTCGCCGGGCTGCGCGCGGCGGCGGTGTGGCGGCCCGGCACCACCTGGCGGGCGCTGCTCGGCGCGGCCGGGCGGCGGACCGTGCTCGACCCCGCCGGATCCTTTCTGCTCGTCGGCGGGCTGGCTGTGGTGGCCTGTTCCGCCTGGTTCGTCGCCCCGCTGGCGGTCCCGGTCCTCGGGGCCGTCGCGGCGGCGGCCCTCGCCGTGGAGGAGCGGCAGCGGCGCCGCCGCTGACCGCGGCGGTGCCCCGCACCCGGGTCGGCGTCTCCGGAAGACGCCGAACCTCTCTCTGTCATGCCCCTGACCACCCGCACGTACGACTTCCCGTTCGGAAAGGAAAGGCCATGTCCCCCATCGACCGCAGGTCCCTTCTCAAGGCGGCCGCCGTCGCCGGAGCCGCCACGCAGTTCAGCTGGGCGCTAGGGAGTTCGAACGCACAGGCCGCGCCCAGAGCCGAGACGGCCGAGGCCGAGCCCGTGACGCTGGACTGGCTGGAGGACGGCGGACTCGGCGCCGCGCCCGGTTCGACGGTGGGTGTGCCCTGGCCGAAGGGCGCGTACGAAAAAGAACAGTCGTTTTCCTTGACCGACGGCGACGGCAAGGCCGTGGCCGTGCAGTCCTGGCCGATCGGCTACTGGCCCGACGGCTCCGTGAAGTGGACCGCGCACGCGGTGGGCGCGGGCGCCGGCTCCGGCAAGCTCACCCTCGCGGCGGGCACGGCGGCCGCGCCGGAGAAGAAGGTCACCGTCGACAAGAGCGGCGGCACCATCGACGTGTCGACCGGTGTCATCACCGTCAAGATCGGCAAGTCCGGCTCGACGCTCGTGAAGTCCGTGCTGCGCGGCTCCACCGAGATCGCTCAGAAGGGTCATCTGGTGCTGCTGCGCCAGCCCGAGATCGAGGACGGCGACCAGGGCACGGAGAAGACCCAGCGCTACGAGAGCCTCATCGACAAGGCCGAGGTCGAGCAGGAGGGCCCGGTACGTGCCGTGGTCCGCATCGACGGCAAGCACCGCAAGGGAAGCCACAGCTGGCTGCCCTTCTCGATCCGCCTCTACTTCTACGCGGGCGCCGAGTCGTTCCGCATGGTGCACACCATCACCTTCGACGGCAACCAGGAGCCCGGAAAGGCCGGCGGCGACTTCGTCCGCGGCATCGGCGTCCGCTTCGAGGTGCCGATGCGCGACGCCGCGTACGACCGGCACATCCGGATCGGCGGCGAGGGCACGGGTCTGCTGCGGGAGGCGGTCAAGGGCATCACCGGGCTGCGGCGCGACCCGGGCGCGGCCGTGCGCACCGCCCAGTTCGAGGGGAAGAAGCTGCCCGACCCCTCCACCTGGGACCAGCGGGTCACCACGCGACTCCAGTACATCCCGGAGTGGGGCGACTACACGCTCTCGCAGCTGTCCGCCGACGGCTTCGGGGTCCGCAAGCGCACCAAGAAGGGCCACGGCTGGATCCCGGCCGGCGGCGGCAGGCGGGCCAGCGGCTTCGGGTACGTCGGCGGCGCGTCCGGCGGGTTCGCCTTCGGGCTGCGGGACTTCTGGGAGAAGTTCCCCGCCCAGCTCGACATCCGCGACGCCCACACCGACGCCGCCGAGGTCACCCTCTGGCTCTGGTCGCCCGAGTCCCAGCCCATGGACCTGCGCTTCTACCACGACGGCATGGGCCAGGACACCTACCCCGAGCAGCTCGAAGGCCTCAACATCACCTACGAGGACTACGAGCCCGGGTTCGGCACCCCCTACGGCATCGCCCGTACCAGCGAACTCCTCTTCTGGGCCCATGACTCCACCCCGGGCGCCGAGGACATGGCCAAGCAGGTCGAGGCCGTCCGCACGCCCCCGCAGCTCGCCGCCCCGCCCAAGCAGCTCGTCAAGGCGGGCGTCTTCGGCCGGCTGTTCGCCGAGCCGGACCGCTCCACCGCCGCCAAGGCCAAGATCGAGGACCACCTCGACTTCCTCTTCACCTATTACAAGGACCAGGTGGAGATGCGCCGGTGGTACGGCTTCTGGGACTACGGCGACATCATGCACAGCTACGACCCCAGCCGCCACCAGTGGTGCTACGACGTCGGCGGCTACGCCTGGGACAACTCCGAGCTCTCGCCCGACCTGTGGCTGTGGTTCGCGTACATGCGCTCCGGCCGCGCCGACGTCTTCCGTTTCGCCGAGGCCATGACCCGCCACACCGGCGAGGTCGACGTCTACCACCTGGGGAAGTGGGCGGGCCTCGGCACCCGCCACGGCGTCCAGCACTACGCCGACAGCGCCAAGCAGCAGCGGATCGCCAACACCACCTACCGCCGCTACTACTACTTCCTCACCGCCGACGAACGCGTCGGCGACCTCATGCACGCCAACGTCGACTCCGACGAGACCTTCCTCGTCCTCGACCCCATCCGCAAGATCCGCACCGAGCCCTACACCCCCGACCGCAACGCGCTGTCGATCGGCTTCGGCACCGACTGGTCGGGCCTGGTCTCGGCGTGGCTCACCGAGTGGGAGCGGCGCGGCCCCAAGTGGGAGAAGGCCAAGGCGCGCGTCCTGTCCACCATGGAGACGATCGCCGCCCAGCCCAACGGCTTCGTCCAGGGCAGCGGGCTGTACGACCTGGACACCGGGAAGTTCGCCGTCGCGGACAAGCCCGTCGTCGGGGTCTCGCATCTGTCGGCCATGTTCGGCCTGGTCGAGATGTGCGCGGAACTCCTCGACCAGATCGACATGCCCAGGTTCAAGGAGGCCTGGCTCGACTACTGCCGCTACTTCAACGCGACGAAGGCGGAGCAGGCCGCGCGGTACGGCTCCAACTTCGGGAGCCTGCTGCTGTTCCAGGGCCACTCGCGTCAGGACGCCTACGCCGCCGTGCAGTTGAAGGACGACAAGCTCGCGGCCCGTGCGTGGCGGCAGTTCTACAACAGCGCCGACACCTGGGACTACAAGGAGTCGACCGACTGGTCCACGAAGAAGATCGAGGGGCCGACGGCGCTCGTACCGGGCAGCGAGGCGGCCTGGGTGTCGACCAACGCGACGGCGCTGTACGGGCTGGCGGCGATCCAGAACCTGGCGCTGGTGGGCGACAAGATGCCGTAGCGCTCCGCTGGGTCGAGCGGGGGGCTTTGGGGTGCCTGGGGTCGGTGGGGAACTGCGGGATCGTCGTGGCTGGTCGCGCAGTTCCCCGCGCCCCTTACGGGGCGCTCTTCAGCTGAGCTTTCCGAGCCGGTCCCGTAGGTGGCGGGCGTCGCGCAGACGATGCTCGTACGTGGCGCCCAGGGTGAGCAGGACCAGGCCGGCCAGGGCCGGGGGGACCCAGCGGGGGAGGGCGTCCACGACCTGGGCGATGTAGGGCGCCAGTTCGTGCAGGGCGACCAGGGTGAGGGTGGCGCCGCCGAGGAGGAGCGGGGCCTGGAGGCGGTGGCGGGCGCCGAGCAGGGTGACGGCCAGGGCGGCGATGCCCAGCAGCAGGGGGCGGAGCCAGTGGGTGTCGCCCCAGGCCGCGACAAGGCTCGGGACGAGGGTGACGGCGAGCCCCGGGCCGTACGCCGTCCAGGACGAGGCCGCCGGGTCCCGGCGCCGGCGCAGCTGACCGACGACCAGGGCCGGGACGGTCACCGGCAGGGTGTACGCCTCCGGTGAGCCGACCTCCCAGACCGCGAGCCGCACCCAGGAGGCCAGGACGAAGAGCGCGGCGGCCACGTGACCGAGGTGCCGGCGGTCCGGTCGCAGGGCCGTTCCCGTGACGATCACTCCGCAGAGCGCCAGGGTCAGGGCCAGCAGGGGCGGGTGCGTTGCGGAGAGGGCGATGGCCAGAAGGCCGGCCGCCGCGCCGGTCGCCTCGACCGGGACGGTCATGGGCGAGTCGCCGAGGCGGGCCGCGAGCAGCGCGGCGACGGTCGGGACGGTGAGGACGAGCAGGGCCGTGTGCTGTGGTTCCCAGCCGGCGGAGGCACCGATCGCGCAGGTCAGGGCGGTGGCGTGGACAAGGGCGACGGGCCCGGTGAGAGCGCCGAGGTCCGTGCGCCGGAGCCAGGACGCCGTCGCGAACAGGGCGGTCGACAGGGCGAGGACCGTCAGGGTCGCCGGTTCCGCGGCGAGGGAGGCGAGCGCCAGGCTCAGGGAGGTGACCAGGGCCAGGAGGGTGGCGGTGAGGGGGAGGGGCGCCCGGAGGCGTGCGGGGATCGCCGACGTGAGCGGCCCGGGTCGCGGCGACTTGGCGAGGCCGGGTCCGGTCGGCTGGTGCGAGGCGGACTCGGTCGAGCGTGCGCATCCCGCGAAGGCGAGCAGCGCGACGACCAGCAGACCGTCCGTCACCAGACCGGCCGCGTACGGCAGTTCGAGGACCGCGGGGAGGACCAGAGCCGTCGCCCAGGCGAGGACGAGGGCGCCGACCCGGGCCGGCGTACGCCAGGGCGCGGTGCCCGCGGCCACGCTCCGCGCGGACAGGGCCAGCACCCCGGCGACGACGGCGAGCACGAGGGGCACGGGCGCCGTGTCCGGCGGCCAGGGCGCGTCGAGCGTCACCGCCGCGCGGGCGTCGGCCGGCGCACCGGACCAGACGCGCTCCAGCAGGCCGGCCGGCCCCAGCAGCGCGACGGCCACCACCGGCAGCGCGGTGACCAGGGCGAGCCCCTGGACGACCGCAGAGGCGTGCAGGAGACCGCGCCGTACGGGCTCGGGGGCGTGGGCCCGTACGGCTGTCAACAGGGCCAGCCCGCAGAGGAGATAGCCGGGGACCGTCCATCCCTCGGGCAGGACCGCGCGGGCGATGCCACCGAGACCGGCCACCGCGAGGAGTCCGCCGGTGAGGGCGGCGCCGAGGGCCAGGGAAGGCTTCGGGGTGAGCCGGGCGACCGTCAGGGCGAGCGCCGCCGCGAGGGCGAGGAGCGCCGCCGCACGGGCGGCGGCGCCCGGGCCGTCGGCGGCCCACGAGAGCCACCCGGCCGCCAGTACACCCCAGGCACCCCAGCCGAACCCGCCCACCGTGGCGACGATCCGTACCGGCCTCAGGGGCACCCGGAGCGCGATCGCGGTGTCGGCCGCCGCTGTCACCAGCAGCACGGCCGTGACCGTCTCCACGCTCGCGTTCACCGCGAACGACCACAGCAGCAGGGGGAGTTGAGCGGAGATCAGGGCCAGGGGGAGGGGCAGGGCGAGGGCGGTGCGGGGGAGCGCCGTGCCGGTGTCCGCCGGCTCGGGCGCCGGCGCGCGCAGGCCCAGCCCGTACGCCGCCCACGTCATCGCGAGGACCGCCGCCGCGGCCGCCGCGTACGCCGTGCCGTCCGCCCCGGCGAACGCGACCTCGTGCAGCGCGTACGCGTCGAGGACCGTCAGCGCGAGCCCGAGGCCGGACAGCGCCTCGGCGGTCGAGCGCAGACCACGACGGAGCAGCGGTACGGGAGCGCCGAGCGCGGCCACGGTGACCGCGCCGAGCACCAGCGCCCGGCCGGCGATTCCCATGTGCCCCCAGCTGACCAGCGTGAACGCGAGCGCCGCGACGGCCAGCAGCACGCCACCGAGCACCAGCAGCACATTCTGGACGCCGGGCGCCGACGCCTCGGGGCGCCGCGCGGGCGGCGCGACGGGCGCGGGCCGCGCCGCGTACAGCGCGTTCACCAGCCAGGCGCGCCGTGCCAGCAGGAAGGCGCGGCGGGCGTCGAGCTGCCGCAGTTCGGCGTCGAGGACTCGCAACTCCTCGGCAGGGGACGGAAAATGCGTCATGCGCCGCAGTGTGGCCCCGGTCACGCGTGACGAGCATGAGTGCGGATACTCAGAGGACGTACTCAGATCCCGCGCGAACAGCCCCTGTGCAGGCAGAATCCGCCCATGGACTGGTGCCACTACCGCTTCCGCGCCCACTGGAACCTGCCCGCGCCGCCCGCCGCCGTGTACGACGTGCTCCGGCGGGCCGACGACTACCCGCGCTGGTGGCCCCAGGTCCGCGAGGTGACCCGGATCGACGACACCACCGGCACCGTCCGGATCCGCTCCTTCCTGCCGTACGACCTCGTCTTCACCGCGCGGGAGGTACGGCGTGACCAGGCCGCCGGCATCCTGGAGATCGAGATGAGCGGCGACCTGGACGGCTGGGCCCGCTGGACGCTCACCGCCGACGGGACCCGCACCCACGCCCGCTACGACCAGGAGGTCGACGTCACCAAGCCCCTGATGAGACGGTTCGCCGTGCCGGGGCGGCCCGTGTTCCGCGCCAACCACGCGCTGATGATGCGGGCGGGACGACGAGGACTCCTCACGTACCTCACGGCCCAGGGCCAAGCGGTTTGAACCAGACCCGTCGGGGCCTGTATTGTTCAGTCCGTTCCCGGGCGATTAGCTCAGTGGGAGAGCGCTTCGTTCACACCGAAGAGGTCACTGGTTCGAACCCAGTATCGCCCACCGGGTAAAGGCCGGTCCGCATCGAGCGGACCGGCTTTTTTCATGCCGAGTGCCGGATACCGGCACGCTCAGGCCGCCGCCGGCAGCTCCGGGCGCAACGGCCACGCCGGGTCGACCGCCTCCTCCGTGCCGCTCCGCGCGAACCAGGCCTGGAGGCCGCGGGCCTGTGCCGCGTGCCAGACGGCCTGCAAGGTGTGCAGTTCGGCGGGGGAGAGACGTTCGAGACGGGTCGTGAAGCGGCGCCCGACCGCGCGGACGACGTCCATCGCCGCCTGAGCGTCGGCCGCCGCGTCGTGCGCGCCCTCCAGCACGACCTCGTAGTGCGCGCACAGATCGGTGAGTGTGCGCCGGCCCTTGCGGTAGCGGTCCAGATGCTTGTCCAGGACCCGCGGATCGAGCACCCGCAACGGCGTCGTCTCGAACCAGCGATCCAGCGACGAGGCGCGATGCCGCCGCAACTCACGGTCCAGCATGGTCAGATCGAACGGCGCGTTCATCACGACCAGCGGACGGCCGCGCACCGCCTGCTCGGCCAGCGCCCTGGCTATCTCCTCCATCACCGGCGCCGGCCACCGGCCGTCGCGCTGCAACCGCTCGTCCGTCAGCCCGTGCACCGCCGTCGCCCCGGCGGGCACCGGCACGCCCGGGTTCACCAGCCACCGGGTCACCCGGGGGCGGCTGCCGGGCGCGTCCTGGACGACGACGGCGGCCGACACGATCCGGTCGGTCTCGACGTCCACGCCGGTGGTCTCCGTGTCGAACGCCGCCAAGGGCCCCTCGTACCAACACGTCATGTGTCCACAACTCCTCGTTCACCCACGGCAGCTGACGTCCCGTCTTCTGCCTGTTTGGTGATACCCGGGCTGTTTGCGCCGTACGCCGGAAGGAGACAACAGAAGTACGGGTCCGTGCAGTTCAGAGGCCCGGCACGGGGAAGCGCCAGTAGGGGAAGGCTGTTGGTCATGGCCATTGCGCAGCCCGAGCGGGGCGGGCTGCTGCCCGAGCACGCGGCACCGCACCGCGGCTCCCTCGCCACCACCGCCTGCATGGAGACCCTGCAGGTGGGCTATCTGCACGCCGTGGCCGCCGCGGCCGGCTGCTCGCTCTCCCAGCCCTTTCCGGACAACGGCATCGACTGGCACGTCAGCCACGGCTCGCCCGGCCACACCGTCGACGACGAAGTCACCATCAAGGTGCAGCTCAAGGCCACCTACCAGCTCGCGCCCGACCCGCCGGGCAGGACCTTCTCCTTCACCCTGGACAACCAGCACCTGGCGAAGCTCGCCCGCACCCCCGTCTCGGTGCACAAGATCCTGGTCGTGATGATCGTCCCCAGGTCACAGGAGCAGTGGCTGCGCGCCGGCCACGACCGGCTCGACCTGCGGCACTGCTGCTACTGGGTCAACCTCGCCGGACACCCGATCACCGGTAGGCGCCGCACCACCGTGCGCATACCGACCTCGCGCATCTTCGACGACCGAGCGCTCTGCGAGATCATGACGCGGGTCGGAACGGGAGGCAGACCGTGATCCACGGCCCCATCGACGACGACACCGGCCGACGCCCGCACGGGGAGGACCGGTCCGTCCGCCGTCCCATCGGCGAGCCCGTACGTCCCGTGCGCCCCCACCCCGTCGAGCCCACCTGGACCCAGCCGCCCGACCCCGCCCAGGTCGACCCGGCCGTCCTCGGCGCCCTGCTGCGCCGGCACGGCTGGCAACGGCGCGGCGGGGCCGCCGGACGGTACGGCCGCTGGACCCCGCCCGGGCCCACCGGGCGGGGCGTGAGCCTGCTCGTACCCGAGAACCGGGCCTTCCCCGACAGCGACGACCTGCTCGGCGAGGCCCTCACCGCGCTGTCCCGCAGCGGTTCGCCCGCCGCCCGGGACGTACTGGTCGCCCTCGCCGTGCCCAGCGACGAGATCCACTGGTGGCGGGACGTGCCGACCGGCCCGCTGGGCACCGCCTCCTGGGTCGTCGAGGACCAACTGCGCTCGGCCGCCCGCCAGATGCTCCTCGCGGCGGCCCTGGCCACCCGTGCCCGCGCCGGTTACTACGGCGCCCGGCACCGCGGACCCGCCGCCGCCTCCCTCGACGGCGTCCTCGTCGGCGCCGCCCCCGGCGGTCGCCGCCTGACCGCCTTCGTCCCCGTGGCCACCGGCCGCCCCCTCGCCTTACGCCTCCACCAGGCCCTGTACGCCACCCGTGAGGCCATCGACTACCAACGCGCCACCGGCGGCATGGACGCCTTCGACGGAGCCGTCGAGGCCGGCGTCAGCCATGAACTGACCGAGGCCCTCGTCGCCCTGGTCCGCGGCACCGAGGGCGCCCGCGTCGCCGTCGACTGGGCGCCCGCCGCCGGGATCCCCGAGGGCGGCGCGCCCCCGGCCGAGCCCGTCGAGTTCTCCCCGGGCGACCTGCCCGTGCTGCGCGAGGCCGGGGCCCGCTATCTGCGCGAGGAGCCCTCCATGCCGGTCCGGATCACCGGGGCCGTCGTGCGGATGCGCCGGTCGGCAGCGCGCGGCGAGGGCACGGTACGGCTGCGGGTCATCGCCGGCGCCGAGGTCCCGCACGTCCGGATGACCCTCGACGAGGAGGCGTACCGGATCGCGGGCCAGGCCCATCTCGTCGGACTGCCGGTCCGGGTGCACGGCAGGCTGGAGAGCCGGGGCGGCTTCCGGCGGCTCACCGACGCCGACGGGGTCGCGCCCGTACAGGTCGACGAGGCCGAGCGGGACCGGCTGATGAAGTCGCTCCAGGAGACCGCGGAGATCACCGCCTTCTTCGAGGAGGCCTGCGGAGGGGACTGACCGCCTCCGCCCGTAACCGTTTCGCAGTGGGCACCCCCGGCTCGGTACGATTCGGGGACCACCTCCGGAAATCCGGAGGTGGTCCCCTTCAGTCAGGAGAGACCGGTGTCCGACGTCCGTGTGATCATCCAACGCGATTCCGAGCGGGACGAGCGTGTGGTGACGACGGGCACTACGGCCGCCGACCTCTTCGCCGGCGAGCGGACCATCGTCGCCGCCCGGGTGGCGGGCGAGCTGAAGGACCTCGCGTACGAGGTGCGGGACGGCGAGACCGTCGAGGCCGTGGAGATCTCCTCCGAGGACGGCCTCAACATCCTCCGCCACTCCACCGCGCACGTCATGGCCCAGGCCGTGCAGGAGCTGTTCCCCGAGGCGAAGCTGGGCATCGGCCCGCCGGTCCGGGACGGCTTCTACTACGACTTCGACGTCGAGAAGCCGTTCACGCCCGAGGACCTCAAGGCCGTCGAGAAGAAGATGCAGGAGATCCAGAAGCGCGGCCAGCGCTTCTCGCGCCGCGTCGTCACCGACGAGGCCGCCCGCGAGGAACTGGCGGACGAGCCGTACAAGCTGGAGCTGATCGGCCTGAAGGGCTCGGCCTCCTCCGACGACGGCGCGGACGTCGAGGTCGGCGCCGGCGAGCTGACGATCTACGACAACCTCGACGCCAAGACCGGTGACCTGTGCTGGAAGGACCTCTGCCGAGGCCCCCACCTGCCCACCACCCGCAACATCCCGGCGTTCAAGCTGATGCGCAACGCCGCCGCCTACTGGCGCGGCAGCGAGAAGAACCCGATGCTCCAGCGCATCTACGGCACCGCCTGGCCCTCCAAGGAGGAGCTGAAGGCGCACCTCGACTTCCTCGCCGAGGCCGAGAAGCGCGACCACCGCAAGCTGGGCAACGAACTCGACCTGTTCTCCATCCCGGACGAGATCGGTTCCGGCCTCGCCGTCTTCCACCCCAAGGGCGGCATCATCCGCCGCGTCATGGAGGACTACTCGCGCCGCCGGCACGAGGAGGAGGGCTACGAGTTCGTCTACACCCCGCACGCCACGAAGGGGAAGCTCTTCGAGGTCTCGGGCCACCTGGACTGGTACGCCGACGGCATGTACCCGCCCATGCAGCTCGACGAGGGCGTGGACTACTACCTCAAGCCCATGAACTGCCCGATGCACAACCTGATCTTCGACGCGCGCGGCCGTTCGTACCGTGAACTGCCGCTGCGGCTCTTCGAGTTCGGCACCGTGTACCGCTACGAGAAGTCCGGCGTCGTGCACGGCCTCACCCGGGCCCGCGGCTTCACCCAGGACGACGCGCACATCTACTGCACCCGCGAGCAGATGGCCGACGAGCTGGACAAGACGCTCACCTTCGTCCTGAACCTGCTGCGCGACTACGGCCTCACCGACTTCTACCTGGAACTGTCCACCAAGGACCCGGAGAAGTTCGTCGGCTCGGACGAGGCGTGGGAGGAGGCCACCGAGACGCTCCGCCAGGTCGCCGAGAAGCAGGGTCTCCCGCTGGTCCCGGACCCGGGCGGCGCCGCGTTCTACGGGCCGAAGATCTCCGTCCAGGCCAAGGACGCGATCGGCCGCACCTGGCAGATGTCCACGGTCCAGCTCGACTTCAACCTGCCCGAGCGCTTCGACCTGGAGTACACCGGCCCGGACGGCTCCAAGCAGCGCCCGGTCATGATCCACCGCGCGCTGTTCGGCTCGATCGAGCGGTTCTTCGCCGTGCTCCTGGAGCACTACGCGGGCGCGTTCCCGGCGTGGCTGGCGCCCGTCCAGGCGGTCGGCATCCCGATCGGCGACGCGCACGTGGAGTACCTGCAGAAGTTCGCCGCCGAGGCGAAGAAGCAGGGCCTGCGGGTCGACGTCGACGCCTCCTCCGACCGTATGCAGAAGAAGATCCGCAACGCCCAGAAGTCGAAGGTGCCCTTCATGGTCATCGCGGGCGACGAGGACATGGCGGCCGGCGCCGTCTCCTTCCGCTACCGCGACGGCTCCCAGGAGAACGGCATCCCCGTCGAGGAGGCCATCGCCAAGATCGCGAAGGTCGTGGCGGACCGCGTCCAGATCTGAGGCGTACCCGCGCCGCAGCGGCTGGGGCGAGGCCCCCGGAGAGTTCAGCTCTCCGGGGGCCTCCGCTCGTCCTCCCGCGCGAACACCTGGATCAGCCACGACCCGAACGACCCCGTCACCGTGCCGAGCAGGGCGAGACCGCAGGCCATCAGGAACACGGCGATGGTCCGGCCCATCGGGGTCACGGGGGTGACGTCCCCGTACCCCACCGTGGCGAGCGTGGAGCAGGTCCACCACACGGCGTCCCCGAAGGTCAGGATCGTCGCGCCCGGTGCGTCGTGCTCCTGCTGGTAGACGGCGAGGGCGCCGGTGAACCCGAGCAGGGTCACCGACAGGCCCGCGTAGACGGCCACGCGCGCGTGCAGCGAGAGCCGGGGCCGCTCGTGGTGACGCTGTACGGCGTCGTGGATCTGCACGACGCGCAGCGGTCGCAGCAGCGGCAGCACCAGCACGACGGTGTCCAGCCAGTGAACGCGCACGAACTTCGGGCCGAGCCCGCTCAGCCGCCAGCGCACCCCGTAGTCGAGGACGAAGACCGCCCAGCACAGCAGGGTCACCGCGAGACAGAGGTCGAGCCAGCCCTGGGGGAGATCGTGGGCCAGCACCCTTACCGCGTACGAGGCGAGGAAGAGGCCCGAGGCTCCGGCGAGGAGGCGTCCGTGGCGTTGTTCCCAGCGGAACGCGCGGCTGTCGTGGTCCATCGCCTCAGCTTCGCCCCGCCCCTGCCGCCCCGGTACCCGGCGACACGCCGCGAACGGGCGAAGCCATATGCTGCACTGCATGACGAGTGAGCCGGAGCAGCAGATCGGAGTGGGAACGCAGGACGCGTTCCAGCGCCTGTGGACGCCCCACCGGATGGCGTACATCCAGGGTGAGAACAAGCCGACCGGCCCCGGCGCCGACGACGGCTGTCCGTTCTGCTCGATCCCGGCGAAATCGGACGAGGACGGCCTGGTCATCAGGCGCGGGGAGCATGTGTACGCGGTGCTCAACCTCTACCCGTACAACGGCGGCCACCTCATGGTCGTGCCCTACCGGCACGTCGCCGACTACACGGATCTCACCGGACCGGAGACCGTCGAGCTGGCCGAGCTGACCAAGCAGTCCATGACGGCCCTGCGCACCGCCTCCGGCGCGCACGGTTTCAACATCGGCATGAACCAGGGGACGGTCGCCGGGGCGGGCATCGCGGCCCACCTCCACCAGCACATCGTGCCCCGCTGGGGCGGCGACACCAATTTCATGCCCGTCGTCGGCCACACCCGCATCCTGCCGCAGCTCCTGGCCGACACGAGGAAAATGCTCGCGGACGCCTGGCCGACGGCGTAGCCACGGGTTCACTCGTTCTTCGTCCGCGGCCCGGTGGGGGCTGGCCGCGCAGTTCCCCGCGCCCCTGAAAAGCAGGGGCTGCGCCCCGTGCTTTCGTCCCGAAAGGGCCGCAGGCCTCTTTCAGGGGCGCGGGGAACTGCGCGAGAAGCCCCCACCGGGCCCGCGGACGAAAACGGCCCCCACCCCCACGCACCCCCGCCCGAGCGAGCGCAGCGCTCACGCGTCGTAGAGGTCAGCCTTCCGCGGCGAAGCGTCCTGTACCGCCCCGCTGAGGAACCCGGCCCGCGACCCGAACTTGTCGGTGTCGACGCCGTTCTCCTTCAGCACCTTGATCGCGGCGTTGTGCACCACGCGGAGCACGGGCGTGGCGGCGCGCAGCGCGTCGTCGGCCATGAAGCGGTGCCGCCACGGCTGGTCGGCCCAGGCGTGCCGCAGACCGAACGGCTCGGGCAGCCCGATGGAGCCGCCGAGCCAGTTGAGCAGCGGCGGGTACCAGGTCAGCGGGGCGCGCGGCGGCGAGTTGTACGACCTCGTCGGTGTCGACGAGGGGGAGCTTGATCTTGCGAGTCTCCCAGAACCGCACCGACTTCTGGACTTCCTTCTCCTTGGCGGCCGCCCGGTGGTGAACAGGCCGTGCACCGGGCCCAGGGCGTGCCCGGTGACCTCGATGCGGAGCGTCTGGTGCAGGACGGTGACCGTGACCAGCATGGTGATGATCAACTGGCCGTCCCAGAGCGTCCACTGGACGCCCAGGTAGTGGCGGTTGCCGCTGCCGAAGTGCTGCTTGTTGCAGATCTCCTGTATGGCGTGGTTCTTGTACTGGTAGGCGTCCACGTCGGTGCTGTCGGGGCGGGCCACACCGCCGGCGCCCTCGCCGATGGGGCTGACGATCCAGTGTTTGATGGAAGGCGCCGTGAAACCACCGGTGTTGAGGGGGTGCGCTCCAGCATCCGCAGCTGATCGTGGATGGCGCGTATGACGTCCCAGCTGCGGAACGGGTGGATCTCCTTGCCGGAGTCGGCCGGTACGAGATCCTCGGCGAGCTGCCAGGCGCCCCAGCGGGTGCCCATGCCGAGGATGCCCTTGGGGCCGGCGTAGAAGACGAGGTTGGAGCGCTGCTCGGCGCTGAGCCGGGCCAGCTCCTTGCGCAGCTGCTCGGCCTTGGTCTCGCCGGGGCTGCCGGGCACGGCCTCGGGGATCTTGGCGCCGATGCCGCCGCCGGCCAGCAGGGCGGACCAGCGCTCCCGCAGGTCCTTGCGGCGCGCTCGCAGATCTGCTTGGCCCAGAACCAGCCGACCACGGGCAGCACGACGCACGCACGCGCGTACCAGGCCCAGAAGCCGTCGAACGGCATCTTGAGCAGGAAGATCACGGCGAGGGCGCCCACGGCGACCAGCAGAGTGGTGCCGAGGGCACCGGCCCGCTTGTCGTCCCGCTTGGCGATCGTCGTACGGATCTGGAAGACCAGCAGCCACAGCAGCAGTCCGGGCAGGAAGAGCAGTCCGCACAGGACCATCACCGCCGACAGCCAGTTGTCGCGGTCCCGGCGGATGTTGTTCGCCGCGAGGCAGTGCTCGACGACGACCTGGGGTTCCATGCCGAAGGACTGGATGAGCGGTTTGCGGCCGGCGCCGACCATGCGGTCCCGGACCGCGTTGGAGAACGCCTCCCCGAGGTTCGGCCGGAAGATGGTCGCCCACTTGCGGCCCGGTTTGACCGTGGACTTGTGCCAGTCGTTGTTGGCCTTGAGGATCTCCGCGATCTCGTTGTCCCGGTAGGCCGCGGACGCCAGGGCGTACGTCGCCGCGGTCTGGCCCGCGGTGCCCGTCAGCGGCACCTGTGCCCCGGGAGTGAAATCGAATTCGTCCGCCACCGCCGCCGCCCCCATCGCCGCACACTCGCTCCTGCGGCTCTTCCCGACTTCCGTGCTCCGCACACCTGTTGATCAGGTCATAACCCGATCCGGTCCTGATCGAGCCATACTTGTCGATCAGGTGATCAGCGTATCCGCAGCAGGAGACATCGCGCGGTGCGAAGAACGGACATTCACGGAACCCACCGGCCGTGGACGGTACTTGGGCCCGCACCCGGTGGCGGACGGCCGGGGCCGCCGCCCACCGGGTCCCGCGTGCCTCTTCCGTGCCCCTCAGTACTCCTCAGTGCTCCTTCGTCCGCTCGCGGACCTTCTCGGCCACGTGGGAGGGCATCGGCTCGTGCCGTGTGTACCGGCGGCCGAAGCGCGCGGTGCCGTGGGAGAGGGAGCGCAGATCGACGGCGTACCGGTCGATCTCGATCTCCGGTACCTCGGCCCGGACGAGCGTGCGTCCGCCGCCGGCCTGCTCGGTACCGACGACCCGGCCGCGCCGCCCGGACAGATCGCTCATCACCGGGCCCACGTACGAGTCCCCGACCAGCACGGACACCTCGGCGACCGGCTCCAGCAGATGGATCTTCGCGTCCACCGCGGCCTCGCGCAGCGCGAGCGCGCCCGCCGTCTGGAAAGCGGCGTCGGAGGAGTCCACCGAGTGCGCCTTGCCGTCCCGCAGCGTGATCCGGACGTCGATGAGCGGATAGCCGGCCGCGACGCCCTTGGCGGCCTGCGCCCGTACGCCCTTCTCGACGGACGGGATGAACTGCCTCGGCACCGCGCCGCCGACGACCTTGTCCACGAACTCGATGCCCGAGCCGCCGGGCAGCGGCTCCACCTCGATCTCGCAGATCGCGTACTGCCCGTGCCCGCCGGACTGCTTCACATGCCGGCCGCGCCCGGCCGACCTGTCGGCGAACGTCTCGCGCAGGGAGACCAGGTGCGGGACGACGTCGACCTGGACGCCGTAGCGGCTGCGCAGCCGTTCGAGGGCCACGTCGGCGTGTGCCTCGCCCAGGCACCACAGGACCACCTGGTGGGTGTCCTGGTTCTGTTCGAGCCGCATGGTCGGGTCCTCGGCGACCAGCCGGGCGAGCCCCTGGGAGAGCTTGTCCTCGTCGGCCTTGCTGTGCGCCTGGATGGCGAGCGGTAGCAGCGGGTCGGGCATCTCCCACGGCTCCATGAGCAGCGGGTCGTCCTTGGCCGAGAGCGTGTCCCCGGTCTCCGCGCGGCTCAGCTTCGCCACGCACGCGAGGTCGCCCGCGATGCAGTGCGTGAGGGTCCGCTGCTGCTTGCCGAACGGTGTGGACAGGGCGCCGATCCGTTCGTCGACGTCATGGTCCTCGTGCCCCCGGTCGGCGAGCGAGCCCGTGCCCGGAGACATGCACCGTCTCGTCGGGGTGCAGGGTCCCGGAGAAGACCCGCACCAGCGAGATACGGCCCACATAGGGGTCGCTGGCCGTCTTCACGACCTCGGCGACCAGGGGGCCGTCCGGATCGCAGGTCGCCCGGATCTCACGGGGAGGCCTTCGGGGGTGGTGACCGCGGGCGTCTCGCGCTCCAGGGGGTGGGGAAGCCACCGGTGACCAGTTCGAGCAGCTCGACCGTGCCGAGGCCCTGTTTCGCGCCGTCGGCGGCGGGCGCGGCCAGCACGGGATGGAAGACCCCGCGCGCGACGGCCCGTTCCAGGTCGTCGACGAGCGTCTTGACGTCGATCTCCTCGCCGCCGAGATAGCGGTCCATGAGGGTCTCGTCCTCGCTCTCGGCGATGATCCCCTCGATGAGCCGGTTACGGGCCTCCTCGATCGCCGGCAGCTGCTCGGGGCCCGGCTCGGACTCCTTGCGCTCACCGGAGGAGTAGTCGAACAGCTTCTGCGACAGCAGCCCGGTCAGGCCGGTCACGGGCGCGTGCCCGTCCGGCCCCTGCGGCCGTGCAGCGGCAGATAGAGCGGCAGTACGGCGTCGGGGTCGTCCCCGCCGAACGTCTCCGCGCAGATCCTGGTCATCTCCTCGAAGTCCGCCCGCGCGGCCTCCAGATGCGTCACCACGATCGCCCGGGGCATCCCGACCGCCGCGCACTCCTCCCACACCATGCGGGTCGAGCCGTCCACGCCGTCGGAGGCCGAGACGACGAAAGGGCCGCGTCCGCCGCTCGCAGACCGGCCCTGAGTTCCCGACGAAGTCGGCGTATCCGGGAGTGTCCAGCAGATTGATCTTGTACCCGCCCCATTCGACGGGGACGAGGGAGAGCTGCACCGAGCGTTGCTGCCGGTGTTCGATCTCGTCGTAGTCGGAGACGGTGCCGCCGTCCTCCACACGGCCCGCCCGGTTCACCGCTCCCGCCGTCAGCGCGAGAGCCTCCACCAGAGTCGTCTTGCCCGAACCGGAGTGGCCGACCAGCACCACATTCCGTACGGACGCGGGGTGGTCGGCCGCCGTAGTCTGCCCTGCCGGCGGCTCCGGATGTGCGTTCGCCTTGTCGCCCATGGTCCTGCCTCCCGTGCACGGTGAGGTCACTGTGGGCGCGGACATGCGGATCCGCGGTGGCGGCTCCGATGACGCCCGCGGTGTCTTCGAGCTTTGCACTCGCGTCACCGCGCGTCCATACGAGGGACGCGATCGCTCGGCGCGGCGGGCGAGGGCTAGGGCCTGTCTTCAAATTCCCGTCGTCGCCCGAAGGGCGGCCCCGCGGCGTCAGGTGCGTGCTCTCGGCGTGCCGGGCCCTGATCCGCGTACTGGACGTACTCGGGTCAGGGCCCGGTGCGGCGGTGGGGTACCTCCCGCTCGAGCGAAGCCGAGAGTGGGGAGCGTGCATGGCGTCGCGGGGCAGGCGGGAATTTGAAGACAGGCCCTAGGGCGCCGGCGTCGCGACGCACCCGCCACCGACGCGATCCGGACAGGGACACGGCGGGCTGGTGCCCGACGGTCGCACACGCGCGCGCGTGGCTACGATGGGCCAGCCGGATGGCCAGCAGGGGCCACGCGGCGACACCGACCCTCGGGAAGGCCATGCTGAACAAGTACGCGCGTGCATTCTTCACGCGTGTCCTCACACCGTTCGCCGCGTTTCTGATCCGCAGGGGCGTCAGCCCCGACACGGTCACGCTCCTCGGCACCGCCGGAGTGATCGCGGGCGCGCTGGTCTTCTACCCCCGGGGGGAGTTCTTCTGGGGCACGATCGTCATCACGCTCTTCGTGTTCTCGGACCTCGTCGACGGCAACATGGCCCGTCAGATGGGCCGCTCCAGCCGCTGGGGCGCCTTCCTCGACTCCACGCTCGACCGGGTCGCCGACGGCGCGATCTTCGGGGGCTTCGCCCTGTGGTACGCGGGCAACGGCAACGACAACGTGCTGTGCGCCGTCTCGATCTTCTGTCTGGCGAGCGGCCAGGTGGTGTCGTACACCAAGGCGCGCGGTGAGTCGATCGGACTGCCGGTGGCGGTGAACGGCCTGGTGGAGCGGGCCGAGCGCCTGGTGATCTCGCTGGTCGCCGCCGGGCTCGCGGGCCTGCACGCGTTCGGTGTGCCCGGGATCGACGTCCTGCTGCCCGTCGCCCTGTGGATCGTCGCCGTCGGCAGCTTCGTCACGCTGATCCAGCGGGTCGTCACGGTCCGCCGCGAGTCCGCCGAGGCGGAGGCGGAGGCCGCCGCGGCAGCTGCCCAGGAGGCCCCGGACACCGCCCGCAACAGCGAGGCCACTCCGTGAGCGCTCTGCGGGACCGGCTGACCGACGGGCTGTACGGCCTCGGCTGGGGCACCGTCAAGAAGCTCCCGGAGCCCGTCGCCGTACGCCTCGGCCGGACGATCGCCGACGCGACCTGGAAGCGGCGCGGCCCCCTCGTACGCCGCCTGGAATCCAACTACGCGCGCGTGGTCCCCGACGCGAGCCCCGAGCGCCTGGCCGAGCTGTCCCGCGCGGGCATGCGTTCCTATCTGCGCTACTGGATGGAGTCGTTCCGGCTTCCCGCCTGGAGCGAGGAGCGCGTCAGGACCGGCTTCGACCCCAAGGACCTGCACCATCTCACCGACGGCCTCGCCTCCGGCCGGGGCGTCGTCCTCGCGCTGCCGCACCTGGCCAACTGGGACCTCGCCGGCGCGTGGGTCACCACCGAGCTGAAGACCCCGTTCACCACGGTCGCCGAACGCCTCAAGCCCGAGACGCTCTACGACCGCTTCGTCGCCTACCGCGAGGGCCTCGGCATGGAGGTCCTGCCGCACAGCGGCGCCTCCGCCTTCGGCACCCTCGCCCGGCGGCTGCGCGACGGCGGCCTGGTCTGCCTGGTCGCCGACCGCGATCTCTCCGCGTCCGGCGTCGAGGTCGACTTCTTCGGCGAGCCGACCCGGATGCCCGCCGGACCGGCCCTCCTCGCCCAGCAGACCGGAGCTCTGCTGCTGCCGGTGACGCTCTGGTACGACGACTCGCCCGTCATGCGCGGCCGCGTGCACGCCCCGATCGAGGTACCCGAGGCAGGTACCCGGGCCGAGAAGACGTCTGTCATGACACAGGCGCTGGCCGACGCCTTCGCCACCGGCATCGCCGACCACCCGGAGGACTGGCACATGCTCCAGCGCTTGTGGCTCGCGGACCTGGACCCCGCGAAGCGCCCCGACGTCCCCGCGCCGGGCGCGCCGACGGACGAGCCGACAGCCGTGCCGACCGATGCCGCGACGGACTCCGAGAAGGGACGCCCGTGAAGATCGGGATCGTCTGCCCGTACTCCTGGGACGTGCCCGGGGGAGTCCAGTTCCACATCCGCGACCTGGCCGACCACCTCATCCGCCTCGGCCACGAGGTGTCGGTGCTCGCCCCCGCCGACGACGACACACCCCTGCCGCCGTACGTCGTCTCCGCGGGCCGCGCGGTCCCGGTGCCGTACAACGGCTCGGTGGCCCGCCTCAACTTCGGCTTCCTGTCGGCGGCCCGGGTACGGCGCTGGCTGCACGACGGCACGTTCGACGTGATCCACATCCACGAACCGGCCTCCCCGTCGCTCGGTCTGCTCGCCTGCTGGGCCGCGCAGGGACCGATCGTCGCCACCTTCCACACCTCCAACCCGCGCTCCCGGGCGATGATCGCGGCCTACCCGATCCTCCAGCCCGCCCTGGAGAAGATCAGCGCGCGGATCGCGGTGAGCGAGTACGCCCGCCGCACCCTCGTCGAACACCTGGGCGGCGACGCGGTCGTCATCCCGAACGGCGTCGACGTCGACTTCTTCGCCCGCGCCAAGCCCAACCCCGACTGGCAGGGCGACACCCTCGGCTTCGTCGGCCGCATCGACGAACCCCGCAAGGGACTGCCGGTGCTGATGAAGGCCCTCCCGAGGATCTTCGCCGAGCGCCCGAAGGCCCGGCTGCTGGTCGCCGGGCGCGGGGACGAGGAGGAGGCGGTCGAGACCCTGCCCAAGGAGCTGCGCTCCCGCGTCGAGTTCCTCGGCATGGTCAGCGACGAGGACAAGGCCCGCTTCCTGCGCAGCGTCGACGTCTATGTCGCCCCCAACACCGGGGGCGAGAGCTTCGGCATCATCCTCGTCGAGGCGATGTCCGCCGGGGCGCCCGTCCTCGCCTCCGACCTCGACGCCTTCGCCCAGGTCCTCGACCAGGGCAGCGCGGGCGAACTGTTCGCCAACGAGGACGCGGACGCCCTCGCGACCGCCGCCGTACGGCTGCTCGGCGACCCGGCCCGCCGCGCCGAGCTGAGCGAACGCGGCAGCGCGCACGTCCGGCGCTTCGACTGGTCGACGGTCGGCGCCGACATCCTCGGTGTCTACGAGACGGTCACCGAGGGCGCGGCATCGGTGGCGGCGGACGAACGGGCGGGGCTGCGGGCGCGGTTGGGGTTCGTCCGGGACTGAGGGGGGAGTCGGGGCGGCGGAGGTGAGCGGGGCCGGTAGTAGCCTTGCCGCCCGTGACTTCGACACTCATCTGGATCGCGGTCGTCCTCTTCGCGATCGGTCTCTACCTGAGCTGGACCGCGGGACGACTGGACCGACTGCACGCGCGCATCGACGCCGCCCGCGCGGCGCTCGACGCGCAGTTGCTGCGCCGCGCGTCGGTCGCCCAGGAGCTGGCCACCTCCGGGGTGCTGGACCCGGCCGCCTCGATCGTCCTCTACGAGGCGGCGCACGCGGCGCGGCAGGCCGAGGAGGAGCAGCGCGAGGTCGCCGAGAGCGAGCTGAGCCAGGCCCTGCGGGCCGTGTTCGCGGACGCGCAGCAGGTGGAGGTGGTGCGCGAGGCGCCGGGCGGGGAGGACGCCGCGAACGAGCTCGCGCAGGCGGTTCGCCGGGTGCCGATGGCTCGGCGCTTCCACAACGACGCGGTGCGGGCGGCGCGGGCGTTGCGGCGGCACCGCAAGGTCCGGTGGTTCCGGCTCGCCGGGCACGCGCCGTTCCCGATGGCCTTCGAGATGGACGACGAGCCGCCGGTTTCTTTGGCTCCGGGCGCCTGATGGGACGGGGGCGTGGGTTCGCCGGCGACCGCCGGCCCGGTGGGGGCTGGTCGCGCAGTTCCCCGCGCCCCTGAAAAGCAGGGGCCGCGCCCCGTGCTTTTCCCCCGCCCACCCGTAGCCTTCCACGCCCGCGCCCCGTGCTTTTCAGGCCTGCAGGGGCCTGGTCTTTCAGGGGCGCGGGGAACTGCGCGAGAAGCCCCACCGGCCCGCAGCTGACCACTCGCCCGGCCAAAACGATCCACCGCCTCCCCATTGGCCCTTGCAGTGGCCCGCACCTCTCGCGTTTCCTCGGTGACTGCACAGATCGCACGAACCCTCTTCCCCGAGCGAGGTCAACCCCGTGTCCAGCACGCTCTCCAACCCCACCGCCCAGACCCCCGAGACCGGTACCGCCCGTGTGAAGCGCGGCATGGCCGAGCAGCTCAAGGGCGGGGTGATCATGGACGTCGTCACCCCGGAGCAGGCCAAGATCGCCGAGGACGCGGGCGCGGTCGCGGTCATGGCCCTGGAGCGGGTCCCGGCCGACATCCGCAAGGACGGCGGCGTGGCCCGGATGTCCGACCCGGACATGATCGAGGGCATCATCGAGGCCGTCTCCATCCCGGTCATGGCCAAGTCCCGCATCGGCCACTTCGTCGAGGCCCAGGTCCTGCAGTCCCTCGGCGTCGACTACATCGACGAGTCCGAGGTCCTCACCCCGGCCGACGAGGTCAACCACAGCGACAAGTTCGCCTTCACCACCCCCTTCGTCTGCGGCGCCACCAACCTCGGTGAGGCCCTGCGCCGTATCGCCGAGGGCGCGGCCATGATCCGCTCCAAGGGCGAGGCCGGCACCGGCAACGTCGTCGAGGCCGTCCGCCACCTGCGCCAGATCAAGAACGAGATCGCCAGGCTGCGCGGCTTCGACAACAACGAGCTGTACGCCGCCGCCAAGGAGCTGCGCGCCCCGTACGAGCTGGTCAAGGAGGTCTCCGAGCTGGGCAAGCTCCCGGTGGTGCTGTTCTCCGCCGGTGGCGTCGCCACCCCCGCCGACGCCGCGCTGATGCGCCAGCTCGGCGCCGAGGGCGTCTTCGTCGGTTCCGGCATCTTCAAGTCCGGCGACCCGGCCAAGCGCGCCGCCGCCATCGTGAAGGCCACCACCTTCTACGACGACCCGAAGATCATCGCGGACGCCTCCCGCAACCTGGGCGAGGCCATGGTGGGCATCAACTGCGACACCCTCCCCGAGGCCGAGCGCTACGCGAACCGGGGCTGGTAGGCACCCATGAGCGACACCCCCGTCATTGGCGTCCTGGCCCTCCAGGGCGACGTACGGGAGCACCTCGTCGCCCTGGCCGCGGCCGACGCCGTGGCCAGGCCGGTGCGGCGCCCCGAGGAACTCGCCGAGGTGGACGGCCTCGTCATCCCCGGCGGCGAGTCCACCACCATCTCCAAGCTGGCCGTTCTGTTCGGCGTGATGGAGCCCCTCCGCGCGCGCGTGCGCGGCGGTCTGCCCGTGTACGGCACCTGCGCCGGCCTGATCATGCTCGCCGACAAGATCCTCGACCCGCGCTCGGGCCAGGAGACGATCGGCGGCATCGACATGATCGTGCGCCGTAACGCCTTCGGACGCCAGAACGAGTCCTTCGAGGCGGCGGTCGACGTCAGGGGCGTCGAGGGCGACCCCGTGGAGGGCGTCTTCATCCGCGCCCCCTGGGTGGAGTCCGTGGGCGCGCAGACCGAGGTGCTGGCCGAGCACGAGGGCCACATCGTCGCCGTACGCCAGGGCAACGCCCTCGCCACGTCGTTCCACCCGGAGCTGACCGGCGACCACCGGCTGCACGCGCTGTTCGTCGACATGGTGCGCGCGAACCAGCCGGCGGAGTCCTTGTAGGATCTCTGGGGTTCGTTGCAGAGATGGGTTACGCGAAGGAGACAGGCAGATGTCCGGCCACTCTAAATGGGCTACGACGAAGCACAAGAAGGCCGTGATCGACGCCAAGCGCGGCAAGCTCTTCGCGAAGCTCATCAAGAACATCGAGGTCGCGGCCCGGATGGGCGGCGTCGACATCGAGGGCAACCCGACGCTCTACGACGCCATCCAGAAGGCGAAGAAGCAGTCGGTCCCGAACAAGAACATCGACTCCGCGGTCAAGCGCGGCGGCGGCCTGGAGGCCGGCGGCGCCGACTACGAGACGATCATGTACGAGGGCTACGGCCCGAACGGCGTCGCGGTGCTCATCGAGTGCCTCACCGACAACCGCAACCGCGCCGCCTCCGACGTCCGCGTCGCCATGACCCGCAACGGCGGCTCGATGGCCGACCCCGGTTCCGTCTCGTACCTCTTCAACCGCAAGGGCGTCGTGATCGTCCCCAAGGGCGAGCTGTCCGAGGACGACGTCCTGGAGGTCGTGCTCGACGCGGGCGCCGAGGAGGTCAACGACCTGGGCGAGTCCTTCGAGGTGCTCAGCGAGGCCACCGACATGGTCGCGGTCCGCACCTCCCTCCAGGACGCCGGGATCGACTACGACTCCGCCGAGGCCAACTTCGTCCCGACCATGCAGGTCGAGCTGGACGAGGAGGGCGCCCGGAAGATCTTCAAGCTGATCGACGCGCTGGAGGACAGCGACGACGTCCAGAACGTCTTCGCCAACTTCGACGTGAGCGACGACGTGATGGCCAAGGTCGACGCGTAGCGCTGCCGCGAACCGAGCGGATTCGGCGGGCCGGTGGGGACACACCCACCGGCCCGCCGCCGTTGTCGGTGGCAGCGGATAGCCTGACGGCAGTCAGTGATCGCCGCCCACGGGCCGCAGCCATCAATTGAGGACCCCGACGGTGCTCAGCCAGGTCCGCGAGAGCGGCGGCGGTTTAGCCGCAAAGAGGGGAGGGGGCGCGGTGCGCGTACTCGGGGTGGACCCCGGACTCACGCGGTGTGGCGTGGGTGTCGTCGAGGGCGTCGCCGGACGGCCGCTCACCATGATCGGTGTCGGAGTCGTCCGGACGCCCGCCGACGCCGAGTTGGGCCACCGGCTCGTCGCGATCGAGCAGGGCATCGAGCAGTGGCTCGACGAACACCGTCCCGAATGCGTCGCCGTGGAGCGGGTGTTCAGCCAGCACAACGTACGGACGGTCATGGGCACCGCCCAGGCCAGCGCCGTCGCGATGCTGTGCGCCGCCCGCCGCGGCATCCCCGTCGCCCTGCACACCCCCAGCGAGGTCAAGGCCGCCGTCACCGGCAGTGGCCGCGCCGACAAGGCCCAGGTCGGCGCCATGGTCACCCGTCTCCTCCGGCTCGACGCACCCCCGAAGCCGGCGGACGCCGCCGACGCCCTCGCCCTCGCCATCTGCCACATCTGGCGGGCCCCCGCACAGAACCGCCTGCAGCAGGCCGTCGCCCTGCACGCTTCGAAAGGCCGAACGGCATGATCGCTTCTCTCACCGGCCCGGTCGCCGCCCTCGCCCCCGACTCCGCCGTGGTCGAGGTGGGCGGCATCGGCATCATGGTCCAGTGCACGCCCAACACCCTCTCCGGGCTGCGCATGGGACAGCCGGCCAAGCTGGCCACGTCCCTGGTGGTCCGCGAGGACTCGCTCACCCTCTACGGCTTCGTGGACGACGACGAGCGCCAGGTCTTCGAACTGCTCCAGACCGCGAGCGGCGTCGGCCCCCGCCTGGCCCAGGCGATGCTGGCGGTGCACACCCCCGACGCCCTGCGCCGCGCGGTCGCCACCGGCGACGAGAAGGCCCTGATCGCCGTCCCCGGCATCGGCAGGAAGGGCGCCCAGAAGCTGCTGCTCGAACTGAAGGACCGCCTCGGCGAACCGGTCGGCGCCCCCGCGATCGGCGCCCCGGTCACCCAGGGCTGGCGCGACCAGCTGCACGCCGCCCTGATCGGCCTCGGGTACGCCACCCGTGAGGCCGACGAGGCCGTGTCGGCCGTGACCCCCCAGGCGGAGGCCGCCCAAGGCACGCCCCAGGTGGGCCAGTTGCTGAAGGCCGCACTCCAGACCCTCAACAGGACCCGCTGAGGTCGGCCGCCGAAGACCGGGGTCCTCGGCGAATCCCGCCCCACCCACCGCAGCTCCGCCCATCCGACCGCGACCACGAGGCACACGCAATGAACTGGGACGACACGACCGACGACACCGCCCCCGACCGGCTGGTGGGCTCTGTCGCCGACCGTGAGGACCAGGCCGTCGAGGCCGCCCTGCGCCCCAAGGACCTGGGCGAGTTCATCGGCCAGGAGAAGGTCCGTGAGCAACTCGACCTGGTGCTGCGGGCGGCACGCGCGCGTGGCGCCACCGCCGACCACGTCCTGCTCTCCGGCGCCCCCGGCCTCGGCAAGACCACGCTCTCGATGATCATCGCGGCCGAGATGGGCGCCCCCATCCGCATCACCTCCGGCCCCGCCATCCAGCACGCCGGCGACCTCGCCGCGATCCTCTCCTCGCTCCAGGAGGGCGAGGTCCTCTTCCTCGACGAGATCCACCGCATGTCCCGGCCCGCCGAGGAGATGCTGTACATGGCCATGGAGGACTTCCGCGTCGACGTGATCGTCGGCAAGGGCCCCGGCGCCACCGCGATCCCCCTCGAACTGCCGCCCTTCACCCTGGTCGGCGCCACCACGCGCGCGGGCCTGCTGCCCCCGCCGCTGCGCGACCGCTTCGGCTTCACCGCGCACATGGAGTTCTACGAGCCCGCCGAACTGGAGCGCGTCATCCACCGCTCGGCGAACCTCCTCGACGTCGAGATCGACACGGCCGGCGCCGCCGAGATCGCCGGCCGCTCCCGCGGCACCCCCCGTATCGCCAACCGTCTGCTGCGCCGCGTACGGGACTACGCCCAGGTCAAGGCCGACGGCTTCATCACCCGTGACATCGCCGGAGCCGCCCTCGCCGTCTACGAGGTGGACGCCCGCGGCCTCGACCGCCTCGACCGGGGCGTCCTCGAAGCCCTGCTCAAGCTCTTCGGCGGCGGACCGGTCGGCCTGTCCACGCTCGCCGTCGCCGTGGGGGAGGAGCGCGAGACCGTCGAGGAGGTCGCCGAACCCTTCCTCGTCCGCGAGGGACTGCTCGCCCGCACCCCCCGCGGCCGGGTCGCCACCCCCGCCGCCTGGGCCCACCTCGGACTCACCCCGCCACGCGGTACGACCGGCGGAAACGGACAACAGGACCTGTTCGGGGCGTGACCGTCTCGTGACGGCGCGGTACTCGCCCGGCATGGAACCCCGGTGACATGCTGTGCGTTGTTCCATTGCGGCGGACTCGCTTAGACTCCGCCGATGCCGCCCTTGTCGGCAGCACACATACCCCCAACCATCAGGCCGCTCGCCATCGCGGTCGTGTGAAGGAAGTTCCGACCCGTGAGTCTCGTGACCCTCCTCCCGTTCATCGTGCTCATCGGGGCCATGATCCTGATGACCCGATCGGCCAAGAAGAAGCAGCAGCAGGCCGTCGACATGCGGAACCAGATGCAGCCCGGTTCCGGCGTCCGCACGATCGGGGGCATGTACGCGACCGTCAAGGAGGTCAGCGAGGACACGGTCCTCCTCGACGCCGGGCCGGGCGTCGAGCTGCTGTTCGCCAAGAACTCCATCGGTGCCGTCCTCAGTGACGAGGAGTACAACCGCATCGTCCACGGCATCGAGCACGACCTGAAGTCCGACGTCGTCCCGGACGACGCCTCCTCCCTCACCGAGACCGACGAGCCCTCCGACGACGCTTCCGCCGCTTCCGACGACAAGCCCATCGACCTCGGCAAGAAGGACGCGGCCGACGACGCCGCCGACGAGCCCGCCGAGTCGAAGACCGACGAGGTCAAGGCCGAGGACACCAAGTCCGTCGAAGCAGAGCCGAAGAAGACCGACGGCGAGTCCGACGCGAAGTAGTCACGTCCCGGGAGTGCGAGCGAGAACCGCCCGCGCCCCGGGCACGTGCCGTTTTCGCCCGGCTTCCCGACACAAGTCATGGCCGTCCCCGCGCTGACCCCGCGCCCGGCGGCCCGAGAGGGAGTACGAGAAGGTGGCAGCACCGAAGAAGGGCCGGAGCGCGAGCGCCCAGAGCAAGCCTGGGCGCGCGCTGGCCCTCATCCTGATCGCCCTTGTGGCGCTCACCGGGGGAATGTTCGCCTCCGGACACACCAAGCCGCGTCTCGGCATCGACCTCGCCGGTGGTACGAGCATCACGCTCACGGCGATCAACGAGCCCGGCCAGCCCAACGCGATCAACAAGACCAACATGGACACCGCGGTCGAGATCATGAACCGCCGTGTCAACGGTCTGGGCGTGTCCGAGGCGGAGGTCCAGACCCAGGGCAATGAGAACATCATTGTCAACATTCCCAAGGGCACGGATTCCGAAGAGGCCAGGGATCAGGTAGGCACCACCGCGAAGCTGTACTTCCGTCCGGTCCTGCAGAGCCAGGTCGGCTCCGGCGCGACCGAGACGCCGAGCGCCTCGCCGAGCACCAGCGCCAGTGGCAGCGGGTCACCGAGCCCGTCCAGCTCCGACGGCAAGGACGAGGCGAACCCGCCCGCCGATGACTCCGCCAGCCCGTCGTCCTCCGCCACGTCCCAGGGCCGTGCGCTCACCGACGCGCTGAAGGCCGACCCCACGCCCTCCGGCAGCGGCTCCGCCTCCGCCAAGGCCTCCGACAGCGCCTCGCCCTCGGCGAGCCCCAGCGTCGACCCGGAGACCCAGGCGCTCCAGGCCAAGTTCGCCGCCCTCGACTGCAACGACCCCAAGCAGCGCGCCGCCGCCGGCAAGGGCAAGACCAGCGACGTCGTCGTGGCCTGTGGCCAGGACAACGGCAGCTGGAGCAAGTTCGTGCTCGGCCCGGTCGGCGTCGACGGCACCGAGGTCGAGAAGGCCCAGGCGCTGCTGGACACCCAGAGCGGCACCGGCTGGCAGGTCGTCATGGACTTCGACTCCAAGGGTGAGAAGAAGTTCGCCGACATCACCGGCCAGCTGGCGACCCAGACCTCCCCGCAGAACGAGTTCGCGATCGTCCTCGACGACGAGGTCGTCTCCCACCCCTACGTGCGCGCGGCGGTCACCGGCGGCAAGGCCGAGATCTCCGGCAGCTTCACGCAGGAGGAGGCCCAGAACCTCGCCAACATGCTGTCGTACGGCGCGCTCCCGCTGACCTTCAAGGAGTCCAGCGTCACCACCGTCAGCCCCGCGCTCGGCGACGACCAGCTGCACGCGGGTCTGATCGCCGGTGCGATCGGTCTGGCCCTGGTCATGATCTACCTGGTCGTCTACTACCGCGGCCTGTCGCTGATCGCCATCGCCTCGCTGCTGGTCTCCGCGGCCCTGACCTATGTCCTCATGGCCCTGCTCGGCCCGGCCATCGGCTTCGCGCTGAACCTCCCGGCGGTCTGCGGCGCGATCGTCGCGATCGGCATCACCGCGGACTCGTTCATCGTGTACTTCGAACGCGTCCGGGACGAGATCCGCGAAGGCCGTTCGCTGCGCCCCGCCGTCGAGCGTGCCTGGCCGCGTGCCCGGCGCACCATCCTGGTCTCCGACTTCGTGTCGTTCCTCTCCGCCGCGGTGCTCTTCGTCGTCACCGTCGGCAAGGTCCAGGGCTTCGCGTTCACGCTGGGCCTGACCACGCTGCTCGACGTCGTGGTGGTCTTCTTCTTCACCAAGCCGCTGCTGACGCTGCTGGCCCGTACGAAGTTCTTCGGCGGTGGCCACAAGTGGTCCGGCCTCGACCCCCAGCGACTGGGTGCCCGGCCCCCGCTGCGCCGTACCCGCCGTCCCGCCGTCCCCTCCGACCCGAAGGAGGCCTGAGATGTCGAAGCTCGGTGACCTCGGAGCCCGACTCCACCGCGGCGAGATCGGCTACGACTTCGTCCGCAACCGCAAGATCTGGTACGGCGTCTCGATCCTCATCACCATCACGGCCATCGTGGGCCTCGCCGTCCGCGGCCTCAGCATGGGTATCGAGTTCCAGGGCGGCGCGGTCTTCACCACGGAGAAGACGAGTGTCTCGGTCAGCCAGGCCGAGACCTACGCGGAGAAGGCCTCCGGCCACGACGCGATCGTCCAGAAGCTCGGCAACGACACCCTGCGCATCCAGATCTCCGGTGTGGACACGGCCAAGTCCGACGAGATCCAGAAGCAGCTGGCCAAGGACCTCAAGGTCGACGCGGACACGATCAACGCCGATCTGGTCGGCCCCAGTTGGGGTGAGCAGGTCGCCAGCAAGGCCTGGCAGGGCCTCGCGATCTTCCTGGTCCTCGTGGTGATCTATCTGGCGATCGCGTTCGAGCTGCGCATGGCCATCGCCGCCTTCGTCGCCCTGATCCACGACATCACCATCACGATCGGCATCTACGCCCTCGTGGGCTTCGAGGTCACGCCCGGCACGGTGATCGGTCTGCTCACCATCCTCGGTTACTCGCTCTACGACACGGTCGTCGTCTTCGACAGCCTCAAGGAGCAGACGAAGGACATCACCAAGCAGAGCCGCTGGACGTACGCCGAGATCGCCAACCGCTCGATCAACAGCACCCTGGTGCGCTCCATCAACACCACGGTGGTCGCTCTCCTCCCGGTCGCCGGCCTGCTCTTCATCGGTGGCGGCGTCCTCGGCGCGGGCATGCTCAACGACATCTCGCTGTCGCTGTTCGTCGGTCTCGCGGCCGGCGCGTACTCGTCGATCTTCATCGCCACACCGCTCGTCGCCGACCTCAAGGAGCGCGAGCCGCAGCTGAAGGCCCTCAAGAAGCGCGTCCTCGCCAAGCGGGCCCAGGCCGAGCACGACGACGCGGAGCCGGAGGCCGACGGCTCGTACGACGACGAGCCGGCGGACGCCACCCCCGCGGTGGTCGGCCCGCGCGCCCAGTCCGGCAGCCGCAGCCGCGGCCGGGGCGGTAAGCGGCGATGACGGACATCAAGGAGCTGCTGCTCAGCCGTATCCGCGATGTCGCGGACTACCCGGAGCCGGGCGTGCTGTTCAAGGACATCACCCCGCTGCTGGCCGACCCGGCGGCGTTCACCGCGCTGACGGACGCGCTGGCGGAGCTGACCGTGCGGCACGGCGCCACGAAGATCGTCGGCCTGGAGGCCCGGGGCTTCATCCTGGGCGCCCCGGCCGCCGTCCGCGCGGGCGTCGGCTTCATCCCCGTACGCAAGGCGGGCAAGCTCCCCGGAGCCACGCTCAGCCAGGCCTACGACCTGGAGTACGGCTCCGCCGAGATCGAGGTCCACGCCGAGGACCTGAGCGCGGGCGACCGCGTCATGGTCATCGACGACGTCCTCGCCACCGGCGGCACCGCCGAGGCCTCCCTCCAGCTGATCCGCCGCGCGGGCGCCCAGGTGGCCGGCGTAGCGGTCCTGATGGAGCTCTCTTTCCTCCCGGGCCGCCAACGCCTGGAGACCGCACTGGCAGGAGCCCCCTTGGAGGCCCTGATCACCGTCTGACAGACGACACACCATCCGACGGGCGCCCCGGGACCACCTGGGGCGCCCGTCGCCGTATCCCCTCAATCAGCACCCCGACGGCGGGACAGCGGCGCACGGCGAGAAGGGGGCGTGCCGGGGGGTGTCCGCCCGCAGCGGTTGGCGCGTCAACCCGTCCCACTTCCCAGCCAACCGATTCCGCGCCGTTCCGAGGACGGACACCCCCCGGCACGCCCCCGACCCACCATGCGGACGCCCCCCGTCGCCGCGGCGGGCGCACTCCCGGAGACGACCGCAGGAATCCACCGCACACCCCTCGTGTTCCACAGGTAGACCGCCCTCACAGTGGCCTGAAGGCGATCCCCAGCCCCGGGATCGCTACCATGGGTGCTCCGGAGCCTGACCGGGGGACCCGGATCGCGCACGAGGAGCCCTCTTGGCAGACGAGGCCCAGCACCTGACCGCCGCCAAGCCCGAGCCCGCCTCGGGCCCCGCGGCCAAGCCCGCGCAGAACACGGCGAAGGCGAACCCCGCGACCCCCGCGCCGTCCGCGCAGGGCTCCGTCGAGCACGCCCAGTCCGCGCCCGCCGAGAAGACCGCAGGCCCCTCGCGCCCCAAGCCGGACCCCGCGGAGAGCCCCGCCCCGGCACCCCCGCCCTGCCCCGCCCCCACCGGCCAGCCCGCGCGCACCGGAGGATCCTCCAACCGCGTACGAGCCCGGCTCGCCCGCCTCGGCGTCCAGCGCTCCAACCCGTACAACCCGGTCCTCGAACCCCTGCTGCGCATCGTCCGCGGCAACGACCCGAAGATCGAGACGGCCACGCTCCGCCAGATCGAGAAGGCCTACCAGGTCGCCGAGCGCTGGCACCGGGGCCAGAAGCGCAAGAGCGGCGACCCGTACATCACCCACCCCCTCGCCGTCACCACGATCCTCGCCGAGCTCGGCATGGACCCGGCGACCCTGATGGCGGGTCTCCTGCACGACACGGTCGAGGACACCGAGTACGGCCTCGACCAGCTCCGCCGCGACTTCGGCGACTCCGTCGCCCTCCTCGTCGACGGCGTCACCAAGCTCGACAAGGTGAAGTTCGGCGAGGCGGCCCAGGCCGAGACCGTGCGCAAGATGGTCGTCGCCATGGCCAAGGACCCCCGTGTCCTGGTCATCAAGCTCGCCGACCGCCTGCACAACATGCGCACCATGCGCTACCTCAAGCGCGAGAAGCAGGAGAAGAAGGCGCGCGAGACCCTGGAGATCTACGCGCCGCTCGCCCACCGCCTGGGCATGAACACCATCAAGTGGGAGCTGGAGGACCTCGCCTTCGCGATCCTCTACCCGAAGATGTACGACGAGATCGTCCGCCTCGTCGCCGAGCGCGCGCCCAAGCGCGACGAGTACCTCGCCATAGTGACCGACGAGGTCCAGCAGGACCTGCGCGCGGCCCGTATCAAGGCGACGGTCACCGGCCGCCCGAAGCACTACTACAGCGTCTACCAGAAGATGATCGTCCGCGGCCGAGACTTCGCGGAGATCTACGACCTGGTCGGCATCCGCGTCCTGGTGGACACCGTCCGCGACTGCTACGCGGCCCTGGGCACCGTCCACGCCCGCTGGAACCCGGTTCCGGGGCGGTTCAAGGACTACATCGCGATGCCCAAGTTCAACATGTACCAGTCGCTGCACACGACGGTCATCGGCCCCAACGGCAAGCCCGTCGAACTCCAGATCCGTACGTTCGACATGCACCGCCGCGCCGAGTACGGCATCGCCGCGCACTGGAAGTACAAGCAGGAGGCCGTCGCCGGCGCCTCCAAGGTCCGCACCGACGCTCCCCGGACCTCCGGCAAGGACGACCACCTCAACGACATGGCGTGGCTGCGCCAGCTGCTGGACTGGCAGAAGGAGACCGAGGACCCCGGCGAGTTCCTGGAGTCCCTGCGCTTCGACCTGTCCCGCAACGAGGTCTTCGTCTTCACCCCGAAGGGCGACGTCATAGCGCTGCCGGCCAGCGCGACCCCCGTCGACTTCGCGTACGCGGTCCACACCGAGGTCGGTCACCGCACGATAGGCGCCCGCGTCAACGGCCGCCTCGTCCCGCTCGAATCCACCCTCGACAACGGCGACCTGGTGGAGGTCTTCACCTCCAAGGCGTCCGGCGCGGGCCCCTCCCGCGACTGGCTCGGCTTCGTGAAGTCGCCGCGCGCCCGCAACAAGATCCGCGCCTGGTTCTCCAAGGAGCGCCGCGACGAGGCCATCGAGCAGGGCAAGGACGCCATCGTCCGCGCGATGCGCAAGCAGAACCTGCCGATCCAGCGCATCCTCACCGGCGACTCCCTCGTCACCCTCGCGCACGAGATGCGCTACCCGGACATCTCCGCCCTCTACGCGGCCATCGGCGAAGGCCATGTCTCCGCGCAGAGCGTCGTGCAGAAACTCGTCCAGGCCCTCGGCGGCGAGGAGGCGGCCACCGAGGAGATCGACGAGGCCGTACCGCCCACCCGCGGCCGGAGCCGCAAGCGGCGCGGCAGCAACGACCCCGGTGTCGTCGTCAAGGGCGTCGACGACGTCTGGGTCAAGCTCGCCCGCTGCTGCACGCCCGTCCCCGGCGACCCCATCATCGGGTTCGTCACCCGAGGCAGTGGCGTATCGGTTCACCGCAGCGACTGCGTCAATGTCGAGTCGCTGTCCCGTGAGCCCGAGCGCATCCTCGACGTCGAGTGGGCCCCGACCCAGTCCTCGGTCTTCCTCGTCGCCATCCAGGTCGAGGCCCTGGACCGCAGCCGACTCCTCTCGGACGTCACCCGCGTCCTGTCCGACCAGCACGTCAACATCCTGTCGGCGGCCGTCCAGACCTCCCGCGACCGCGTCGCCACCTCCCGCTTCACCTTCGAGATGGGCGACCCGAAACACCTGGGCCACGTCCTGAAGGCCGTACGCGGCGTGGAGGGCGTCTACGACGTGTACCGGGTGACGTCGGCGCGCAGGCCGTAACCACGACACACACGAGAGGGGCTCCCGTACGCACCGTACGGGAGCCCCTCTCGTGTCGTGCCGTCGGCGTCAGCCGCCGAACTCCTGCAGACCCTTCAGCGCCTGGTCCAGCAGGGCCTGGCGGCCGTCCAGCTCACGCTGGAGCTTGTCGGCCTTGGCGTTGTTGCCCTGGGCACGGGCCGCCTCGATCTGGGCCGTCAGCTTGTCCACGGCGGCCTGGAGCTGGCCCGTGAGACCGGCCGCGCGGGCGCGGGCCTCCGGGTTGGTACGGCGCCACTCGGCCTCCTCGGCCTCCTGGATCGCCCGCTCCACCGCGTGCATCCGGCCCTCGACCTTCGGGCGGGCGTCACGCGGGACGTGGCCGATGGCCTCCCAGCGCTCGTTGACCGAGCGGAAGGCGGCACGGGCCGTCTTCAGATCCGTGACCGGCAGGATCTTCTCCGCCTCCCCGGCCAGCTCCTCCTTGAGCTTGAGGTTCTCCGTCTGCTCCGCGTCACGCTCGGCGAACACCGAGCTGCGGGCGGCGAAGAAGACGTCCTGGGCCCCGCGGAAGCGGTTCCACAGGTCGTCCTCGTGCTCACGCTGGGCGCGGCCGGCGGCCTTCCAGTCGGCCATCAGCTCGCGGTAGCGCGCCGCCGTCGGACCCCAGTCCGTCGAGTTCGACAGCGACTCGGCCTCCGCGACCAGCTTCTCCTTGGTCTTGCGGGCGTCCTCGCGCTGTGCGTCGAGCTGCGCGAAGTGGGCCTTGCGACGCTTGGAGAACGCCGAGCGGGCGTGCGAGAAGCGGTGCCACAGCTCGTCGTCGGACTTGCGGTCCAGTCGCGGCAGACCCTTCCAGGTGTCCACCAGCGCCCGCAGCCGCTCACCCGCGGACCGCCACTGGTCGGACTGGGCCAGCTCCTCCGCCTCGGTGACCAGGGCCTCCTTGGCGTGCCTGGCCTCGTCCGACTGCTTCGCCCGCTGCTGCTTGCGCTCCTCGCGGCGCGCCTCGACCGTCGAGACGAGCTTGTCCAGCCGGACCTTGAGCGCGTCCAGGTCACCGACCGCGTGGTGGGCGTCCACCTGCTCGCGAATGTGGTCGATCGCGACCTGCGCGTCCTTGGCCGACAGGTCGGTGGTCTTCACCCGCTTCTCGAGGAGGCCGATTTCGACGACCAAGCCCTCGTACTTGCGCTCGAAGTAGGCCAGCGCTTCCTCAGGGGAGCCGGCCTGCCAGGAACCGACGACCTGCTCGCCGTCGGCCGTACGCACGTACACGGTCCCCGTCTCGTCGACGCGGCCCCACGGGTCGCTGCTCACAGCGCCTCCTCCACATGATGCCTGCAAGGGGCCTCAGCGCCCCCGGGCATCGTCCACAGTTTCGTCACGGCCAACATAGGCGACCGGCGGGTTGCCTGTCCGCATCCCGCGCGACCGAAATTTCGCTGTTGAGGGTCAGGACTTCTTGACCGTCGCCTTGTTGATCACCACGGTCGCATTGGGCGTCCCATCACCCATCCCCGTGTTCTCACCGGCCTTGGCGATCTTGGTCAGGACCTTCATACCGGCCTTGGAGATCGTGCCGAACGGCGTGTAGTTGGCCGGCAGCGGACTGTCCTGGAAGACCAGGAAGAACTGGCTGCCGCCGCTGTTCTTGCCCTCGCCCGTCTGCGCGTTGAACTGGTTCGCCATCGCGACCGTCCCCGCCGGGTACACATCGCCCTTCAGCCGGGAGTCCTTGAGGTTCTCGTCCGGGATCGTGTAGCCGGGACCGCCCATGCCGGTGCCCTGCGGGTCACCGCACTGCAGGACGTAGATGCCCTGGGTGGTGAGCCGGTGGCACTTGGTGTGGTCCAAGTAGCCCTTGTTGACGAGGAAGTCGAACGAGTTGACGGTGTGCGGGGCCTTCGCCGCGTCCATCGTTATGGGGATGGAACCGCAGGTCGTCTGCAGATCCATCGTGTACTTCGCGGTCTTGTCGATGGTGATCGCGGGTTCCTTCTTGAAGGTGAGCTCCTTCACCTTGCCCGCGGCCGCCTTCTCACAGGGGTCCGGTGCCTTGCTGGGCGAGGCGCTGGGGCTCGCCTCCGCGTTCACGTTGTCCTTCTTGTCGTCGCCCTTGAGGACGTCGGTCGTGTACAGCGCCACGCTGCCCACCAGGATCACACCGAGCACCGAAGCGATAGCGGCGTTACGGACTCGTGCCTTGCGCCGCGCGGACGTCCGCCGCTGCTGCTGCCGCAAGAACTTCTCCCGGGCGAGCTGACGCCGCCGCTGATCCTGGCTGACCACGGGGTTCTCTCCTCATACGTCTCGTACGTCGACGGGTGCGTCGCGCGTCCATTGAGTCGACTGTTTGCGTGTGACCCGTACCGTATATGGGTTCGCTGAGGAAACGGCAGCGCCGGTAGGCTCTGATCCACAGCAACCCACCACCCTCGTACGACACAAGAAGGACGATCGTGCTCATTGCCGGGTTCCCAGCCGGGGCCTGGGGGACCAACTGTTATCTGGTCGCCCCCGCCGCCGGTGAGGAGTGCGTGATCATCGACCCGGGCCACGAGGCCACCCAGGGTGTCGAGGAGACGCTGAAGAAGCATCGGCTCAAGCCCGTCGCCGTCGTCCTCACCCATGGCCACATCGATCATGTGGCCTCGGTCGTCCCCGTGTGCGGCGCGCACGACGTACCGGCGTGGATCCACCCCGACGACCGGTACATGATGAGCGACCCCGAGAAGGCGCTCGGCCGTTCCATCGGCATGCCGCTCATGGGCGAGCTGACCGTGGGGGAGCCCGGGGACGTCAGGGAGCTGACCGACGGTGCGAGGCTGGAGCTGGCCGGTCTGGAGCTGTCCGTCGCGCACGCGCCGGGCCATACCAAGGGGTCGGTGACGTTCCGGATGCCCGAGAACACGGAGATCCCGTCCGTGTTCTTCTCCGGGGATCTGCTCTTCGCCGGCTCCATCGGACGCACCGACCTGCCCGGCGGTGACATGGCCGAGATGCTCGACTCGCTGGCCCGTGTGTGCCTGCCGCTCGACGACTCGACCGTGGTGCTGTCCGGCCACGGCCCCCAGACGACCATCGGCCAGGAGCGCGCCACCAACCCGTATCTGCGGCAGGTGGCCGCTGGCAGCCAGGGAGCGGGTCCGACGACCCCTCCCCGACGAGGAATGTGACGAGAGACCTTCCGTGAGCACCTTTCAGGCCCCCAAGGGCACGTACGACCTGCTGCCCCCGGACAGCGCCAAGTACCTGGCCGTCCGCGAGGCCATCGCCGCCCCGCTGCGCGACTCCGGCTACGGCTACGTCGAGACGCCCGGCTTCGAGAACGTCGAACTGTTCGCGCGCGGGGTCGGTGAGTCCACCGACATCGTGACCAAGGAGATGTACGCCTTCGAGACCAAGGGCGGCGACCGGCTCGCCCTGCGCCCCGAGGGCACCGCCTCCGTCCTGCGCGCCGCGCTGGAGGGCAACCTCCACAAGCTCGGCAACCTCCCGGTCAAGCTCTGGTACTCCGGCTCGTACTACCGCTACGAGCGCCCCCAGAAGGGCCGCTACCGCCACTTCTCCCAGGTCGGCGCCGAGGCCATCGGCGCCGAGGACCCGGCCCTGGACGCCGAGTTGATCATCCTGGCCGACCAGGCGTACCGCTCGCTGGGCCTCAGGAACTTCCGCATCCTGCTCAACAGCCTGGGCGACAAGGAGTGCCGCCCCGTCTACCGGGCCGCGCTGCAGGAGTTCCTGCGCGGCCTCGACCTCGACGAGGACACCCTCGCTCGCGCGGAGATCAACCCGCTGAGGGTCCTCGACGACAAGCGCGAGTCGGTCCAGAAGCAGCTCGGGGACGCCCCGCTGCTGCGCGACTACCTCTGCGACGCCTGCAAGGCGTACCACGAGGAGGTGCGCGAGCTGATCAAGGCCGCGGGCGTCGCCTTCGAGGACGACCCCAAGCTGGTGCGCGGCCTGGACTACTACACCCGCACGACCTTCGAGTTCGTCCACGACGGTCTCGGCTCCCAGTCCGCGGTGGGCGGCGGCGGACGCTACGACGGGCTCTCCGAGATGATCGGCGGCCCCGCGCTGCCCTCGGTCGGCTGGGCCCTCGGCGTCGACCGCACCGTCCTCGCCCTGGAGGCGGAGGGCGTCGAGCTCGAACTCCCCGCCGCCACCAGCGTGTTCGCCGTCCCCCTCGGCGACGAGGCCCGCCGTCTGCTCTTCGCCAAGGTCACCGAGTTGCGCAAGGTGGGCATCGCGGCGGACTTCTCGTTCGGCGGCAAGGGGCTGAAGGCGGCGATGAAGGCGGCCAACCGCTCCGGTGCCCGCTACGCGCTCGTGGCCGGCGAGCGAGACCTCGCCGAGGGCGTCGTCCAGCTCAAGGACATGGAGTCCGGGGAGCAGGTGGCGATCGGGGTGAACGAGATCGTGGCGGAACTGGAAGTACGCCTGGGCTGAGCCCGGGTTTCCCTCGCCCCCGCCGCCCCTACCCGTCCCATCCCCGGGGCTCCGCCCCGGACCCCGCTCCTCAAACGCCGGAGGGGCTGGATTTCTCGCAGCCAAGGCGAGCATCTCCAGCCGTCCGGCGTTTGAGGACGAGGCCGTTCAGGCCGAAGCGGGGGTCTGGGGGCGCAGCCCCCGCGGATGGGACGGGCAGGGGCGGCGGGGGCGAGGAACTTATGCGTAGTGAACGGCGGATACATGAGGGTGTACGGCACAATGGCCGTGCCCCCGCGGCCCCTTCGACGCTACGGAATCGACGTGATGAGCAAGACGACAGTCAAGGACGTCCCGGCCGCCCGGCGGGAACACACCGAGGTCCCGCGCACGGTCGGCGGCAGTCGTGCGTTCGCGGTGCTCCTGCTGATCACCGGCGCGGCCGGACTGCTCGCCTCCTGGGTCATCACGCTCGACAAGTTCAAGCTGCTGGAGGACCCGAACTTCACCCCCGGGTGCAGCCTCAACCCGGTCGTCTCCTGCGGCAACATCATGAAGAGCGACCAGGCCTCGGCCTTCGGGTTCCCCAACCCGATGCTCGGCCTCGTCGCCTACGGCATCGTGATCTGCGTCGGCGTCAGCCTGCTCGCCCGCGCGACCTACCCCCGCTGGTACTGGCTGACCTTCAACGCGGGCACCCTCTTCGGCGTCGGCTTCGTGACCTGGCTGCAGTACCAGTCGCTGTACAACATCAACTCGCTCTGCCTGTGGTGCTGCCTCGCCTGGGTCGCCACCATCCTGATGTTCTGGTACGTCACCTCCTCCAACATCCGCAACGGCTTCCTGCCCGCGCCGAACTGGCTCAGGAACTTCTTCGGCGAGTTCACCTGGGTCCTGCCCGTGATGCACATCGGGATCATCGGCATGCTGATCCTGACCCGCTGGTGGGACTTCTGGACCAGCTGACAACCCGTACCGGACCGGCCCGTACCGGAGCGGCCGACGGCCCGGAGAGGATTGTCAGTGCGGTGATTTAGGGTTTCAGGCGTGGAGCCCGATCTGTTCACCGCCGCAGCCGAAGAACGCCAGGAGAAGGACCCGACGAGCAGCCCCCTGGCCGTCCGTATGCGCCCGCGCACCCTCGACGAGGTGGTGGGCCAGCAGCACCTGCTCAAGCCCGGCTCCCCGCTGCGCCGACTGGTGGGCGAGTCCGGCGGCGGCCCGGCCGGCCCCTCCTCGGTGATCCTCTGGGGCCCGCCCGGCACCGGCAAGACCACCCTCGCCTACGTCGTCTCCAAGGCCACCAACAAGCGGTTCGTGGAGCTCTCCGCGATCACCGCCGGAGTCAAGGAGGTCCGCGCGGTCATCGAGGGCGCCCGCCGCGCCACCGGCGGGTACGGCAAGGAGACCGTCCTCTTCCTCGACGAGATCCACCGCTTCAGCAAGGCCCAGCAGGACTCCCTCCTCCCGGCCGTCGAGAACCGCTGGGTCACCCTGATCGCGGCCACCACGGAGAACCCGTACTTCTCGGTGATCTCGCCGCTGCTGTCCCGCTCGCTCCTGCTCACCCTGGAGCCCCTCACCGACGACGACCTGCGGGGTCTGCTGAAGCGGGCGCTCACCGACGAGCGCGGCCTGAAGGGCACGGTCGGCCTCCCCGAAGAGGCCGAGGACCACCTCCTGCGCATCGCCGGCGGCGACGCCCGCCGCGCCCTGACCGCCCTGGAGGCCGCCGCCGGGGCCGCCCTGGACAAGGCCGAGCCGGAGATCTCCCTCACCACCCTGGAGGAGACCGTCGACCGCGCCGCCGTGAAGTACGACCGCGACGGCGACCAGCACTACGACGTGGCCAGCGCCCTCATCAAGTCCATCCGCGGTTCGGACGTGGACGCGGCCCTGCACTATCTGGCCCGCATGATCGAGGCGGGCGAGGACCCCCGCTTCATCGCCCGCCGGCTGATGATCTCCGCCAGCGAGGACATCGGCCTCGCCGACCCGAACGCGCTGCCCATAGCCGTCGCCGCCGCCCAGGCCGTCGCCATGATCGGCTTCCCCGAGGCCGCGCTCACCCTCAGCCACGCCACGATCGCCCTCGCCCTGGCCCCGAAGTCCAACGCCGCGACGACCGCCATCGGCGCCGCCATGGAGGACGTACGCAAGGGCCTCGCCGGGCCCGTGCCCGCGCATCTGCGGGACGGCCACTACAAGGGCGCGGCCAAGCTGGGGCACGCGCAGGGGTATGTGTACCCGCACGACCTGCCCGAGGGGATCGCCGCCCAGCAGTACGCGCCGGACGCGATCGACGGGCGGGAGTACTACACCCCGACCAGACACGGCGCCGAGGCCCGGTACGCCGACGCGGTCGAGTGGACCAGGAAGAACCTCGGTCGGAAGCAGTCCTGAACCCCCTGTAGACTCCTCCACAGTGCTGCGTCCCGTGTCCGGCCCCGGTCGGCGCCTCAGGCGGGACATCCAGCCGGATCTTCATGATCCAGGAGCGTCGCGCACCGTCGTAGGTGTCGCGGGCAGCCCACCACCACTCGGATTCCCGGGACCGGTCGGTGGGCCGTTCGTGTGCTGCACGTATGTGCCCAGACCAGGGGAGCGGCTACCCGACCTGTCCCTCGTGGACCTGACGGGATTCCCCGGCTGCGGATGCGACCTCCCGTAACCCTGAGGCAGCCGAAAAGGAAAAGGAAAAGAAGTGGCGAACCAGTCCCGCCCCAAGGTCAAGAAGTCGCGTGCCCTCGGCATCGCGCTGACCCCGAAGGCCGTCAAGTACTTCGAGGCCCGCCCCTACCCGCCGGGCGAGCACGGCCGCGGCCGCAAGCAGAACTCGGACTACAAGGTCCGTCTGCTCGAGAAGCAGCGTCTGCGCGCGCAGTACGACGTGTCCGAGCGCCAGCTCGTCCGCGCCTACGAGCGTGCCTCCAAGGTCCAGGGCAAGACCGGTGAGGCCCTGATCATCGAGCTGGAGCGTCGTCTCGACGCCCTGGTCCTGCGTTCGGGCATCGCCCGCACGATCTACCAGGCCCGCCAGATGGTCGTCCACGGCCACATCGAGGTCAACGGCCACAAGGTCGACAAGCCGTCCTTCCGCGTCAAGCCGGACGACGTCGTCATGGTCCGTGAGCGCAGCCGTCAGAAGCCGCTGTTCGAGGTCGCCCGTGAGGGTGGCTTCGCCGCCGACGGTGAGACCCCGCGCTACCTCCAGGTGAACCTCAAGGCCCTGGCGTTCCGCCTGGACCGCGAGCCGAACCGCAAGGAAGTTCCGGTCATCTGCGACGAGCAGCTCGTCGTCGAGTACTACGCCCGTTGATCCCTTCCCAGGGTCTTCACCGGTCGTAGAACACACGCACCGAGCGTCAGCCCGTCGTCTCCCCGCCCCTTCCGGCGGGCGGGGCGGCGGGCTCTCGCCTTGCTGCGGCCGGTGTTCCGGTCGGCATTAATGCGGTACTGAGCGATCGCCCCGGCGCGATAGGCTCGGGGCACGACTTTCCGACGTTCAGGCGAGTTCCAGGGAGCGGGTGCGCACAGTGTCCGGTGGCGAGGTGGCCGGGATCCTGGTGGCCGTCTTCTGGGCGATCCTGGTCTCCTTCCTCGCCGTCGCGCTGGCGAGGCTGGCCCAGACGCTCAAGGCGACCACCAAGCTCGTGGCGGACGTGACCGACCAGGCCGTCCCCCTCCTCGCCGAGGCGTCCACCGCCGTCCGCTCCGCGCAGACCCAGATCGAGCGGGTCGACGCCATCGCGACCGACGTCCAGGAGGTCACGTCGAACGCCTCGGCGCTCTCCACGACCGTCGCGTCCACCTTCGGCGGCCCCCTGGTGAAGGTCGCCGCCTTCGGGTACGGCGTCCGCCGCGCCCTCGGCCGCAAGGACGAAGCGCCCGCCAGGGAGCCCCGGAGCACCGTGATCGTGGGCCGGACCCTCTCCCGGCGGGAGAAGCGCGGCGCCCGTGGAAAGAGGGACTGAGAGCCAGCCATGTTCCGTCGCACCTTCTGGTTCACCACCGGCGTCGCCGCCGGCGTCTGGGCCACCACCAAGGTCAACCGCAAGCTGAAGCAGCTGACCCCCGAGAGCCTCGCCGCGACCGCGGCCAACAAGGCACTGGAGACGGGGACGCGCTTCAAGGACCGCGCGGTCGGCTTCGCACTCGACGTCCGCGACAACATGGCGCAGCGCGAGGCGGAACTCTCGGACGCGCTCGGCATCCAGGAGACCCCCGAACTCCCCGCCCCCCGGCGGTACACCGCCATCGAGAACCGCACACCCACGAGGTACATCGAGACCTCGACTTACCCGTACAACCGGAATGAGGACCACTGATGGAGTCGGCCGAGATTCGTCGCCGCTGGTTGAGCTTCTTCGAGGAGCGCGGTCACACCGTTGTCCCTTCGGCGTCGCTCATCGCGGACGACCCGACTCTGCTCCTGGTCAACGCCGGCATGGTCCCCTTCAAGCCGTACTTCCTCGGTGAGACGAAGCCGCCCGCCCCGCGCGCCACCAGCGTGCAGAAGTGCGTGCGCACGCCCGATATCGAAGAGGTCGGCAAGACCACCCGGCACGGCACCTTCTTCCAGATGTGCGGCAACTTCTCCTTCGGGGACTACTTCAAGGAAGGAGCCATCAAGTACGCCTGGGACCTGCTCACCAACCCCGTCGCCGACGGTGGCTACGGCCTTGAGCCCGAGAAGCTCTGGATCACCGTCTACCTCGACGACGACGAGGCCGAGCAGATCTGGCGCGAGAAGATCGGCGTCCCGGCCGAGCGCATCCAGCGCCTGGGCAAGAAGGACAACTTCTGGTCCATGGGCGTCCCCGGACCGTGCGGACCCTGCTCCGAGATCAACTACGACCGCGGCCCCGAGTTCGGCGTCGAGGGCGGCCCGGCCGTCAACGACGAGCGGTACGTGGAGATCTGGAACCTGGTCTTCATGCAGTACGAGCGCGGGGCCGGCGAGGGCAAGGAGGACTTCCCGATCCTCGGGGACCTGCCGTCGCAGAACATCGACACCGGTCTCGGCCTCGAACGACTCGCCATGATCCTGCAGGGCGTACAGAACATGTACGAGACCGACACCCTGCGCGTCGTCATGGACAAGGCCACCGAGCTGACCGGTGTGCGCTACGGCGACAAGCACGACTCCGACGTCTCCATGCGCGTGGTCGCCGACCACATCCGCACCTCCGTCATGCTCATCGGCGACGGCGTCACACCCGGCAACGAGGGGCGCGGCTACGTCCTGCGCCGCATCATGCGCCGCGCCATCCGCAACATGCGCCTGATGGGTGCCTCCGGACCGGTCGTCGCCGACCTCGTCGACGTCGTCATCAAGACGATGGGCCAGCAGTACCCGGAGCTCATCACCGACCGCAAGCGCATCGAGACCGTGGCCCTCGCCGAGGAGGCCGCCTTCCTCAAGGCCCTCAAGGGCGGCACCAACATCCTCGACACCGCCGTCACCGAGACCAAGGCCGCCGGCGGCCGGGTCCTCTCCGGCGACAAGGCCTTCCTGCTCCACGACACCTGGGGCTTCCCGATCGACCTCACTCTCGAAATGGCCGCCGAACAGGGCCTTTCCGTGGACGAGGACGGCTTCCGGCGCCTGATGAAGGAGCAGCGGGACCGCGCCAAGGCCGACGCCAGGGCCAAGAAGACCGGCCACGCCGACCTGGGCGCCTACCGCGAGATCGCCGACACCGCCGGTGAGACCGAGTTCTTCGGGTACGACAGCACCGAGGGCGAGTCCACGGTCGTCGGCATCCTCGTCGACGGCCTCGCCTCGCCCGCCGCCACCGAGGGCGACGAGGTCGAGATCGTCCTCGACCGCACCCCGTTCTACGCCGAGGGCGGCGGCCAGATCGGCGACACCGGCCGGATCAAGGTCGACTCCGGTGCCGTCATCGAGATCCGCGACTGCCAGAAGCCCGTCCCGGGCGTCTACGTCCACAAGGGCGTCGTCCAGGTCGGCGAGGTGACCGTCGGCGCCAAGGCCCAGGCCTCGATCGACGGCCGCCGCCGTACGGCCATCGCCCGCGCCCACTCGGCCACCCACCTCACCCACCAGGCCCTGCGCGACGCCCTCGGCCCGACGGCCGCCCAGGCCGGTTCCGAGAACCAGCCCGGCCGCTTCCGCTTCGACTTCGGCTCCCCGTCCGCCGTGCCGACGGCCGTGATGACCGACGTCGAGCAGAAGATCAACGAGGTGCTCTCCCGCGACCTGGACGTCCACGCGGAGATCCTGAGCATCGACGAGGCCAAGAAGCAGGGTGCCATCGCCGAGTTCGGCGAGAAGTACGGCGAGCGCGTCCGTGTCGTCACCATCGGCGACTTCTCCAAGGAGCTGTGCGGCGGTACACACGTCCACAACACCTCGCAGCTCGGCCTGGTCAAGCTGCTCGGTGAGTCCTCCATCGGCTCCGGTGTGCGCCGTATCGAGGCCCTGGTCGGCGTGGACGCCTACAACTTCCTGGCCCGTGAGCACACGGTCGTCGCCCAGCTCCAGGAGCTGATCAAGGGCCGTCCGGAGGAGCTTCCGGAGAAGGTCTCCGCCATGCTCGGCAAGCTGAAGGACGCCGAGAAGGAGATCGAGAAGTTCCGCGCCGAGAAGGTGCTGCAGGCCGCCGCCGGGCTCGCCGAGTCCGCCAAGGACGTCTCCGGAGTCGCCCTGGTGACCGGCCAGGTCCCGGACGGCACCACCGCCGACGACCTGCGCAAGCTGGTGCTCGACGTGCGCGGACGCATCCAGGGCGGACGGGCCGCCGTGGTCGCCCTGTTCACCGCCGTGAACGGCAAGCCGCTGACGGTCATCGCCACCAACGAGGCCGCCCGCGAGCGTGGTCTCAAGGCCGGTGACCTGGTCCGTACGGCCGCCAAGACCCTCGGCGGCGGCGGTGGCGGCAAGCCGGACGTCGCCCAGGGCGGTGGCCAGAACCCGGCCGCCATCGGCGAGGCCGTGGATGCGGTCGAACGCCTGGTCGCCGAGACGGCCAAGTGAGTACGAACGATCACAGCAGCGAAGACGGCGGCCCGGTCATGCGCCGCGGCCGTCGGCTCGCGCTCGATGTCGGCGACGCCCGGATCGGGGTCGCCTCCTGCGACCCCGACGGGATCCTCGCCACCCCCGTCGAGACCGTACCGGGGCGCGATGTCCCCGCAGCTCAGCGTCGATTGAGACAATTGATCGACGAGTACGTACCTATCGAGGTAATCATCGGACTCCCGCGCTCCCTCAAGGGAGGAGAGGGCCCGGCCGCGGTCAAGGTGCGGGGGTTCGCCCAGGAGTTGGCGCGCATGATCGCGCCCGTTCCGGTCAGACTTCTCGACGAGAGGATGACCACGGTGACGGCGAGTCAAGGACTGCGTGCCTCAGGTGTGAAATCCAAAAAGGGCAGGTCGGTCATTGACCAGGCGGCAGCCGTGATCATCCTGCAACAGGCGCTGGAATCCGAACGGGTGTCAGGTAAAGCTCCGGGCGAGGGCGTCGAAGTGGTCATCTGATCGCGATACGGTAACGTTCCGCGCGATGTGGTGGCCTTCGAACAGCCACCGCACAAAAAGAGGCGGGGACGAAAGCCGAGCCACAGGCCCCGCGTGACCGCCGCCTCGCGGCTCTAGGGGATCGATGACTGAGTATGGCCGGGGCCCAGGCTCCGAACCGTGGCATCCGGACGACCCGTTGTACGGGGACGGCGGATGGGACGGACAGCAGGCCCAGGGGGGCCCGCAGTCCGGCTACGGCGGCCAGCCGCACCAGCACTACCCGGAGCAGCAGCAGTACCAGCAGCAGTACACCGACGGCAACGGCAACGGCGGCTGGAACAACGGTCACCAGGGGCACCAGGGCCATCAGGACGCCTACGCCCAGCAGCAGTACCAGCAGGAGTACGGCGACCCCGGGCAGCAGTACCCCGGCCAGAACCAGCATCAGCAGCAGTACACGGGTCACGGCCAGCAGCAGTACGACCAGGCCAACGGCGGCTGGAACAACGGAACACACCAGCACGCGCAGGGTGCTTACGTCCCGGACCCGGCCGACCCCTACGGTCAGCAGCAGGCGATGGCCTACGGCGCCGGCCAGCAGGACTTCTACGGCACGCCCGACGCGTACCCACCGCCGGAGCCGCCCTCGCGCCGCCGCGCGGAGACCACGCCCGCGGCCACACCCGCCCCGGAGCCCGAGGCGGAGAAGCCGCCGACCGCCGAGCGCACCGACTGGGACCCCGGGCCCGACCAGGGCGAACACGCGTTCTTCGCCGGCGGCGCGGATGACGACGATGACGAGGACGAGTCGGAGGGGCGTACCGGCCGAGGTGATCGCAAAGGCCGCGGCGGAAAGTCCAAGAAGCCGGGCAAGGGCGGCAAGAAGCGCCGCAGCGGGTGTGCCTGCCTGGTGGTCGTGATGGTGTTCGGCGGTGGATTCGCCGGGGTCAGCTATTTCGGGTACCAGTTCTTCCAGAGCCGCTTCGGCGAGGCTCCTGATTACTCGGGTAACGGCACGGACGAGACTGCCTCGATCACGGTTGCCAAGGGTGAATTCGGCTCGGTGATCGGGCAGAAACTGAAGGCGGCCGGGGTTGTGAAGAGCGTGGATGCCTTCACCGCCGCACTGGCGAAGAACCCGGATAAGAAAATTCAGGCGGGTGTCTATCTCCTTAAGAAGGAGATGTCCGCTGAAAGCGCTATCGCCCTGATGCTCGACCCGAAGAGCCAGAACAATTTCACTGTCATCGAGGGCGAGCGGAACAACGCGGTCTACGCAAAGATCGACAAGGAACTCGGGCTCAAGAAGGGCACGACCGAGGACATCGCCGAGAAGAAGTGGAATTCCCTCGGCCTCCCCGACTGGGCGAACGACAACGACGACATCAAGGACCCGCTGGAAGGATTCCTCTACCCGTCGACCTATCCGGTCGCCAAGGGGATGAAGCCCGAAGCCGTCCTGAAGGAAATGATCGACCTCGCCAAGGTCAAGTACAAGGAATTCGACCTTGAGGGCAAGGCCAAGGGGCTGAAGCTGGAGAATCCGCTTCAGGTGCTCACTGTCGCGAGCCTCGTGCAGGCCGAGGGGAACAACAAGAAGGACTACAGGAAGATCGCGCGGGTCGTCTACAACCGGCTTGAGCCCAACAATGCGGAGACGGCCGGCCTGCTCGACTTCGACTCGACGGTCAATTACCTGCGTGGTGAATCCAAGTTGGCCACCGGATCGGTCGACTCGCTGCGTCAGATCAATGACCCGTACAACACATACAAGGTGTACGGATTGCCGCCCGGACCGATCGGTAACCCCGGTGGCGAGGCGATCGAGGGAGCTCTCAAGCCCGCCAAGGGTGACTGGTACTACTTCGTGTCGATCAGCAAGGACGAGACGCTCTTCGCGGTCACCAACGCGGAGCACAACCGGAACCGCCAGAAGTACCAGGAAGCGCAGAACGGATAGATGAGCCGCACCACCACCAACCGCCGCGCCGCCGTGCTCGGTTCGCCGATCGCCCACTCGCTCTCCCCGGTGCTGCACCGCGCCGCGTACGCCGAACTCGGGCTCGCCGACTGGTCGTACGACCGCTTCGAGGTCGACGAGGAGGCGTTGCCCGGGTTCGTCGAGGAACTGGGGCCGGAGTGGGCGGGGCTGTCGCTGACGATGCCGCTCAAGCGGGCGGTCATTCCGCTGCTGGACGAGATCAGCGAGACGGCGACCTCGGTCGAGGCGGTCAACACGCTGGTGTTCACCGAGGACGGGCGGCGGGTCGGCGACAACACCGACATCCCCGGGATGGTCGCCGCCCTGCGGGAGCGGGGCATCGAGCAGGTGGAGTCGGCCGCGATTCTCGGCGCCGGCGCCACAGCGTCGTCCGCGCTGGCCGCGCTCGCCCGGATCTGCACCGGCGAGGTCGTGGCGTACGTACGCAGCGAGGCCCGTGCCGCCGAGATGCGGCAGTGGGGCGAGCGGCTGGACGTCGAGGTGCGTACGGCGGACTGGGCCGAGGCAGAGCGGGCGCTGAACGCTCCGCTGGTCATCGCCACGACGCCGGCCGGGGCGACGGACGCGCTCTCCGGGACGGTGCCCGAGCGGCCGACGACGCTGTTCGACGTGCTGTACCACCCCTGGCCCACGGAGCTGGCGGCGCGCTGGTCCGCGTACGGCGGTGCCGTGGTCAGCGGGCTCGATCTGCTGGTCCACCAGGCGGTGCTTCAGGTCGAGCAGATGACCGGGTGCAAGACGGCCCCGGTGGCGGCGATGCGGACGGCGGGGGAGCGGGCGCTGGCCGAGCGGGGCTGAGCGTCAGGGTGCGCCGCCGCGGCACGTACGTCCGTGTCCGCGGGATGATCAGGAGCGCGGCGGCGAAGACGGCGTGACGCCGCCCGGTGCCCGGAGCCCCTGCCCGGCCCCGGAGCCCACCCGTCCGTCTGCTGGACCCATGACCGGGTCACGCCCCGGACGTGGGAGGATCGGAGACGGCGGGCCGGGGCCGCGCACCCGGTATCCGTCGCCGTACGCGAGGACGCGCGTACACGCAGGCAGGACGCAGTACCGGGCGCGAGCACTGAGGAGCACCGTTGAGCAGGTTGCGCTGGCTGACCGCGGGGGAGTCCCACGGTCCCGCACTTGTCGCGACGCTGGAGGGCCTTCCCGCCGGCGTGCCGATCACCACGGAGATGGTGGCGGACCACCTGGCCCGGCGGCGCCTGGGCTATGGACGCGGTGCCCGGATGAAGTTCGAGCGCGACGAGGTCACCTTCCTCGGCGGTGTGCGGCACGGTCTGACCATGGGTTCGCCGGTGGCGATCATGGTCGGGAACACCGAGTGGCCGAAGTGGGAGCAGGTCATGGCGGCCGACCCGGTCGACCCCGAGATCCTGGCCGGGCTCGCCCGCAACGCCCCGCTCACCCGCCCCCGCCCCGGGCACGCGGATCTGGCCGGTATGCAGAAGTACGGCTTCGACGAGGCCCGGCCGGTCCTGGAGCGCGCCTCGGCGCGGGAGACCGCTGCCCGTGTGGCCCTCGGCGCGGTGGCCCGGTCGTACCTGAAGGAGACGGCCGGGATCGAGATCGTCAGCCATGTCGTCGAGCTGTGCTCGGTGAAGGCCCCGCAGGGCGTCTACCCGACCCCGGCCGACGTGGAGAAGCTGGACGAGGACCCGCTGCGCTGCCTCGACGCGGACGCGTCGAAGGCGATGGTCGCCGAGGTCGACCAGGCCCACAAGGACGGCGACACCCTCGGTGGCGTGGTCGAGATCCTGGCGTACGGCGTGCCCGTGGGCCTCGGCTCGCACGTGCACTGGGACCGGAAGCTGGACGCCCGCCTGGCGGGTGCGCTGATGGGCATCCAGGCGATCAAGGGGGTCGAGATCGGCGACGGCTTCGAACTCGCCCGTGTCCCGGGTTCGAAGGCGCACGACGAGATCGTGAACACCCCCGAGGGCATTCGGCGCGTCTCGGGCCGCTCCGGCGGCACCGAGGGCGGTCTGACCACGGGCGAGCTGCTGCGCGTACGGGCGGCGATGAAGCCGATCGCCACCGTCCCGCGCGCCCTGCAGACCGTCGACGTGACCACGGGCGAGGCCACGCAGGCCCACCACCAGCGCTCCGACGTCTCGGCGGTCCCGGCCGCGGGCATCGTCGCCGAGGCCATGGTCGCCCTCGTCCTCGCGGACGCGGTCGCGGAGAAGTTCGGCGGCGACAACGTCGTCGAGACGGCCCGCAACGTCCGCTCCTACCTCGACCACCTCGCGATCCGGTGAGCCCGGTTCCTCTGGTCGTCCTCGTCGGCCCCATGGGCGTCGGCAAGTCCACCGTCGGACAGCTGCTCGCCGAGCGTCTCGGCGTCGTCTACCGCGACACCGACGACGACATCGTGGCCGAGCAGGGCCGCACGATCGCGGAGATCTTCGTCGACGAGGGCGAGCCCGCCTTCCGTGCCATCGAGAAGCGGGCCGTGCAGACCGCACTCGCCGGCCACGACGGCGTCCTCGCCCTCGGCGGCGGCGCGATCCTCGACGCCGACACCCGTGCCCTGCTGGCCGGGCAGCGGGTCGTCTACCTCTCCATGGACGTCGAGGAGGCGGTCAAGCGCACCGGCCTCAACGCCGCCCGCCCGCTGTTGGCGGTCAACCCCCGTAAACAGTGGCGGGAGTTGATGGAGGCCCGGCGCGCCCTCTACGAGGAGGTCGCCACGGCCGTCGTCGCCACCGACGGCCGTACACCCGAGGAAGTCACCCGAGCGGCCCTGGACGCACTGGAGTTGAAGGAAGCATGAGCGAGACAGTGACCCGTATCCAGGTCGGCGGTACGGCGGGCACCGAGCCGTACGAGGTCCTGGTGGGGCGTCAACTCCTCGGCGAACTGGGCGGGTTGATCGGCAACCGGGCCAAGCGGGTCGCGGTGGTCCACCCGGAGGCGCTGGCCGACACCGGTGAGGCCCTGCGCGCCGATCTGGCGGAGCAGGGCTTCGAGGCGGTCGCCATCCAGGTGCCGAACGCGGAGGAGGCCAAGACCGCCGAGGTCGCCGCGTACTGCTGGAAGGCGCTGGGGCAGTCCGGGTTCACCCGCACCGATGTGATCGTGGGCGTCGGTGGCGGTGCCACCACGGACCTCGCCGGGTTCGTGGCGGCCACCTGGCTGCGCGGGGTCCGCTGGATCGCCATCCCCACCACCGTCCTCGCCATGGTGGACGCGGCCGTGGGCGGCAAGACCGGGATCAACACCGCCGAGGGCAAGAACCTGGTCGGCTCCTTCCACCCGCCGGCCGGTGTCCTGTGCGACCTGGCCGCGCTGGACTCACTGCCCGTCAACGACTACGTCTCCGGCCTCGCCGAGATCATCAAGGCCGGCTTCATCGCCGACCCGGTGATCCTCGACCTGATCGAGGCCGACCCGCAGGCCGCCCGTACACCGGCCGGGCCGCACACCTCGGAGCTGATCGAGCGGTCGATCCGGGTCAAGGCGGAGGTCGTCTCCGGCGATCTGAAGGAGTCGGGGCGCCGGGAGATCCTCAACTACGGGCACACACTGGCGCACGCGATCGAGAAGAACGAGCGCTACCAGTGGCGGCACGGCGCGGCGGTGTCGGTGGGGATGCACTTCGCGGCCGAACTGGGCCGTCTCGCGGGCCGGTTGGACGACGCGACCGCCGACCGCCACCGCACGGTCCTCGAAGCGGTCGGGCTGCCGCTGACCTACCGTTACGACCAGTGGCCCCGGCTGCTGGAGACGATGAAGGTCGACAAGAAGTCCCGGGGCGATCTGCTCCGCTTCATCGTCCTGGACGGACTGGCCAAGCCCACCGTCCTCGAAGGGCCCGACCCGGCGATCCTCCTCGCCGCCTACGGCGAAGTGGGCCAGTAACGCCCGCTCGGGCATGACTTGCCCGATTCGCCTTGTGTCCATGGCCACTTGGGCACTTCGGGCTGCCCCCGGCCGTTCACCAAACGGTGGCCGGGGACGGTACCGTTCGGTAAGGGCGGGGTCGAAAGGCCCCGCCCGCCAGTGTCGATGTGACTGTACGAGACGGAGTGGCACCGGATGCAGCACGCAGTGGGAGCTCCGCTGCCGCCGCCCCATCGGCCGGGGCAGGACCCGGCGGCCCCCTGGTCGCCACCCGCGAACCAGCAGGGACACCCGGCGCCACCTCACCCGGGAGCGCCGGGCGCGAACCCTCCGGGACACCCGGGCGCCGGCCACCCGCCACCCCCGGGCTCGCACCCCGGCCCGGTGCCGCCGCCCCCGCCCGCTCCCATGGCCCCGCCCACTCCGGCCGGACCGCCCGTCCCGGCGCCTCCGCCCGCGCCGGGCTTCGCCGGCAGCCCCGGGCATCCGCCCACCTCGGCCCCGCAGCAGCCGGGTGTCCCGCGCGACACCACCGGACACGTGCAACTGCCGCCGGGCGGCCCCGTCACCATGCCGCCGCCCGCCACCGGCGCGCCCGACGTCACGACCACCACCCTCGCGGTGCTGCTCATCGGCCCCGCCGGGGCGGGCAAGACCAGCGTCGCCAAGTACTGGGCGGACCACCGCCGGGTGCCCACCGCGCACATCAGCCTGGACGACGTACGGGAGTGGGTGCGCTCGGGCTTCGCTGACCCGCAGTCCGGCTGGAACGACAACTCCGAGGCGCAGTATCGTCTCGCCCGCCGCACCTGCGGCTTCTCTGCCCGGAACTTCCTGGCCAACGGCATCTCCTGCATCCTCGACGACGCCGTGTTCCCCGACCGCCCGGTCGTCGGCCTCGGCGGCTGGAAGCGGCACGTCGGCCCCGGCCTGCTGCCCGTCGTCCTCCTCCCGGGCCTGGAGATTGTCCTCGAACGCAACGCCGAGCGCTCGGGCAACCGTCGCCTGACCGACGAAGAGGTCGCCCGCATCCACGGCCGGATGGCGGGCTGGTACGGCTCGGGACTGCCGATCATCGACAACTCCCAGCTGGATGTCCCGGCCACGGCGAGGGTCCTGGACGAGGTCCTGGCACGATCGATCGCCAGCCCCCCGAAGTGGTAGTCGGACGGGAGCGGACGGCACTGGTGGCCTCGACGGCCTGAGCCGACCTTTCAGGGGCGCGGGGAACCGCGCGAACAACCCCCACCGGCGCGTACTCGGAACACGGCCTCAAGTACGCCCCCCGTTCCCCGCGGAGCGCCCCCCACTCGGCCGCACTCGACCGGCGCCCCACCAGCGAAGCTCATACGCTCGGCACATGTCAGAGGTGTACGCGGCCCGCCGCGCTCGGCTGAGAGAACGCTGTCACTCCGGCGGCAGCGCCACCGCCCTGGTGACCCACCCCGCCAACGTCCGGTACCTGGCGGGCGCGGCGCCCAAGGGGGCCGTGCTGCTGCTGGGCCGCAGCGAGGACATCCTCGTCTGCGGTGCCCCGCCGAGCGGCGAGATCGGTGAGGGCCGCCCCGACGACGCCGTACGCGTCCACGTGCTGCCGAGTCCCGGCGGCGACCCGGCGGTCGCCGCCGCCGACCTCGCCACGGCCTTCGGCGCCGAGTCGCTCGCCGTGGAGGAACACCACCTCACCGTGGGCCGGCACCGGGCGATCCGCTCGGTCGCGCCCCGGCTGCGGCTGGCCGATCTCGGCGGCGCGGTCGAGCAGCTCAGAGTGATCAAGGACGAGGAGGAGATCTCCTGTCTGCGGATCGGCGCGGAGATCGCCGACCAGGCACTGGGCGAACTCCTCGAATCGATCCTCGTCGGCCGCACCGAACGCCATCTGGCCCTGGAGCTGGAGCGCCGCCTCGTCGACCACGGCGCCGACGGCCCGGCCTTCGCGACCTCCGTCGCCGCCGGGCCGAACTCCGGTCGTCCCGGTCACATTCCCACCGACCGCAGGGTCGAGGAGGGCGACTTCCTCTCCGTCTGCCTCGGCGCGACGTATCGCGGCTACCGCTGTGAGATCGGCCGGACGTTCGTGATCGGGACCTCGCCCGCCGACTGGCAGATCGAGCTGTACGACCTGGTCTTCGCAGCCCAGCGGGCCGGACGGGAGGCACTGGCGCCCGGCGCGGCCTACCGTGCCGTGGACCGCGCGGCCCGCCAGGTGCTGGACTCCTCGGGGTACGGAGAAGGCCTCCCGGTACTGATGGGGCACGGGGTCGGACTCGAAATCGACGAGGACCCGCAGTTGGCCCCCGCGGCCATGGGTAAACTGGACGCTTGCGTGCCGGTCACCGTCGAACCGGGGGTCCACCTCCCGGGCCGGGGCGGTGTCCGGATCGATGACACGCTCGTCGTACGCCCCGAGGCGGACGGCGGACCCGAGCTACTCACCATCACGACCAAGGAGCTGCTCGCGCTCTAGCTCATCGGCTGGGCGCGTGGCCCGGGGTCGTCCACGTCAGTCCAGGAGATTCCGCAACCGTGGCTTCCACGAACGACCTCAAGAACGGCCTGGTGCTCAAGCTCGACGGGGGCCAGCTCTGGTCCGTCGTCGAGTTCCAGCACGTCAAGCCCGGCAAGGGCCCGGCCTTCGTGCGCACCAAGCTCAAGAACGTGCTCTCCGGCAAGGTCGTCGACAAGACGTTCAACGCCGGCGTCAAGGTCGAGACGGCCACTGTCGACAAGCGCGACATGCAGTTCTCCTACATGGACGGCGAGTACTTCGTCTTCATGGACATGGAGACCTACGACCAGCTCATGGTCGACCGCAAGGCCGTCGGCGACGCCGCCAACTTCCTGATCGAGGGCTTCACCGCCACCGTCGCGCAGCACGAGGGCGAGGTGCTCTTCGTGGAGCTGCCGGCCGCCGTCGAGCTCGTGATCCAGGAGACCGAGCCGGGCGTCCAGGGCGACCGCTCCACCGGTGGCACCAAGCCCGCCACCCTGGAGACCGGCCACCAGATCCAGGTGCCGCTCTTCATCACCACCGGCGAGAAGATCAAGGTCGACACCCGTACCAGCGACTACCTCGGCCGGGTGAACAGCTAACCGTGGCTGCCCGTAACACGGCCCGTAAGCGCGCCTTCCAGATCCTCTTCGAGGGCGACCAGCGCGGGGTCGACGTCCTGACCGTCCTCGCGGACTGGATCCGGCACGCCCACAGCGACACCCGGCAGCCGCCGGTCAGCGAGTACACGATGCAGCTCGTCGAGGGCTATGCGGAGTACGCGAAGCGGATCGACGAGCTGATCGCGCAGTACTCGGTGGGCTGGACGCTCGACCGGATGCCGGTCGTGGACCGGAACATCCTGCGCCTCGGGGCGTACGAACTGATCTGGGTCGACGCGACTCCCGACGCGGTGGTGCTGGACGAGATGGTGCAGCTGGCGAAGGAGTTCTCCACGGACGACTCGCCGTCGTTCGTGAACGGCCTGCTGGGGCGTCTGAAGGACCTGAAGCCCTCGCTGCGCAGGGACGACGCGTAGAGGCGACAGCCGCGCAGGTACGACCGCGGGGGAGCCCCCAAAGAGCAGAAAACCGCCGGTGTGCTCCGAACCAATCGGTTCGGAGCACACCGGCGGCACGTTTCTGCTGGGTGCTGCCCGGAGCGTCGGCCGTGTCAGCTGTCCTCGTGGGAGACCGCGCGACGCGCATCCGCGTCCAGGACGCCCCAGCTGATCAGCTGCTCGGTGAGGACCGAGGGGGACTGGTCGTAGATGACGGCGAGTGTGCGCAGGTCGTCCTGGCGGATCGAGAGCACCTTGCCGTTGTAGTCACCGCGCTGGGACTGGATCGTCGCCGCGTAACGCTGCAGCGGGCCCGCCTTCTCCGCCGGCACATGGGCCAGGCGCTCAAGGTCGAGGACGAGCTTCGGCGGCGGCTCCGCGGCGCCGCCGGGGGTCGTCCCAGGAAGCAGCTCCTGCACAGGGACCCCGTAGAAGTCCGCCAGCTCCGCGAGGCGCTGCACGGTGACGGCGCGGTCGCCGCGCTCGTACGAACCGACCACGACCGCCTTCCAGCGTCCCTGGGACTTCTCCTCGACACCGTGGAGGGAAAGGCCCTGCTGGGTGCGGATGGCCCGGAGCTTGGCCCCGAGCTGTTTGGCGTATTCGCTGGACATATAGCTCCCCGGACGAAGGCTGGTGACTCACTGTGAGGTTACGCAGCGTGACTCTGCCCCGTCAAGCCGAATGGTCCGGACCGACTCTTCCGTGGTAACCGCGTTCCCTTGGGCCAGGGGGGTGATCAGGGGCGTTGCCGGGGCCTGCTAACGTTGACGGCGCAAATCCGACGTCCTTTAAGGTCCGTCCCGTGAGGCGGAGAAGGAGGTCCGTTTCGTATGGACACGCAAGACCCGCAGAACCCGCTGCCCTCGGGGCAGAACCTGCCCCAGGAACCGCAGTCGTCCGATGCGCGGCCCGTTCTCGAAGGCCCCGACATCGCGCGCGTACTGACGCGGATCGCCCACGAGATCGTCGAGCGCGCCAAGGGCGCCGACGACGTGGTGCTCCTCGGCATTCCGACCCGGGGCGTCTTCCTCGCCCAGCGGCTCGCCGCCAAGCTCGCGGAGATCACCGACCGCAAGATCCCGGTCGGCTCGCTCGACATCACCATGTACCGCGACGACCTGCGCATGCACCCGCCGCGTGCGCTGGCCCGCACCGAGATCCCCGGTGACGGCATCGACGGCCGACTGGTCGTCCTCGTCGACGACGTGCTCTTCTCCGGCCGGACGATCCGCGCGGCGCTCGACGCGCTGAACGACATCGGCCGGCCGCGCGCGGTGCAGCTCGCGGTCCTCGTCGACCGGGGCCACCGCGAACTGCCCATCCGCGCCGACTACGTCGGCAAGAACCTCCCCACGTCGCTGCGGGAGACGGTCAAGGTCCAGCTCGCCGAGGAGGACGGTCGGGACACCGTCCTGCTCGGTGCGAAGCGGACCGCCCAGCAGTAGCACGCGCGCGTGCGGCCTCGCGCCGTACGTCTCCTCGTGATGCCCCTGACTGCCCGTAATCTCCCGAACTGCCTTACGGAGCCTGAAAGATGCAGCGTCATCTCATCTCGGCCGCCGACCTCACCCGTGACGACGCCGTCCTGATCCTCGACACCGCCGAGGAGATGGCCCGGGTCGCCGACCGGCCGATCAAGAAACTGCCGACCCTGCGCGGCCGCACCGTCGTCAACCTCTTCTTCGAGGACTCCACCCGCACCCGGATCTCCTTCGAGGCCGCCGAGAAGCGCCTCTCGGCGGACGTCATCAACTTCACCGCCAAGGGATCGAGCGTCTCGAAGGGCGAGTCCCTGAAGGACACCGCCCAGACGCTGGAGGCCATGGGCGTGGACGCCGTCGTCATCCGGCACGGCGCCTCGGGGGCCCCGTACCGGCTGGCGACCTCCGGCTGGATCGACGCCGCCGTGATCAACGCGGGCGACGGCACCCACCAGCACCCCACCCAGGCCCTGCTGGACGCCTTCACCATGCGCCGCCGCCTCGTCGGCCGGGACGCCGGGCTCGGGCAGGACCTGTCCGGCAAGCGGATCACGCTCGTCGGCGACGTCCTGCACAGCCGGGTCGCCCGCTCCAACGTCGACCTGCTGCACACCCTCGGCGCCGAGGTCACCCTCGTCGCCCCGCCCACCCTGGTCCCGGTCGGCGTCGAGACCTGGCCCTGCGAGGTGAGCTACGACCTCGACAGCACGCTCGCCAAGTCCGACGCGGTGATGATGCTGCGCGTGCAGCGGGAGCGGATGAACGCCGCGTTCTTCCCCACCGAGCGCGAGTACTCACGGCGCTACGGCCTCGACGGAGACCGGATGGCGCGGATGCCCGAGCACGCCATCGTGATGCACCCCGGCCCGATGGTCCGCGGCATGGAGATCACCGCCGAGGTCGCCGACTCCGACCGCTGCACCGTCGTCGAGCAGGTAGCCAACGGCGTCTCCATCCGGATGGCCGTGCTGTACCTCCTGCTGGGCGGCAACGAGCCCGCCGTCACCCACACCCGCACCACCGAGGAGAAGTAAGTCCATGAGCAAGATCCTGATCCGTGGTGCGAAGGTGCTGGGCGGCGAGCCGCAGGACGTGCTGATCGACGGCGAGATCATCGCCGAGGTGGGCGCCGGGCTGTCCGACGAGGGCGCGGTGGTCGTCGAGGCCGAGGGCAAGGTGCTGCTGCCGGGCCTCGTCGATCTCCACACCCATCTGCGCGAACCCGGCCGCGAGGACTCCGAGACCGTGCTCACCGGCACGCGCGCGGCGGCCTCCGGCGGCTACACGGCCGTCTTCGCCATGGCCAACACCTTCCCCGTCGCCGACACCGCCGGTGTGGTCGAGCAGGTCTACCGGCTCGGACAGGAGCACGGCTACTGCGACGTCCAGCCCATCGGCGCCGTCACCGTCGGCCTGGAGGGCAGGAAGCTCGCCGAGCTGGGCGCCATGCACGAGTCGGCCGCCGGGGTCACCGTCTTCTCGGACGACGGCAAGTGCGTCGACGACGCGGTGATCATGCGCCGGGCCCTGGAGTACGTGAAGGCCTTCGGCGGGGTCGTCGCCCAGCACGCGCAGGAGCCGCGCCTCACCGAGGGCGCCCAGATGAACGAGGGCATCGTCTCCGCCGAGCTGGGCCTCGGGGGCTGGCCGGCGGTGGCCGAAGAATCGATCATCGCCCGGGATGTCCTGCTCGCCGAGCACGTCGGCTCCCGCGTCCACATCTGCCACCTCTCGACCGCCGGGTCGGTGGAGATCGTCCGCTGGGCCAAGTCCCGGGGCATCGACGTCACCGCCGAGGTCACCCCGCACCACCTCCTCCTCACCGACGAGCTGGTGCGCAGCTACAACCCGGTCTACAAGGTCAACCCGCCGCTGCGCACCGAGCGCGACGTGCTGGCCCTGCGCGAGGCGCTCGCCGACGGCACCATCGACATCGTCGCCACCGACCACGCCCCGCACCCGCACGAGGACAAGGACTGCGAGTGGGCCGCCGCCGCCATGGGCATGGTCGGCCTGGAGACCGCGCTGTCCGTGGTCCAGGAGACGATGGTCACCACCGGTCTGCTCGACTGGGCGGGCGTCGCGGACCGCATGTCCGTCAAGCCCGCGAAGATCGGACAGGCGTCCGGTCACGGACGTCCCGTCTCGGCAGGTGAGCCCGCCAACCTCACCCTCGTCGACACGGCATACCGTGGGTCGGTGGATCCCGCGGGCTTCGCCTCGCGCAGCCGCAACACCCCCTACGAGGGCCGCGAGCTGCCGGGCCGTGTCACGCACACGTGGCTGCGGGGCAAGGCCACGCTCGTCGACGGGAAGCTCACGTGACACCTGTAATTCTGCTGGCCGCCGAGAAGGAATCGGCCGAGGTCACCGACTGGGCCGCGCGCATCGGCTGGGTCGTCGGACTCGCTCTCTTCGTCGCGCTCGTCTACTGGCTGATGCGCGAGGGCTGGAAGTGGCGGGGCACGCTCCAGGGCGATCTGCCCGAGCTGCCCACCCGCCCGTCGCCCACCACCACCCTCAACGGAGGCGGCAAGCCGCCGCTGCCTGGAATGCCGGACGAGCCCGGTGAGGTGAGACTGAGCATGAACGGCCGCTACCACGGCTCCACCACCGCCGGGCACTGGCTCGACCGGATCGTGGCGCACGGCCTGGGCACCCGCAGCCGGGTCGAGCTGACGCTGACGGACGCGGGCCTGGACGTCGTACGCCCCGGAGCGAGTGACTTCTTCGTCCCGGCCGAGGCCCTGCGCGAGGCCCGGCTCGACAAGGGCATCGCCGGCAAGGTGCTCACCGAGGGCGGACTGCTGGTCGTCACCTGGGAGCACGGCGGCAAGCCGCTCGACTCCGGGTTCCGCTCCGACCGCGCGGCCGAGCACAACGAGTGGGTCGAGACCCTGAACCAGATGATCAACAAGACGGAAACGGAAGGCGCACGATGACGACCTCCACCCGGGGAGCCACCAGGGTTCCCGCCGTACTCGTCCTGGAGGACGGCCGGATCTTCCGCGGCCGTGCCTACGGGGCCGTGGGGGTGACCTTCGGCGAGGCCGTGTTCTCCACCGGGATGACCGGCTACCAGGAGACGCTCACCGACCCGTCGTACCACCGCCAGGTCGTCGTCATGACCGCCCCGCACGTCGGCAACACCGGCGTCAACGACGAGGACCCCGAGTCCAAGAGGATCTGGGTCTCCGGCTACGTCGTCCGCGACCCCGCGCGCGTGTCCTCCAACTGGCGCTCCCGGCGCTCCCTGGACGACGAACTGCGCGCCCAGGGCGTCGTCGGGATCTCCGGCATCGACACCCGCGCCCTCACCCGCCACCTCCGTGAGCGCGGCGCCATGCGCGTCGGCATCTTCTCCGGCAACGCGCTGCCCGACGAGGGCGTCATGCTCACCGAGGTCCGCGAGGCCCCCGAGATGAAGGGCGCGAACCTCTCCGCCGAGGTCGCCACCAAGGAGACGTACGTCGTCCCCGCGATCGGCACCAAGAAGTTCACCGTCGCCGCCGTCGACCTCGGCATCAAGGGCATGACCCCGCACCGCATGGCCGAGCGCGGCATCGAGGTGCACGTGCTGCCCGCCACGGCGACCGCCGAGGACGTCTATGCCGTGAACCCCGACGGCGTGTTCTTCTCCAACGGCCCCGGCGACCCGGCCACCGCCGACCACCCGGTCTCCGTCATGCGGGCGGTCCTGGAGCGCTCCACCCCGCTCTTCGGCATCTGCTTCGGCAACCAGATCCTCGGCCGCGCGCTCGGCTTCGGCACCTACAAGCTGAAGTACGGCCACCGGGGCATCAACCAGCCGGTGCAGGACCGTACGACCGGCAAGGTCGAGGTCACCGCGCACAACCACGGCTTCGCCGTCGACGCTCCGCTTGACCAGGTCTCCGAGACCCCCTACGGCCGCGCCGAGGTCTCCCATGTCTGCCTCAACGACAACGTGGTGGAGGGGCTCCAGCTCCTCGACCGCCCCGCCTTCAGCGTCCAGTACCACCCCGAAGCGGCAGCGGGCCCGCACGACGCCGCCTACCTGTTCGACCGCTTCGTATCCCTGATGGAGGGCCAGCGTGCCTAAGCGCACCGATATCCAGTCCGTCCTGGTCATCGGCTCCGGCCCGATCGTCATCGGCCAGGCCGCCGAGTTCGACTACTCCGGCACCCAGGCGTGCCGCGTCCTGCGCGCCGAGGGCCTGCGCGTGATCCTCGTCAACTCCAACCCGGCGACGATCATGACCGACCCGGAGATCGCCGACGCCACCTACGTCGAGCCGATCACCCCCGAGTTCGTCGAGAAGATCATCGCCAAGGAGCGCCCCGACGTGCTCCTGCCCACCCTCGGCGGTCAGACGGCCCTCAACACGGCCATCTCGCTGCACGAGGCCGGGACGCTGGAGAAGTACGGCGTCGAACTGATCGGCGCCAACGTCGAGGCCATCAACAAGGGCGAGGACCGCGACCTCTTCAAGGACGTCGTCGAGGCCGTCCGCGCCAAGATCGGCCACGGCGAGTCCGCCCGGTCCGTGATCTGCCACTCCATGGAGGACGTCCTCGCCGGCGTCGAGACGCTCGGCGGCTACCCCGTCGTCGTCCGCCCCTCCTTCACCATGGGCGGCGCCGGCTCCGGCTTCGCGCACGACGAGGAGGAGCTGCGCCGCATCGCCGGGCAGGGCCTCACCCTCTCGCCGACCACCGAGGTGCTCCTGGAGGAGTCCATCCTCGGCTGGAAGGAGTACGAGCTGGAGCTGATGCGCGACAAGAACGACAACGTCGTGGTCGTCTGCTCCATCGAGAACTTCGACCCCATGGGCGTGCACACCGGCGACTCGATCACGGTCGCGCCGGCGATGACCCTCACCGACCGCGAGTACCAGGTGCTGCGGGACGTCGGCATCGCGATCATCCGCGAGGTCGGCGTCGACACCGGTGGCTGCAACATCCAGTTCGCGGTCAACCCCGACGACGGCCGGGTCATCGTCATCGAGATGAACCCGCGCGTGTCGCGGTCCTCGGCGCTGGCCTCCAAGGCGACCGGCTTCCCGATCGCCAAGATCGCCGCGAAGCTGGCCGTCGGCTACACGCTCGACGAGATCCCCAACGACATCACCGAGCAGACCCCGGCCTCCTTCGAACCGACGCTCGACTACGTGGTCGTCAAGGCCCCGCGCTTCGCCTTCGAGAAGTTCCCCTCCGCAGACTCCTCCCTGACCACGACCATGAAGTCGGTCGGCGAGGCCATGGCGATCGGCCGCAACTTCACCGAGGCGCTGCAGAAGGCGCTGCGCTCGCTGGAGAAGAAGGGAAGCCAGTTCACGTTCGTCGGCGAGCCCGGCGACAAGGCGCTGCTCCTGGAGGAGTCGGTCCGGCCGACCGACGGGCGCATCAACACGGTCATGCAGGCCATCCGCGCGGGCGCCACGCCCGAGGAGGTCTTCGAGTTCACCAAGATCGACCCGTGGTTCGTCGACCAGCTGTTCCTGATCAAGGAGATCGCCGACGAGCTGGCCGCCGCCGACAAGCTCGACCCCGAGCTGCTCGCCGAGGCCAAGCGGCACGGCTTCTCCGACCAGCAGATCGCCGAGATCCGCGGACTGCGCGAGGACGTCGTGCGCGAGGTCCGGCACGCGCTGGGCGTACGCCCGGTGTACAAGACGGTCGACACCTGCGCCGCCGAGTTCGCGGCGAAGACGCCGTACTTCTACTCCTCGTACGACGAGGAGACCGAGGTGGCCTCCCGCGAGAAGCCGGCCGTGATCATCCTGGGCTCCGGCCCCAACCGCATCGGCCAGGGCATCGAGTTCGACTACTCCTGCGTCCACGCCTCCTTCGCGCTCAGCGACGCCGGCTACGAGACCGTGATGGTCAACTGCAACCCCGAGACCGTCTCCACGGACTACGACACCTCCGACCGCCTGTACTTCGAGCCGCTGACCCTCGAAGACGTGCTGGAGATCGTCCACGCCGAGTCGCTGGCCGGCCCGATCGCGGGCGTCGTCGTCCAGCTCGGCGGCCAGACCCCGCTGGGCCTGTCGCAGGCGCTCAAGGACAACGGCGTCCCGGTCGTCGGCACCCCTCCGGAGGCCATCCACGCCGCCGAGGACCGCGGCGCCTTCGGCCAGGTCCTCGCCGAGGCCGGGCTCCCCGCGCCCAAGCACGGCACCGCGACCACCTTCGCCGGCGCCAAGGCCATCGCCGACGAGATCGGCTACCCGGTCCTGGTCCGCCCGTCGTACGTGCTCGGCGGCCGCGGCATGGAGATCGTGTACGACGAGACGCGACTGGAGTCGTACATCGCCGAGTCGACCGAGATCAGCCCCTCCCGGCCGGTCCTCGTCGACCGCTTCCTCGACGACGCCATCGAGATCGACGTCGACGCCCTGTACGACGGCCACGAGCTGTACCTCGGCGGCGTCATGGAGCACATCGAGGAGGCCGGCATCCACTCCGGCGACTCGGCGTGCGCCCTGCCCCCGATCACCCTCGGAGGCTTCGACATCAAGCGGCTGCGCGCCTCCACCGAGGCCATCGCCAAGGGCGTCGGGGTGCGCGGTCTGATCAACATCCAGTTCGCGATGGCCGGGGACATCCTCTACGTCCTCGAAGCCAACCCGCGCGCCTCCCGCACCGTCCCCTTCACCTCGAAGGCGACCGCGGTGCCGCTTGCCAAGGCCGCCGCGCGGATCTCGCTCGGCGCGACCATCGCCGAACTGCGGACGGAGGGGCTGCTCCCGGCGGTCGGCGACGGCGGCGAGCTGCCGCTGGACGCGCCGATCTCCGTCAAGGAGGCCGTGATGCCCTGGTCGCGCTTCCGCGACATCCACGGGCGCGGCGTCGACACCATCCTCGGCCCGGAGATGCGCTCCACCGGCGAGGTCATGGGCATCGACTCGGTCTTCGGCACGGCGTACGCCAAGTCGCAGGCCGGCGCGTACGGGCCGCTGCCGACCAAGGGGCGCGCGTTCATCTCGGTCGCCAACCGCGACAAGCGTTCGATGATCTTCCCGGCGCGCGAGCTGGTCGCCCACGGCTTCGAGCTGCTCGCCACCTCCGGCACGGCCGAGGTGCTCCGGCGCAACGGCATCAACGCCACCGTCGTCCGCAAGCAGTCCGAGGGCACCGGCCCGAACGGCGAGAAGACGATCGTCCAGCTCATCCACGACGGCGAGGTCGACCTCATCGTCAACACCCCGTACGGCACCGGCGGCCGCCTCGACGGCTACGACATCCGTACGGCGGCCGTGGCCCGCTCCGTGCCGTGCCTGACGACGGTCCAGGCGCTCGCGGCGGCCGTCCAGGGCATCGACGCGCTCAACCACGGCGACGTGGGCGTGCGCTCGCTGCAGGAACACGCCGAACACCTGATCGCGGCCCGCGACTAGCAGCCCTGAGGGGGACACCGGAAACGGTGTCCCCCTCTTCGCGAGACCTCTCCATGAGGCGCTCCTTCGAGGACATGAACATGTACAAGCTCTTCTTCCGGCTCGTCTTCACCCGGATGGATCCCGAGAAGGCCCACTACCTGGCCTTCCGCTGGATCCGTCTCGCCGTCCGCGTCCCCGTGCTGCGCACCTTCGTGGCCGCCGCGCTCGCGCCCCGCTACAAGGAACTGCGCACCGAGGCGTTCGGTCTGCGGATGCACGGCCCGTTCGGGCTGGCCGCCGGCTTCGACAAGAACGCCGTCGCGATCGACGGGATGTCGATGCTCGGCTTCGACCACGTCGAGATCGGCACGGTCACCGGCGAGGCCCAGCCCGGCAACCCCAGGAAGCGGCTGTTCCGCCTGGTCGCGGACCGCGCCCTGATCAACCGCATGGGCTTCAACAACGAGGGCTCCCTCGCCGTAGCCGCCCGTCTGGCCTCCCGTACGCCCGTCTTCAGGACGGTCGTGGGCGTCAACATCGGCAAGACCAAGGTCGTCCCGGAGGACGAGGCCGCCGGGGACTACGTGACGTCCACCGAGCGCCTCGCGCCGTACGCCGACTACCTGGTCGTCAACGTCTCCTCGCCCAACACACCCGGCCTGCGCAACCTCCAGGCCACCGAGGCGCTGCGCCCCCTGCTCACGGCCGTCCGCGAGGCCGCCGACCGCACGGTCCGCACCCGCCGGGTCCCGCTGCTGGTGAAGATCGCGCCGGACCTCGCCGACGAGGACATCGACGCCGTCGCCGACCTCGCCGTGGAACTCGGCCTGGACGGCATCATCGCCACCAACACCACCATCGCGCGCGAGGGACTCGGTCTGGCATCCGAACCCACCCTGGTGAAGGAGACGGGCGGGCTCTCCGGCGCCCCCGTCAAGGCCCGCTCCCTGGCGGTCCTGCGCCGCCTCTACGCGCGCGTGGGCGACCGGATCACCCTGGTCGGCGTCGGTGGCGTCGAGAACGCCGAGGACGCCTGGCAGCGCATCCTGGCGGGCGCCACGCTGGTCCAGGGTTACAGCGCCTTCGTCTACGAGGGCCCCTTTTGGTCGCGCGCCATCCACAAGGGCCTCGCCGCCCGCCTCCGTACGAGCCCGTACGCCACCCTCGCCGACGCGGTCGGCGCCGACGTGAGGAAGACGGTATGACCGAGCCCTTCGGCGCGCGCCTGCGCCGTGCCATGGATGAGCGGGGGCCGCTGTGCGTCGGCATCGACCCGCACGCCTCCCTGCTCGCCGACTGGGGCCTGGACGACGACATCGCCGGACTGGAGCGCTTCAGCCGCACGGTCGTCGAGGCACTCGCGGACCGGGTGGCCGTCCTCAAGCCGCAGAGCGCGTTCTTCGAGCGCTTCGGCTCGCGCGGCGTGGCCGTGCTGGAGAAGTCGGTCCAGGAGGCGCGGGCGGCCGGGGCGCTGGTCGTCATGGACGCCAAGCGCGGAGACATCGGCTCCACCATGGCCGCGTACGCCGAGACCTTCCTGCACCAGGACGCGCCCCTGTTCTCGGACGCGCTGACGGTCTCGCCGTACCTGGGCTACGGCTCCCTGAAGCCCGCCGTGGACCTGGCCCGCGAGAACGGCGCCGGGCTCTTCGTACTGGCGCTCACCTCCAACCCGGAGGGCGGCGAGGTGCAGCACGCGGTGCGCGGCGACGGGCGGAACGTCGGCGCGACCATGCTGGCGCACCTGGCCGCCGAGAACGCGGGGGAGGAGCCCCTGGGGTCCTTCGGCGCGGTCGTCGGCGCCACGCTGGGTGACCTGTCGTCGTACGACCTCGACATCAACGGACCTCTCCTCGCGCCCGGGATCGGCGCCCAGGGAGCCACGCCGGCCGATCTTCCGGGGGTCTTCGGGGCCGCCGTGCGCCATGTGGTGCCGAACGTCAGCCGGGGTGTCCTTCGTCACGGTCCCTACATTGTCGCGCTGCGTGACGCCTCGGATCGTTTCGCGGACCAGATCCGCACCGCGACGGAGGCCGCCCGAGACCTCCGATGAGTGCCCGGGGGTCGGTTCCCGGCCGCCTCGAGTCTGAATACATTCTCAAATCCGGGGCGATATGAGGCTTATGTCCGACTCCATGGAGGCTGACCAGGACTTTTCCGCTGTTCTCGCTGACTCTGGCGGACTTGGCCGCTAGTCTCCGAGCAGGGTGAACGGGCAAGCGTGTTGCTCGTGGCTCCCCAGGTGTGGGGCGACTAGGTTCCTCACCGGTCCGTATCCGACAGTTCGACATCCGAGGTGACGTAGGCGTGGCTCTTCCGCCCCTTACCCCTGAACAGCGCGCAGCCGCGCTCGAAAAGGCCGCCGCGGCTCGCCGGGAGCGGGCCGAGGTCAAGAATCGACTCAAGCACTCCGGCGCCTCCCTGCACGAGGTCATCAAGCAGGGCCAGGAGAACGACGTCATCGGCAAGATGAAGGTCTCCGCGCTGCTCGAGTCGCTGCCCGGCGTGGGCAAGGTCCGCGCCAAGCAGATCATGGAGCGACTCGGCATCTCCGAGAGCCGTCGTGTTCGCGGCCTCGGTTCCAACCAGATCGCTTCCCTGGAGCGTGAATTCGGCAGCACCGGTTCCTGATCCCGCCCCCTGGCGGGAAGGGAGTCCCGGACAGTCCGGGATTGCTGGAATAATCGCTGCATGGCTGCAACATTCCGGGGGACGACCCCCGAGCCCCCGGACGTACGTCCGCGGCTGACCGTGCTCTCCGGCCCCTCAGGGGTCGGTAAGAGCACGGTCGTCGCCCATATGCGCAAGGCACACCCCGAGGTCTGGCTCTCGGTGTCGGCGACGACCCGCAAGCCACGCCCCGGCGAGCAGCACGGAGTCCACTACTTCTTCGTCTCCGACGACGAGATGGACAAGCTGATCGCCAACAGCGAACTGCTGGAGTGGGCCGAGTTCGCCGGCAACCGCTACGGCACACCCCGGGCTGCCGTGCTCGAACGCCTGGAGCGGGGCGAGCCGGTCCTGCTGGAGATCGATCTCCAGGGTGCACGGCAGGTCCGCGAGACCATGCCGGACGCCCAACTGGTCTTCCTGGCCCCGCCCTCCTGGGAGGAGCTGGTGCGCAGGCTCACCGGGCGGGGCACCGAACCGCCCGACGTGATCGAACGCCGCCTGGAGGCGGCCAAGATCGAGCTGGCGGCCGAGCCGGAGTTCGACGTGACCCTGGTCAACACCTCCGTCGAGGACGTGGCCCGCGAGCTGCTAGCCTTGATGGATGTTGTGTGATCACGGCATCTGTCCGTTTTCCGTGATCGCGACCGATCTGTGATCACGACCGATCTTTTCCCATCCATCGGAAGGTAGAGCGTGTCCTCTTCCATCTCCGCGCCCGAGGGCATCATCAACCCGCCGATCGACGAGTTGCTTGAGGCCACCGACTCGAAGTACAGCCTCGTGATCTACGCGGCCAAGCGTGCCCGTCAGATCAACGCGTACTACTCGCAGCTCGGCGAGGGCCTGCTCGAGTACGTCGGTCCCCTCGTCGACACCCACGTCCACGAGAAGCCGCTCTCGATCGCCCTGCGCGAGATCAACGCGGGTCTGCTGACGTCCGAGGCCGTCGAGGGCCCCGCGTAAGTCTTATTTGCAGATCGCAGTGGGTTTTTCCACAGGCCCGGCAGTGCTCCTGCCGGGCCTGTGGTGTGTCATGGAGTCGGACGTCGCACGGAGTCGGACGTTCATGTCGTACGGAGCCGGACGTTTTCCGAGTGCGGGGAGGCACAGTGGGCAAGCCCAAGGTCGTTCTGGGGGTCAGTGGTGGGATCGCCGCCTACAAGGCGTGCGAGCTGCTCCGCCGACTGACCGAGTCCGGGCATGACGTCCGGGTCGTGCCGACCGACTCCGCGCTGCACTTCGTGGGCGCCGCCACCTGGTCCGCGCTCTCCGGCAACCCCGTCTCCACCGAGGTCTGGGACAGCGTCCACCAGGTGCCGCACGTCCGCATCGGGCAGGAGGCCGCCCTCGTGGTCGTCGCCCCCGCGACCGCCGACATGCTGGCCAAGGCCGCGCACGGCCTCGCCGACGACCTCCTCACCAACACCCTGCTCACCGCCCGCTGCCCGGTCGTCTTCGCCCCCGCGATGCACACCGAGATGTGGGAACACCCGGCCACCCAGGAGAACGTGGCGACGCTCCGCCGCCGGGGCGCCCTCGTCATCGACCCCGCCGTGGGCCGCCTCACCGGCGTCGACACCGGCAAGGGACGGCTGCCCGACCCCGTGGAGATCTTCGAGGTCTGCCGCCGGGTGCTGGCCCGCGGTGTCACCGAGCCCGACCTCGTCGGCCGGCATGTCGTGGTCACCGCCGGGGGCACCCGCGAGCCCCTCGACCCGGTCCGCTTCCTCGGCAACCGTTCCTCCGGCAAACAGGGGTACGCCCTCGCCCGCACGGCCGCCGCACGGGGCGCCCGGGTCACCCTGATCGAGGCGGGCACCGGACTGCCGGACCCCGCGGGCGTGGACATCGTCCGGATCGGCACGGCGGTCCAGCTGCGCGAGGCGGTGCTCAAGGCGGCACCGGACGCGGACGTCGTGGTCATGGCGGCGGCGGTGGCGGACTTCCGTCCCCGGACGTACGCATCCGGCAAGATCAAGAAAAAGGACGGACAGGAGCCCGAGCCGATCGTCCTGGTGCGTAATCCGGACATCCTCGCGGAGATCTCGGCGGATCGCCCCCGCCCCGGCCAGGTGATCGTCGGCTTCGCCGCCGAGACCGACGACGTCCTCGCCAACGGCCGCGCCAAACTGGCACGCAAGGGATGCGACCTGCTCGTGGTGAACGAGGTGGGGGAGCGCAAGACCTTCGGCTCCGAGGAGAACGAGGCCGTGGTGCTGGGGGCCGACGGAAGCGACACGCCCGTGCCGTACGGCCCCAAGGAGGCCCTGGCCGAAACGGTGTGGGACCTGGTCGCGGACCGGCTCGGCTGACAGTGCCATTCGCGTCACGTCCGCGTCGAACCTCGCACATTGAGGCGTGGCGACCCTGGCGGACAGCGACGGCCATTGGGCAGAATGCACGTGCCGCAGGTCACAGGGCTCCCGAGAGGCGAGACAGGTGAGCCGGTGGCCGAGCCCGACAGATAAACTGTTCTCGGACGACGCCGGGCGCAGCCCCCGAGCCCGTCCGCCCATGATCAGCCAGCAGCCGCTGCAAACCCAGGGAGCGTTGTGTCCCGTCGTCTGTTCACCTCGGAGTCCGTGACCGAGGGTCACCCCGACAAGATCGCTGACCAGATCAGCGATGCCATTCTCGATGCGCTCCTGCGCGAGGACCCCACGTCCCGTGTCGCAGTGGAGACGCTCATCACCACCGGCCTGGTGCACGTGGCCGGCGAGGTCACGACCAAGGCGTACGCGCCGATCGCCCAGCTGGTGCGCGACACCATCCTGGACATCGGCTACGACTCTTCGAAGAAGGGCTTCGACGGCGCCTCCTGCGGTGTGTCGGTGTCGATCGGCGCACAGTCCCCGGACATCGCGCAGGGTGTGGACACGGCCTACGAGTCACGTGTCGAGGGTGACGAGGACGAGCTGGACAAGCAGGGCGCCGGCGACCAGGGCCTGATGTTCGGCTACGCGTCGGACGAGACGCCGACCCTGATGCCGCTCCCGATCTTCCTGGCGCACCGCCTGTCGAAGCGCCTCTCCGAGGTCCGCAAGAACGGCACGATCCCCTACCTCCGTCCCGACGGAAAGACCCAGGTCACCATCGAGTACGACGGTGACAAGGCGGTCCGCCTGGACACGGTCGTCGTCTCCTCGCAGCACGCCAGCGACATCGACCTGGAGTCCCTCCTCGCCCCCGACATCCGCGAGTTCGTCGTGGAGCCGGAACTGAAGGCCCTGCTGGACGACGGCATCAAGCTGGACACCGAGGGCTACCGCCTGCTGGTCAACCCGACCGGCCGCTTCGAGATCGGCGGCCCGATGGGCGACGCCGGCCTCACCGGTCGCAAGATCATCATCGACACCTACGGCGGCATGGCCCGCCACGGCGGCGGCGCCTTCTCCGGCAAGGACCCGTCCAAGGTCGACCGCTCGGCGGCGTACGCGATGCGCTGGGTCGCCAAGAACGTGGTCGCGGCCGGTCTCGCCTCGCGCTGCGAGGTCCAGGTCGCCTACGCGATCGGAAAGGCCGAGCCCGTCGGTCTCTTCGTCGAGACCTTCGGCACCGCCAAGGTCGACACCGACCGGATCGAGAAGGCGATCGACGAGGTCTTCGACCTCCGCCCGGCCGCCATCATCCGCGACCTCGACCTGCTCCGCCCGATCTACGGCCAGACCGCCGCGTACGGCCACTTCGGCCGAGAGCTCCCCGAGTTCACCTGGGAGCGCACGGACCGCGTCGAGGCGCTGCGCACGGCGGCGGGGCTGTAGGGCCCACGGCTCTCTGCCGCTTCACCTCACCGAGGCCCGGCGTCCCCCTGGGGACGCCGGGCCTCGGTGTTTCGCGATCGGTGTTCCGTGATCTCGGACGGCGTCGGCTGTCAGTGGTGTTTGGGAGAATGCGTGGTGTGAGCGACGAGGACGGGCAGAGGGGTGGCGGCGCGGTGGGGGACGCGGTGCCGGAGCAGCTCGCGCTCGTGCGGGAGGCGGTGCGGAAGGCGAAGGTGCCGCGGGCCAAGCCGCGGACCTGGCGGGGGGCGGCGCTGGCGAAGGAGTTGCCGGTCGCCCGGGTGCTGGTCGACAAGGGGGTGCTGCATCTTGATCGGTACTTCGACTATGCGGTGCCGGAGGAGCTGGACGCCGTCGCGCAGCCCGGGGTGCGGGTGCGGGTGCGGTTCGGGGCCGGGGGGCGCAATGTCAGGGAGGGCCGGCGGGAGGGCGGCTCGCTGATCGACGGGTTTCTCGTCGAGCGGGTCGCCGAGTCGGAGTACTCCGGGCCCTTGGCCGCGCTCGCGCAGGTCGTCTCGCCGGAGCCGGTGCTGGGGCCGGAGCTGCTGGGGCTGGCGCGGGCGGTGGCCGACCGGTACGCGGGGAGTCTCGCGGACGTGCTGCAGCTGGCCGTTCCGCCCCGGCACGCTCGGGCGGAGGCCGTGGAGACGGGGGAGCCGGCGCCGCCTCCGGGCGCGCCCGAGCCGGGGACATGGCTGCGGTACGGACGGGGCGAGGGATTCCTGCGGGCACTGGCCGGCGGGGGTGCGCCCCGGGCCGTGTGGACCGCGCTGCCGGGGCCGGAGTGGGCCGAGGAGATCGCGCGTGCCGTGCAGGCGACGCTCGCCTCCGGGCGCGGGGCGCTCGTCGTCGTCCCGGCCGGGCGGCCCGCCGCCCGGGTGGACGAGGCGCTCGGGGCGCTGCTCGGCGAGGGACGGCACGCGCTGCTGACCGCCGACGCCGGGCAGGAGAAGCGGTACCGGGAGTGGCTCGCCGTCCGGCGGGGCGCCGTCCGGGCCGTGGTCGGGACCCGGGCGGCCATGTTCGCGCCCGTGCGTGACCTCGGGCTGGTCGTCGTCTGGGACGACGGCGACGCCGGTCACAGTGATGACAACGCCCCGTTCCCGCATGTGCGGGAGGTGCTGGAGCTGAGGGCGACCCGGGACAGGTGCGCGTTCCTGCTGGGCGGCTGGAGCTGCACGGTCGAGGCCGCGCAGCTCGTCGAGAGCGGCTGGGCCGCGCCGATCGTCGCCGGCCGGGAGCAGGTGCGGGCCGCCGCGCCGAGGGTGCGGACCGTGGGGGACGGGGATCTCGCGCGGGACGAGGCGGCCCGGGCGGCGCGGCTGCCCAGCCTGGCCTGGCAGGTCGCCAGGGACGGCTTGCGGGACGGGCCCGTGCTGGTGCAGGTGCCCCGGCGCGGTTATGTGCCGCGGATGGCCTGCGCGCGGTGCCGGGAGCCCGCCCGCTGCCGGCACTGCGCGGGGCCGTTGGAGGCCCGGGACGGCGCCGGGGCCCTGCTGTGCGGGTGGTGCGGACGGGAGGAGGCCGGCTGGCACTGCCCCGAGTGCGGTGGCTTCCGGCTGCGGGCACAGATCGTGGGGGCGCGGCGGACCGCCGAGGAGCTGGGGCGGGCCTTTCCCGCCGTGCCCGTGCGGACCTCCGGGCGGGAGCATGTGCTCGACACCGTCCCGGGGACGCCCGCGCTGGTCGTGAGCACGCCGGGGGCCGAGCCGGTCGCCGAGGGCGGGTACGCCGCCGCGCTGCTGCTCGACGGCTGGGCCATGCTCGGACGGCCCGATCTGCGGGCCGGGGAGGACGCGCTGCGCCGGTGGATCGGCGCCGCCGCGCTCGTCCGGAACCAGGGGGCGGGCGGCACGGTCGTCGTGGTCGCCGAGCCGACCCTGCGGCCCGTGCAGGCACTGGTGCGTTGGGATCCTGTGGGGCATGCGGTACGGGAACTCGCCGAGCGGGCCGAGCTGGGGTTCCCGCCCGTGTCGAGGATGGCGGCGGTGTCCGGGCCGGCCCGGGCCGTGGTCGACTTTCTGGGCGCGGTCGAACTGCCGTCGGACGCCGAGGTGTTGGGGCCGGTGCCGGTGGCCGCGCCGCCGCTCCCCGGAGTGGGGGCGGGGGCCGGGCCCGTCGCGGGTGAGGGCGCGGGCGCGCGGAGGGCGCGGCGGGGCGGGGCGCCGCCCGCGGGGGAGCCGTGGGAGCGGGCGTTGATCCGGGTGCCGCCCGGGAGCGGGGCGGCGCTGGCCGGTGCGTTGAAGAGCGCGCAGGCGGCGCGGATGGCGCGGGGGATGAGCGAGGAGGCGCGGGTACGGATTCGAGTGGATCCCTCGGACATCGGGTGAGCCGCTCAACCATCGGCCGACGGCAGTGCGACGTCCCCATGCCTGGTGCGGGAGGACGGGTGCCGTCGGTGTGCGACTGCCTCCCGGTCGGACACCGGGAGGCAGTTCGGGACGGGTCAGCCGTTGCGCGGACCGGGGAAGGCCGTCGGTCTGACGTCCTCGCGGAGGGTGGGACTGCCGGCCGTCGGCTGGGTCGGCATTTGCGCGGGCATCGGAGCGGGCATCGAGGCCGGCAGAGGAGCGGGCATCGAGCGGGCCGCGGGGACCGTGGGGATGCCGCCGCCGACGTTGACGGTCCGGGTGCCCTGGGGCTCTCCCGTGCGCTCCGCCTCCGCCGCGGCCTGGGCGGCGGCGCGGCGGGCGCCGTAACGGCGGTGTACGGCTTGTTTGGTGACGCCGAGGGCCGAGCCCACCGCGTCCCACGAGAAACCGAGTGAGCGGTCGAAGTCCACGGCGGCCGTGACCAGGGTCTCGACGCTGTCCCGCAGCTCCTGGGCGAGGCGGACGGTCGGGGCGGGGGCACGTCCGTAGACGACGAAGCCCGTGGAGGGGCCGGAGCGGCGCGGGCGGTAGACGTTGCCCAACTGGGCGGTGAGGGTGCGCAGTGCGTCCACCTGCCGGCGGACCCGCTCGATGTCCCGCACCAGCAAGTGCAGGCTGGCCCGAGCCTGGGCGTCGTGGGTTGCGTGGTCGGCCATGAACAAGCCTCTCGAACCGGCGTTGAAAAAGGGGAGGTGCCGCGATGTGCGGCCCGTAGTGGTCAACTCTTTCTTGACCAACGCGAATTCGCTCCGCTGGTAACGGGGTGGGGGCGTGGGGGCATATGCGTGGGGCGCGTGGGTGGGGGTGCGCCCCCGCTGCCGCGGGGATTTCGCCTTGTCCTGCCACCCGCGCGCCGCCATGTGGGTGGGCCGACGGGTACGGGTCTCCGGTGGGGGTGCCTCGCCGCCGGAGTCTGCGGGCCGTCGGGGGCGGAACATAGACTGGGGTGTTGTCCCGCGTCGTGTGCGGGGCGGGCGAAATTCCGTGTGAGAGGCCGTCAGTCATCCATGAAGCTTGTCTTCGCTGGTACCCCAGAGGTCGCTGTTCCCGCGCTGGACGCGTTGATCGCGTCGGGAAGGCATGAGGTGGCCGCGGTCGTGACGCGGCCGGACGCGCCGGCGGGGCGGGGGCGGCGGCTGGTCGCGAGCCCGGTGGCGCAGCGGGCCGAGGAGGCGGGCATCGAGGTGCTGAAGCCGCACCGGCCCCGGGACGAGGAGTTCCTCGCGCGGCTGAGGGAGATCGCGCCCGACTGCTGCCCGGTCGTCGCGTACGGCGCGCTCCTGCCCCGTGTCGCCCTCGACGTCCCCGCCCACGGCTGGGTCAACCTGCACTTCTCCCTGCTGCCCGCCTGGCGGGGCGCCGCCCCCGTACAGCACTCGATCATGGCCGGGGACGAGATCACCGGCGCGTCCACCTTCCTGATCGAGGAGGGGCTCGACTCCGGGCCGGTGTACGGGACGGTCACCGAGGTGATCCGGCCGACGGACACCAGCGGCGACCTGCTGACCCGGCTCGCCTTCGCGGGGTCCGGGCTGCTCGCCGCCACGATGGACGGCATCGAGGACGGGACCCTGAAGGCCGTGCCCCAGCCCGGGGACGGGATCACCCTCGCGCCGAAGATCACCGTGGAGGACGCGCAGATCGACTGGGCCGCCCCCGCCCTGCGCGTCGACCGGGTGGTGCGCGGCTGCACGCCCGCGCCGGGCGCCTGGACGACGTTCCGCGGCGAACGGCTGAAGCTCATCCAGGTCGCGCCCGTGCCCGACCACGCCGAACTCGCCCCGGGGGCGCTGGAGGTCGGCAAGAACCACGTGTACGCCGGTACCGGGTCGTACGCCGTGGAACTGCTCTGGGTGCAGGCGCAGGGCAAGAAGCCGATGCGGGCCGCCGACTGGGCGCGCGGGGTGCGCATCGAGTCCGGCGAGTCCGTCGGGGACTGACCCGATCGAGGGCGCGGGGCCGCCCCGGTTCCCATCCCCTCAGCCGCCTCCCTGCCCGCAGGCCGTGGCACCGTCAGACCGCCGCCCGGTGAGTCCGCCCCCGCGGCGTACCCTGGGCCTGGCATCTCGTCCCGTACCCGGAGCACCTTTTTCGTGAGTGAGCAGTCCCGTCCGCGCAAGCCGGGCAAGCCGTACCGCCGTCCCCACAGGGACCCCGTCCGTATGCTCGCCTTCGAGGCGCTCCGGGCCGTCGACGAACGGGACGCGTACGCGAACCTCGTTCTGCCGCCGCTGCTGCGCCGGGCGCGGGAGAAGGAGGGGCCCGAGAAGTTCGACGGGCGGGACGCGGCGCTGGCGACCGAGCTGGTGTACGGGACGCTGCGGCGGCAGGGCACCTACGACGCGGTGATCGCGGAGTGTGTGGACCGGCCGTTGCGCGAGGTCGACCCGCCGGTGCTCGATGTGCTGAGCCTCGGCGCGCACCAGTTGCTCGGGACGCGGATTCCCACCCATGCCGCCGTGTCCGCCTCGGTGGATCTCGCGCGGGTCGTGCTCGGGGACGGGCGGGCCAAGTTCGTGAACGCCGTGCTGCGCAAGATCGCACAGCATGACCTCGACGGCTGGCTGGAGCGGGTCGCGCCGCCCTACGACGAGGACCCCGAGGACCACCTCGCCGTCGTCCACTCGCATCCCCGCTGGGTCGTCTCCGCGCTCTGGGACTCCCTGGGCGGCGGACGGGCCGGTATCGAGGATCTGTTGGAGGCCGACAATGAGCGGCCCGAGGTCACCCTGGTCGCCCGTCCCGGCCGGTCCACCGCCGAGGAACTCCTGCGGGAGGAGGCCGCGGTGGCGGGGCGCTGGTCTCCGTACGCCGTGCGGCTCTCCGAGGGCGGGGAACCGGGTGCCGTGGACGCCGTACGGGAGGGCCGTGCCGGGGTGCAGGACGAGGGCAGCCAGCTGGTGGCGATCGCCCTCGCCAACGCTCCGTTGGAGGGTCCCGACAAGGCATGGCTCGACGGGTGTGCCGGGCCCGGTGGCAAGGCCGCGCTGCTCGCCGCCCTCGCCGCCGAGCGCGGGGCCGTACTCCTCGCCTCCGAGAAGCAGCCGCACCGGGCGGGGCTGGTCGCGAAGGCGCTGCACGGCAACCCCGGGCCGTACCAGGTGATCGCCGCCGACGGGACCCGTCCGCCCTGGCGGCCGGGGTCCTTCGACCGGGTGCTGATGGACGTGCCCTGCACCGGGCTGGGCGCCCTGCGGCGGCGGCCCGAGGCGCGCTGGCGGCGGCGGCCTGAGGACCTGGACGGGTTCGCCCCGCTCCAGCGGGCGCTGCTGCGGACCGCGCTGGAGTCCGTACGGGTCGGCGGAGTCGTCGGCTACGCCACCTGCTCGCCGCATCTCGCCGAGACCCGCGCGGTCGTCGACGACGTGCTCAAGAGCTACGGCGACGCGGCCGACCTCATCGACGCGCGGCCGCTGCTGGAGGGCGTCCCGGCGCTGGGCGAGGGGCCGGACGTCCAGCTGTGGCCGCATCTGCACGGCACGGACGCCATGTATCTGGCCCTCATCCGCCGGGTGGCGTAGCCACCGGTTCCCTGGGCGCGGGCGGGGCGGCGCCGCCGTCCTCGTGGGCGAGCCGGTGGGGCCACCAGACCTTCGGGCCGATGTCCAGGAACAGCGAGGTGACCAGCACGGACCGCACGATGAAGGTGTCCAGGAGGACACCCAGGGCGACCGCGAAGCCGATCTCGGCGAAGGCGACCATGGGGAGGGTGCCGAGGGCGGCGAAGGTGCCGGCGAGCACCAGGCCGGCCGAGGTGATCACCGCGCCCGTGGTCGCGAGGCCCGTCACCACGGCCTTGCGGGTGCCCTGGCGGGCGGCCTCCTCGCGGATACGGGTGGTCAGGAAGATGTTGTAGTCGATGCCCAGGGCGACCAGGAACACGAAGACGAACAGCGGGAAGTCGGTCGACTCGCCCGCGTAGTCGAAGATGTGTCTGAAGGCGAGCGCGCTGATGCCCAGTGCGGCGGCGAAGGACAGGATCACCGTCCCGATCAGCAGCAGCGGGGCGATCAGGGCGCGGAGCAGGGCGCAGAGGATCAGCAGGACGACCAGCAGCACCAGCGGGATGATCAGGATGTTGTCGTGGGTGGTCGCCTCGTCCGCGTCCAGCAGGGCCGCGGTACCGCCGCCCACCTGGGCGTCGGCGTCCGGCACCGCGTGCACGGCGTCGCGGACCCGTTCCACGGTCTGCTTCGCGGCCTCGCTGTCGGCGGGGTCGGACATCGTGGCCTCGAAGAGGACCTGGCCGTCATGGGCGGGTTTCGTGCCCGGCGGCAGGCCGAGCGAGTCCGCGACGACGCCTTCCGTGTCGGCGACGACGCGTCCCACCTCCCGGGCCTGTTCCTGGTTGCTGATGATCACGAGGGGGTCGCCGCTGCCCGCCGGGAAGTAGCGTGCGGAGACCTCCTGGCCGACGATCGAGTCCGGTTTGCCGGTGAAGGCGTCCGCGTTGCCGATGCCCTCCGCGCGGAGCTGGATCAGGCCCAGCGAGCACAGGGCGAGGGCGGCGGCCGTGGCGACCCAGACCGTGCGCGGCCGGCGGGCGAAGCGGCGGCCCATCCGGGACCACACACCGCTCTCGGTCGGATCGGGGCTGCCGAGGTGCGGGATCACCGGCCAGAAGATCCAGCGGCCGAAGATCACCAGGAGCGCGGGGAACAGCGTCATCATCGCGAGCAGGGCGACGGCGACCCCGATGGCCGCCACCGGTCCGAGGCCGCTCGTCGAGTTCATCTCGGCGGCCAGCAGCACCAGCATGCTCAGGACGACCGTGGCACCGGACGCCAGCACCGCCGGGCCCGCCCGGTGCAGGGCGAGGGCCATCGCCTCGTGGCGGTCCTCGTGACGGCGCAGCTCCTCGCGGTAGCGGGCCACCAGCAGCAGGGCGTAGTCGGTGCCCGCGCCGAACACCAGGACGGTCAGGATGCCCGCGCTCTGGCCGTTCACGGTCAGGCCGGCGTGTTCCGCCAGCAGATAGATCAGGGCCTGGGCCGTGAACAGGGCGGCGATGACCGCGAGCAGGGGCACCAGGATCAGCGTCGGACTGCGGTAGGTGAGCAGGAGCATCACGATGACGACGGCCATCGCCGACATCAGCAGTGTGGAGTCGATGCCCTCGAAGGCCTCCGAGAAGTCGGCGGACGTACCGCCCGGGCCCGTGATGTGCACGGACATCCCGTCGTCGCCCTCACCGACGTCGTCGCGGATCGAGTCGACGGCCGGCGCGATCCGCTCCCAGCCCTTCTCGTCCATGGTGATCGGCACCAGGACCTGGGCGGCCCTCGGGTCCACCGCACGGTCGTAGACCGGGCCGCGTGTCTGGTCGCCGATGATCCCGTGGGCGGTGAGCTGCTTGAGCTCGCGTACGTCCGCCTCGATCGTCGCCCGGTCCTCGGCGGTCAGACCGCTCTCGCGGGCGTACACGACCACGGCCGGGATCTGCTCGGGCCGGAAGCCCTCGGAGATCTCCAGGACCTGGGTGGACTCCGCCGAGCCCGGCAGCCAGGAGGCCGCGTCGTTGTCCTGCGCGTCGGTGAGCTTCGTGGCGAACGGCGCCACCACGAACAGCACCACCAGCCACAGCCCCAGTACGACCCACTTCGCCCGCCGCCCGCAGACGAGATGACCGATGCCCCGGTTGCCTGTCATGCCCACCTCCAGGGTCGCGCCCTGTGAGGGGCGCGGGGAACTGCGCGAGCAACCACGATGGGCCCGCGGCCGACGAACCACCGTCTACACCCCGGACCGATGCCCGCAACCCCCGGAGGGCATGGCAGGCTTGGCCCATGGCCGCGCAGATCAACCCCAGCATCCTGTCCGCCGACTTCGCCCGTCTCGCCGACGAGGCGAAGGCGGTCGAAGGCGCCGACTGGCTCCATGTAGACGTGATGGACAACCATTTCGTCCCGAACCTCACGCTCGGTGTGCCGGTCGTAGAGTCCCTGGCCCGTGCGACGGAGACGCCGCTGGACTGTCATCTGATGATCGAGGCCCCTGATCGGTGGGCGCCCCAGTACGTGGAAGCGGGTGCCGGTTCCGTCACCTTCCATGTCGAGGCGGCCGCCGCACCGGTGCGGCTCGCCCGTGAGATCCGGGCCAAGGGCGCCCGGGCCTCCATGGCGCTCAGGCCCGCGACGCCGATCGAGCCGTACGAGGACCTGCTGCCCGAACTCGACATGGTGCTGATCATGACCGTCGAACCGGGCTTCGGTGGCCAGGCCTTTCTCGACATCATGCTCCCCAAGATCCGCCGGACCCGCGAGTTGATCAGCAAGCACGGCCTCGACCTGTGGCTCCAGGTCGACGGCGGCGTCGCCGCCTCCACCATCGAGCGCTGCGCCGAGGCGGGCGCCGACGTCTTCGTCGCCGGTTCCGCGGTGTACGGGGCGGAGGACCCGGCCGAGGCCGTACGCGCGCTGCGGGCGCGGGCGGACGCCGTGACGGCGACCGCCGGCTGGGCCTGCGCCCACTGACCGAATGGGGTACGACTGTGCGAACGCCGAGGCGAGCGGGGCACGTCGTGCGTCCAGAGAACCAAGGGAACGTGAACGGCGTTCCTTCAGGCTGATCGAAAACGTCGGATCTGCAAGGATGAACGGCGTATCCATGTGTGAAAGAGCAGTGAGGAGATGACCGTGTCGGGTATGTCGGCGGGCCGGTCAGCCATGCGGATGGGACCCGCTGAGCTGGTTCAGGCGGCGGCCATGGCACGCCGTTTCTACCTAGAGGGCAAGTCCAAGATCCAGATCGCCGAGGAGTTCGGCGTGAGCCGCTTCAAGGTGGCCCGGGTCCTGGAGACCGCCCTCGAACGGGATCTCGTACGCATCGAGATCCGTGTCCCCGCGGAACTGGACGCCGAGCGCTCCGACGCGCTGCGCGCCCGGTACGGGCTCCGGCACGCCGTGGTCGTGGAGTCCCCGGCCGACGCCGAGGAGTCGCCCGACCCGGAGAACCTCGGCGAGGTCGCGGCGGACCTGCTCGGCGAACTGGTCACCGAGGGCGACATCCTCGGCCTCGCCTGGGGCCGCTCCACCATCCACATGGCGGCGGCCCTCGACCGGCTGCCGCCCTGCACGGTGGTGCAGCTGACAGGGGTGTACGACGCCGGGACCGCCGAGCGCGGCTCGGTCGAGGCGGTACGGCGGGCCGCGCAGGTGTCGGGCGGCGACGCCCACCCCATCTACGCGCCCATGCTGCTGCCGGACGCGGCCACCGCCGCCGCGCTGCGCCACCAGACAGGGATCGCGCGGGCCTTCGAGTACTTCGACAAGGTCACGGTCGCCTGTGTCTCCATCGGCTCCTGGGAGGCGGGCATCTCCACGGTGCACGACATGCTCAGCGACGAGGAGCGCAGCCACTACGCCTCCCTCGGGGTCGCCGCCGAGATGTCCGCGCACCTCTTCGACGCCGACGGCCGCCGCGTCGGGCGGGACCTCGGCGAGCGGTGCATCACGGTCAAGGCCGACCAGCTCCGCCGTATCCCCGAGGTCGTGGCGATCGCGGGCGGGCAGCGCAAGGCGGCGGCGATCGACGCCGTGCTGCGGTCGGGGCTGGTGACCAGCCTCGTCACCGACACGTCCGCGGCGGACTATCTGCTGATGGCCGGTCAGACGCCCAGGCCGGCGCTCAACCGGGCGGACCCGGACGGATCCTGACGGGCCCTGACGGGGCGCTCCACGCGCCCCTCAGGGCACGGCCCGGCCGGCGACGGGCGACCGCGGCGACGGGTGACAGGTGACAGGTGACAGGTACGACACGTACAGGACGGTGTTGCGATGGGTGACGGCACACTCGCCGAAGCGCTGGCCGCGGGTGGCTGGGCGCACATCGGGCTCGATCTGACCGGCGTCACGGACAAGCCCGCCTTCATGGACCGCTGCACCCGCGCCTTCGACCTGCCCGACTACTTCGGCCGCAACTGGGACGCCCTCGCGGACTGCCTCACCGACCTGTCGTGGGCCCCGCCCGTACGCGGGCGGCTGGTCGAGGTCACCGGCTGGCAGGAGTACGCGGGGGCCGAGCCGAACGACTGGAGCATCGCGCGGGAGGTGTTCGCCGACGCCTCCGGCCGCAGCGCCCTCACCGGCGTCGAGCTGCGGATCGTGCTGGCGCTCGGAGGATCCTCCTAGGCGGCCCACCGCCCCTCTGGATGATCCGTCGGGGACGCTCATACCCGCCGACATGGGACAATGAGGTACGTGCTCTTCCCCCTGGCGGTCCTGTCAGGGGGTCACCTCTGATCGACCGGGATGTGCGGCACGTGCGTTTCCTCAATGACATCCAGCCCCCGTACGACCTGACGTACGACGACGTCTTCATGGTCCCGAGCCGTAGCGCCGTCGGATCGCGGCAGGGCGTGGACCTGTCCTCTCCCGACGGCACGGGCACCACCATCCCGCTGGTCGTCGCCAACATGACCGCCATCGCGGGCCGCCGGATGGCCGAGACGGTCGCCCGCCGCGGCGGTCTGGTGGTCATCCCCCAGGACATCCCGATCGAGGTCGTCACCGACGTCATCTCCTGGGTGAAGAGCCGGCACCTCGTCCTCGACACCCCGATCGTGCTCAACCCGCACCAGACGGTCGCCGACGCGCTGGCCCTGCTGCCGAAGCGCGCGCACAACGCGGGCGTCGTGGTCGACGAGGCGCTCCGGCCCGTCGGTGTCGTCACCGACGCGGACCTCAGCGGGGTCGACCGCTTCACCCAGCTCGAAGTCGTCATGTCCCGGGACCTGTTGCTCCTCGACGCCGACATCGACCCGCGTGAGGCCTTCAACCGCCTCGACACCGCCAACCGCCGGTACGCGCCCGCCGTCGACAAGGACGGCCGTCTCGCGGGCATCCTGACCCGCAGGGGCGCGCTCCGCGCCACGCTGTACAGCCCCGCGGTCGACGGGAACGGCAAGCTGCGGGTCGCCGCCGCCGTCGGCGTCAACGGCGACTTCGTGGGCAAGGCCAAGCAGCTGCTCGACGCGGGCGTCGACACGCTCGTCATCGACACCGCGCACGGCCACCAGGAGTCGATGATCACCGCGATCAGGCAGGTCCGCGACCTCGACCCCCACGTCCCCCTCGTGGCCGGCAACATCGTCGCCGCGGAGGGTGTGCGGGACCTGATCGAGGCCGGCGCGGACATCATCAAGGTCGGCGTCGGGCCGGGTGCCATGTGCACGACCCGCATGATGACCGGCGTCGGACGCCCGCAGTTCTCCGCGGTGCTGGAGTGCGCGGCCGAGGCGAAGAAGTACGGCAAGCACGTGTGGGCCGACGGGGGCGTACGGCACCCCCGCGATGTCGCCATGGCACTGGCGGCGGGCGCGTCCAACGTGATGATCGGGTCCTGGTTCGCCGGGACGTACGAGTCGCCGGGGGACCTTCAGCAGGACGCGAGCGGGCGGCTGTACAAGGAGTCGTTCGGGATGGCGTCGGCGCGGGCCGTCCGTAACCGTACGAGCGAGGAGTCGGCCTACGACCGGGCGCGCAAGGCGCTGTTCGAGGAGGGCATCTCCACGTCGCGGATGTACCTCGATCCGGCGCGGCCGGGGGTCGAGGACCTGATCGACTCGGTCATCGCCGGAGTGCGGTCGTCGTGCACGTACGCCGGGGCCGGGTCGCTGGAGGAGTTCGCGGAGCGGGCGGTCGTGGGGATCCAGAGCGCGGCGGGATATGCGGAGGGCAAGCCGTTGCACGCGAGCTGGAGTTAGGGCTTGGGCGGCGCCTGAGCGCGGGGCGGTCGGTTCGTTGGCGGATGCGGGTTCGTTGTGGCTTGTCGCGCTCACACGGCGGAGCCGCACATCCGATGCAGCCCCGCGCCCCTGACTCCGCCGGTGGCGCGCAATTGTTCCAAGTGGCCGTGCAACGAAGCGTCGCGCACCCGGGAGTAACGCAACGATCTTGCGTCGGCGCGCAAGGTTGCCGCATTACGCTCGTGAACCTCTGACCCATAGGGTCAGGCGCTGTACGTGGCGTGGCGGGGACCTCCTGCTCGGTGGCCCCCTGCTGTTCGGTGCTGTCGGTCCTCACCCCGCCCTGACCGGCAGCGATGAAGGAGCCACGCGTGCTCGACCAAGGCGCACCCCCGCAGCGAGAGAATCGGCCCGCCCCGCCCTCCGGAGGCGTCGGGGCGCGGCTGATGCGCCGCAAGCCCGTGGAACGCCTGGTCGCGGAGGGTGGCCAGGGCGAGGGAGGGGCGCTGCGGCGGTCCCTCGGACTGTGGCAGCTGACGATGATCAGCATCGGTGCCACGCTCGGCACCGGCATCTTCGTCGTCCTCGGCGAGGCCGTCCCCAAGGCCGGGCCCGCCGTCACCCTCTCCTTCGTGATCGCCGGTCTCACCGCGCTGTTCTCGGCCCTGTCGTACGCGGAACTGGCCGGCACCATCCCGGTCTCCGGCTCCTCGTACTCGTACGCGTACGCAACGATGGGCGAGCTGGTCGCCTGGGTGTGCGGCTGGTGTCTGGTGCTGGAGTACGGGGTGTCGGTGTCGGCGGTCGCCGTGGGGTGGGGTGAGTACCTCAACGAGCTGCTGGACGGGACCCTCGGCGTGACCATTCCGGCCGCGCTCTCCGCGCCGCCCGGCGACGGGGGCATCTTCAACCTGCCCGCGCTGATCGTGGTCCTGCTCGCGATGGCGTTCCTGCTGGGCGGCGCCCGGGAGTCCGCGCGGGCCAACACGGTCATGGTCGTGGTGAAGATCGCCGCCCTGCTGCTCTTCTGCCTCATCGGCCTCCAGGGCTTCCGGTCCGGCAACTACGAGAACTTCATGCCGCTCGGCATGGCCGGCGTCAGCGCGGCCGGGGCCACGCTCTTCTTCTCGTACATCGGCTTCGACGCCGCCTCCACCGCCGGTGAGGAGGCGAAGAACGCGCAGCGCGATCTGCCGCGCGCCATCATGCTGTCGCTGGTCATCGTCACCGCGCTGTACGTCCTGGTCGCCGCCGTCGCGATCGGGGCGCGGCCCTGGGAGGGGTTCGGCGAGTCCGAGGCCGCGCTCGCCGGGATCATGGAGGACGTCACCGGGGACGCGTTCTGGGGGACGCTGCTGGCGGCCGGGGCCGTCATCGCCATCGCCAGCGTGGTGCTGACGGTGCTGTACGGGCAGACCCGCATCCTGTTCGCCATGTCCCGCGACGGGCTCGTGCCCAAGGTGTTCTCACGGGTACACCCGAAGACGGGCACGCCGCGCGTCAACACCGTGATCGTCTCGCTGTTCTGCGGTGTGCTCGCCGCCGCGATCCCGCTGGGGCAGCTCGCGGACGCCACGAGCATCGGTACGCTCTTCGCGTTCGCGCTGGTCAATGTGGCCGTCGTGGTGCTGCGGCGGACCCGGCCGGAGATGCCGCGCACGTTCCGGGTGCCGTTGTCGCCGGTGCTGCCCGCGCTGGGATTCGCGTTCTGCGTCTGGATGATGGGCAGCCTCGACACCGTCACCTGGGTCGTCTTCGGGGTCTGGATGGCCGCCGGGCTCGTGTTCTACTTCAGTTACGGCTATCGCCGGTCCCGTCTCGCAGACCCTCTCCCGAACCCCGTCGCGACTCCAGAGAAGTGATCCACCCGCAGTGCTGAACGATCTCGACGAACGCATCGTGCACGCCCTCGCCGAGGACGCCCGCCGCTCCTATTCCGACATCGGCCAGCTCGTCGGGCTGTCCGCGCCCGCGGTCAAACGCCGGGTGGACCGGCTCCGGGCGACCGGCGCGATCACCGGGTTCACGGTGCGGGTGGATCCCGCCGCGCTCGGGTGGGAGACCGAGGGGTTCGTCGAGATCTACTGCCGGCGGAACACCTCTCCGGAGACGATCCAGCGGGGGCTGGAGCGGTACCAGGAGGTGGTGGCGGCGTCGACCGTCACCGGGGAGGCCGACGCGGTGGTTCAGGTGTTCGCCTCTGATATGCGGCACTTCGAGCGGGTGTTGGAGCGGATCGCGGGGGAGCCGTTCGTCGAGCGGACGAAGTCCGTGCTCGTTCTCTCGCCTCTGCTGCGGCGGTTTTCTTCCGGGTCGCCCGCCTGAGAGCTCGGGGGGTTCCGTTCGTCGGCGGGTGCGGGTTCGTCGTGGCTTGTCGCGCAGTTCCCCGCGCCCCTTGAACGGCCGCGGGGTCTCGAGTCACTCCGCGGTCTTTCTCGCCAGGGCGTTGTTGCCGATCGAGTTGTGGACGCTGAAGGTGACCGCGTCCGGGCGGTAGCGGTCGTCGGACCATTCCACCGGGCGGCCCTCGCGGGTGGTGGTGACGCGGCGGACGCGCAGGAGGGGGCTGGTCCGGCGTACGGCCAGCAGTTCGGCGTCGCGGGCGCCGGCGCCCACGGCGTCGATGACATGCTCGCCGTAGGCGAAGACCAGACCGGTGTCGTCGAGCAGACGCTGGGTGACGGACGGGCAGTCCGCCTCGATGGGCTCGACGGCCGGGGAGATCCAGTCGGCGTAGACCGTGCGCTCCAGCAGGACCGGCTGTCCGTCGAGACCGCGCAGCCGGAGCACGTGCAGTACCCGGGCGCCTGCGTCGAGTTGGAGACGGACCCGGTCCTCGGCGGTCGCGGTCCGGTACTCCTGGGTGATCATCCGGCCCGTCGCCTCGCGGCCCATCGCGCGCGCCCACTGGGCGAAACTGCGCAGCTCCTCGAAGCTCTGGCTGCGGCGGCCGGCCAGGACCACCCGGCGGGCGCCCTGGCGTGAGCCGATGAGTCCCTCGGCGGTCAGGGTCGCCACCGCCTGCCGTACGGTGCCGCGCGAGACGCCGTAGCGGGCCGCGAGTTCGGTCTCCGGGGGCAGCAGGCTGCCCACCGTGTAGTCCTCACGGTCGATCGCGCGCCGCAGCGCCTCGGCGATCTCCTCGTGTCGCGCCGCCATGGCCCCTCCGTCCGTCCCGCACTCCGACTGTCTACAGCGTGACCAGCCTAACCAGCCGGGGAAGGGGCCGCCGCATCCTGGGGACGGCCTTTGATTGCACAGGGAATCGTGCACGAGTGTTTCGCCGGAGTTTACGTGCGTGATATGAAGCGCGGACCTAATGAGGCCAACTTGTTCGGACAAGTGCTCCACCCAGATCGTCCCTGCGCGTACCCCTGGAGAGCCAGTGACCCCCTTCCTGCCGAGAACCGCCGTTCTCGGCGGCGGCCTCGCCGTCGCCGCCGCACTCACCCTCGGCGCCTGTGGCGCCGCCCCCGAGACCTCGACCACCACCACCGGCAAGAGCGCGGCCACCGCGACCTCGGCCAAGGACTTCGGCGGGATGGACGCCCTCGTCACGGCGGCCAAGAAGGAGGGCAAGCTCAACGCGATCGCCCTGCCCCGCGACTGGGCCAACTACGGAGCCCTGATCGACGGGTTCCAGAAGAAGTACGGGATCAAGATCGAGGTCGAGAACCCGGACGGGGCCAGCCAGGACGAGATCAACGCCGTCACCTCCCGCAAGGGCCAGGACCGGGCGCCCGACGTGCTCGACCTCGGCAGCTCCTTCGCCATCAGCGCCGCCCAGCAGGGCCTGCTCGCGCCGTACAAGGTGGCCGCGTTCGGCGACATCCCCGAGGGCCAGAAGGACCCGAAGGGCCAGTGGTACAACGACTACGGCGGCTACATATCCATCGGCTGCGACGCCAAGCGGGTCAAGGAGTGCCCGGAGACCTTCGCCGACCTGCTGAAGCCGAAGTACAAGGGGCAGGTCGCGCTCAACGGCAACCCCACCAAGTCCGGTTCGGCCTTCGGCGGGGTGTGGGCGGCGTCGCTGGCGAGCGGCGGCTCCTTCGACGACATCCAGCCCGGCCTCGACTTCTTCGCCAAGCTGAAGAAGAACGGCAACTACACGCCCGTCGAGTCCACCCCGGCCACCGTCGAGAAGGGCGAGACGCCCATCAGCATCGACTGGGACTACCTCAACGCCGGGTACGCCGACGAGTTCAAGTCCAAGGGCGTCGACTGGAAGGTCGTCGTCCCCGAGGACGGCAAGTTCTCGCAGTACTACTCCCAGGCCATCAACAAGGACGCGCCCCATCCGGCCGCCGCCCGCCTCTGGCAGGAGTACCTCTACAGCGCCGAGGGACAGAACCTGTGGCTCGCCGGGTACGCCCGACCGGCCCTGATGCCCGCCATGGAGAAGGCCGGCACGCTGGACGCGACGGCCGCGGCCAAGCTGCCGAAGGTGTCCGGCACCCCCGAGTTCCCGACCGAGGACCAGCAGACCAAGGCCAAGGACGTGCTCGGCCAGGGCTGGGCCAAGGCGGTCTCCGGGTGACCGCCGTCGTCACCGAGGCCGACCCACGACCGGTGGCCGCCGCTTCCCCGAAGCGGCGGCCCCGCCCCGGCGGCTGGCTCGCCGTGCTCCCGCTGCTGGCCTTCGTGGCGGTCGCCTTCGGACTGCCCGCCGTCGCCATGCTGAACGGCGCCTTCACCGTCAAGGACCCGGCCACCGGCGCCACCTCGTACACCACGGCGAACATGACCGCCTCCGTGCAGGGGGCCTACCTCACCGCCCTCCTCGGCAGTGTGAAGCTGTCCGCCGTCTCGGCCGGGCTCGCGGCCCTCCTGGGGCTGCCGCTCGCCCAGGCCGTGGTGACCTCCCGCTTCCCGGCGCTGCGCGAGGCCGTCCTCACCGCGTCCGGGGTGCTCGCCAACTTCGGCGGCGTCCCGCTCGCCTTCGCGTTCGTCGCCACCCTCGGCAACGCGGGCGTCCTCACCCGGCAGTTCGGGCTGACCGACAAGGGCTGGGACCTCTACAGCTTCTGGGGACTGGTCATCGTCTATCTGTACTTCCTGATCCCGCTGATGGTCCTCACCATCACCCCCGCCCTCGACGGACTGCGCGTCCAGTGGCGGGAGGCAGCCCGGAACAACGGCGCCACCGGCCTCCAGTACTGGGTGCATGTCGCCCTGCCCGTGCTCGCCCCCTCGCTGCTCGGCGGGCTCGTCCTGCTCTTCGGCAGCGCCTTCGCCGCGTACGCCACCGCCGCGGCCATGGTCGGCAGCTCGATCCCGCTGGTCACCCTGCAGATCGCCGACGCCATCTCCGGCAACGTCCTCGTCGGCCAGGAGAACGTGGCGCTCGCCCTCAGCCTCGACATGGTCCTGATCGCCGGACTGGTCATGGCCGTCTACCTGCCCCTGCAACGACGGAGTGCGCGATGGCTGGCCTGAACGCGGTACGCCCGGCCCCGCGCCGGACGGCTCTCTGGCGCCCGCTCGTCCTCGTCTGCGCCGGGCTGTACTTCCTCGTCCCGCTCGCCGCCTCCGTGATCTTCACCGTCGATGTGCCGGGGGAGGGGATCACCTTCGCCGCCTACGGGCAGATCCTCGGCACCGACGGGTTCACCACCAGTCTGCTGCTCTCGCTGGAGCTGGCCGCCGCCACCATCGCCGTCGTGCTGCTGCTGATGGTGCCCGCCATGGTCGCCCTGCGGCTCGGCGCGCCCCGGCTGCGGCCCGTCGTCGAGGTGGTGTGCTCCCTGCCGCTGGTGGTGCCGCCGATCGCGTTCGTCGCCGGGCTCGGGACCGTGCTGAAGTGGGGGCCCGAACACCTCTCCCGGACCCCGCTGTTCCAGACCTTCGTGGCGGTCCAGAACCCCGACTTCCCCGTGGTGCTCGTCCTCGCCTACGTCGTGATGGCGCTGCCCTTCGTGTACCGGGCGCTGGACGCGGGGCTGCGCGCCATGGACGTACGCACCCTCGTCGAGGCCGCCCGCAGCTGCGGGGCGAGTTGGCCGCAGGCGCTGGTGCGGGCCGTGCTGCCCAATCTGCGCGGGGCGCTGCTCAACTCCGCGTTCCTCACCCTGGCGCTGGTGCTGGGCGAGTTCACCGTGGCCCAGCTGCTCGGCTTCCGGCCGTTCGCCGTGTGGATCGTCAACGTCAGCGGCTCACAGGCCCAGCTCTCCGTCGCCGTCTCGGTGCTCAGCCTGCTCGTCACCTGGGCCATGCTCCTCGCGCTCGCCTCCTTCGGCGGCCGTACCCGAACCGCTTCCGCCTCCCGGGGATGAACCATGACCGTGCTTGAGAATCCCGCGAAAACCGCCACCGACACCGCCGCGACCGTCGAATTCCGGGGTCTGCGCCGGGAGTTCGGTACGACCGTCGCCCTCGACGGACTCGACCTCACCGTCCGGCCCGGAGAACTGCTCGCCCTGCTCGGCCCGTCCGGCTGCGGCAAGACCACCGCGCTGCGGATGCTCGCCGGCTTCGAACACCCCGACTCCGGCGAGGTGCTGGTCGACGGGGCCGATGTCACCCGCGTCCCGGCCCACCGCCGCGACGCCGGGATGGTCTTCCAGTCGTACAGCCTCTTCCCGCACCTCAGCGCCCTCGACAACGTGGCCTTCGGGCTGCGGATGCGCAAGGTGCGCACGGTCGAACGGCGGTCCCGGGCCGCCGAGTTGCTCGACCTGGTGGGCCTCGCCGACAAGGGTCCCCAGTACCCCCATCAGCTCTCCGGCGGCCAGCAGCAGCGCGTCGCCCTCGCCCGCGCGCTCGCCCTGCGCCCCCGGGTCCTGCTGCTCGACGAACCCCTCTCGGCCCTGGACGCCAAGGTACGGCTCACCCTCCGCGAGGAGATCCGCCGGCTCCAGCGGGAGCTCGGCATCACCACCCTCTTCGTCACGCATGACCAGGAGGAGGCGCTGTCCATGGCCGACCGGGTCGCCGTGATGCGCGCCGGACGGCTCGAACAGTGCGCGACACCCGTCGAGTTGTACGGCCGCCCGGCCACCGCCTTCGTCGCCGAGTTCGTCGGCACGATGAGCCGGATCCCGGGACGGCTGGACGGCACCACGGTCGAGGTGCTGGGCCGGCGGCTGCCCGTGGACGGGCCGGCGCCCACCGCCGCCGAGGTGGACGTGCTGGTGCGGCCGGAGGCGGTCGAGGTACGGGCGGACGCCACCGGTCAGGCCCGGCTGGTCGCCACCGCGTTCCTGGGCGCCGCCACCCGCCTCACCGTACGGCTCGCCGACGGCACCGAGGTCAAGGCCGACCTGCCCACGCACGAGGCGGCGACGCTCGGCGCGGGAGCGGCGGTGACCGTGAGCCTCCCGGAACGGCCCGTGCTGGTCGCCGAGCGCGCCCCCCGCTGACCGTCCGCCCCCGTTCGCCCGGCTCCCACCGCCGGGCGGCACCCGACATCCCCGCACCCCCCACGGAAAGGGAAACCCGTGTCCCGACCCCCGCTCCAGGCCGCCCTGTTCGACATGGACGGCACGCTCGTCGACACCGAGCGGCTCTGGTGGGAGGCGGTGGACGAGGTGGCCGCCGGCCTCGGGCACGCGCTGACCGAGGCCGACCAGCCGGACGTCCTGGGCCGCCCGGTCGAGCACACCGCAGCCTGGCTCGCCGCCGTCACGGACGCCTCCGACGAGACCCTGGCCGCCGCACTGCACCGGGAGTTCGCCGACCGGGTCCGCACCGGGATCGTGCCCCGGCCCGGCGCGCTGGAGCTGCTGCGGGCGCTGGCCCGCGAGGGCGTCCCCACCGCCCTGGTCACCGCGTCCCCCCGCGCCGTCGCCGACACCGTCCTCGACGTCCTCGGCCGCGACCTGTTCGCCGTCTCCGTCACCGCCGACGACACCGAGCACACCAAGCCCGCCCCCGACCCCTACCTCGCCGCCTGCCGGGCCCTCGGCGTCGACCCCGCCGCCTGTGTGGCCGTCGAGGACACCCGGACCGGTGTCACCTCCGCCGAGGCGGCGGGCTGCGCGGTGCTGGCCGTGCCCTCGCTCGCGCCCATCGACGAGGCCCCGGGCCGGACCGTACGGGAGAGCCTGGAGGACGTGACCCCGGCGAGCCTGCGCCGCCTGGTCGCCGGCGAGGGACCCGCCCCCGACGGGGCGCCGCTGCGGGTGATGACCTGGAACCTCTGGCACGGCGGCACCAAGGTCCGCGACCACCGGGCCAAGCAGCTCAAGGTCATCACCGAGACCGGCGTCGACGTGGTCGGCCTCCAGGAGACGTACGGCACCGCCGCCCAGGAACTCGCCGACGCCCTCGGCTGGTACCACCACCGGGCCGGCGACAACCTCGGCATCATCAGCCGCCACCCGATCACGGCCCGCCTCGGCGACCCGGACGTCGGGTTCTACGGCGCGGCGGGCGTACGGATCCGGACGGACTCCGGCGGTGAGGTGGACATCTGGACCGTCCACCTGGACTACACGCCGTACGGGCCCTACGAGGCCGCCTTCGACGGGCTGCCCGCCGCCGAGCTGATCGCCCACGAGGAGGTGCGGCTCGCCCAGCTGCGGGACTGCCTGCGCCGGATCGACGGCAGCGTGCCCGCCGTGCCGGTCGTGCTCGTCGGCGATTTCAACAGCCCCTCGCACCTCGACCGGCCGGACGTCGACTGGCCGGTGACCAGGGCCGCCGAGGCGAGCGGCCTGCGCGACTCCTACCGCGAGGCCCACCCCGACCCGGTGCGGGAGCCCGGTCACACCTGGTCGCCGGTCCACGCCGAACACGAGGACGGCAGCGGCCGGCCCGAGCCGCAGGACCGCATCGACTTCGTCCTGCACCGGGGCCTCGCGGTCCTCGACTCCCGGACCTGTGTCAGCGGCACGCCCCGCCCCTGGCCGGAGGTGGAGGACAACGACTGGCCGTCCGACCACGCCGCGGTGATCACCACGTTCGCGCCGGTACCGGCCCACGTCCGGGACTGATCCCCGTATTCCGCTGGGCCGGACGGGTTGCCCCGGCTAGCATCGGTGCCATGACCTGGCGACATTGATCCACCAGCCGTGCCGCCCGAGGACCGCCTCGGACGTCGTGTCCCCGACGTCCGATCCGCCCCCTCGGGAAGGCCTCATGACTCTCTCACCCGCGCGCGTGCCCGGTGTCCGGACCAGTGGTGTCCGACGGCTCACGGCCACGCTGTACGGTTACGCGTTCCTCGACGACTTCGTCCTGCTCTACCCGGTGTACGCGCTGCTGTTCAGCGACACCGGACTGTCCATCTGGCAGATCTCCTCGCTGTTCGCCCTGTGGTCGATCACCGGGATCGTGCTGGAGGTGCCCTCCGGTGCCTGGGCCGACACCGTCTCCCGGCGGCTGCTGCTGTGGGTGGGGCCGCTGCTCACCGCCGCCGGCTTCGCCCTGTGGGTGATCGTCCCGTCGTACTGGGCGTTCGCCCTCGGTTTCGTGCTCTGGGGCGTGCGCGGCGCACTCGGCTCCGGGGCGCTGGAGGCGCTGGTCTACGACGAGCTGGACCGGCTCGGCGCGGCCGACCGGTACGCCCGGATCAACGGCCGGGCCCAGGCGGTCGGCATGGTCGCCGTGATGGCGGCGATGGGGCTGGCGGGGCCGGTCCTCGACCTCGGCGGCTATCCGGCCGTGGGCGCGGCCAGCGTGCTCGTCTGTGTGCTGACCTCGCTGGTCGCCGTCCGCTTCCCCGAGCACCGCGAGCCCGTGGCCCCGGGCGAGGACGCGGCGGCCTCCACCCTCGCCACGCTGCGCGCCGGGCTCGCCGAGGTGCGCCGGGACCGGTCGATCCGGGGCGCGATGCTGCTCGTCCCCGCCGTGGGCGCCGTGTGGGGCGCGCTCGACGAGTACACGCCGCTGCTGGCCCGGGACACCGGGGTGGCTGAGCGGACGGTGCCGTATCTGCTGCTGCTGATCTGGGTGGGGCCGGCGATCGGCAGCCTGCTGACCGGGGCGGCGGAGCGGTTGCGCGCCGCCGGGCTGGGGGTGGTGCTGGCGGGGTCGGCGTGCGCGCTGGCCGTGGGGGCGCTGATGGGGACGCCGGCCGGGATCGGGCTCGTCGCCGTCGCCTTCGGTGGCTTCCAGCTGGTCAATGTGCTCGCCGACGCGCGGTTGCAGGACCGGATCGAGGGGGCCCGGCGGGCGACGCTCACGTCCGTGGCGAGCATGGGGACCGAGACGGCGACCGTCGCCGTGTTCGCCCTGTACGCCACGATCGGGGCGTCCTTCGCGCACGGGGTCGTGTTCGCCGTGTTCGCCGTGCCGTATCTGGTGACGGCGGCGGTGCTGGTGGTGCGGAGGGGCGCGGATGACACCCTTCGCCCGGCGCGCAACGAATCGTCGTGCGGGCCCGGCCGCACGCAATGAATCGTTCGTCGGTGCGCAATGGCGGCCGCTTGTCCGGGTCGGCGCGACGACCGTACCGTTCATGTGGCCCCCGAACCCCCTTTGTCCCGGTGAGGATCACGCATGCGTACCGCCCTGCTCCAGAGCTCCGGTCTGCCCGGCTCGGTCGTCGGGAACCTCAAGGTGCTCGACGAGGCGGCGGCGCGGGCCGCGGCGGCCGGAGCCGGGCTGCTGGTGGCGCCGGAGATGTTCCTGACCGGGTACGCGATCGGCGACGACATCGCGCGGATCGCCGAGGCGGCCGACGGGGACTCGGCCGACGCGGTCGCCGAGATCGCCGGGCGGCACGGGGTCGCGATCGCCTACGGGTACCCCGAGCGCGACGGTGCCGCGGTCTTCAACTCGGCGCAGCTCGTCTCCGCCGAGGGCGTCCGGCTGGCGAACTACCGCAAGACCCATCTCTTCGGCTGCTTCGAACGCGACCACTTCACCCCCGGCGAGCGGTCCGTCGTCCAGGCCGAACTGGGCGGGCTCCGCGTCGGCCTCCTGATCTGCTACGACGTGGAGTTCCCGGAGAACGTCCGCGCCCACGCCCTCGCCGGCACCGACCTGCTCCTCGTGCCGACGGCCCAGATGCATCCGTTCCAGTTCGTCGCCGAGTCGATGATCCCGGTGCGGGCCTTCGAGAACCAGATGTACGTCGCCTACGTCAACCGGACCGGCCACGAGGGGGAGTTCGAGTTCGTCGGACTGTCCACGCTGGCCGGGCCCGACGGCGTCGCCCGCACCCGCGCCGGACGCGACGAGGAACTCGTCCTCGCCGAGGTCGACCCCGCCTTCCTCGCCGCCTCACGCGAGACGAACCCGTACCTCCAGGACCGGCGCCCCGGCCTCTACCGGTCCCTCGTCTGAACCTCCCTCCCCCTCAGCTTTCGCAAGGAGTCCGTACCCCATGACGTCCACCGTGCCCAACGCCATCGAGCACGCAGACGAGCAGCAGCCGCCGATCACCATGTTCGGTCCGGACTTCCCGTACGCGTACGACGACTTCCTCGCCCACCCGGCGGGCCTCGGCCAGATACCGGCGACCGAGCACGGCACCGAGGTCGCGGTGATCGGCGGCGGTCTGTCCGGCATCGTGGCGGCGTACGAGCTGATGAAGATGGGGCTCAAGCCGGTCGTGTACGAGGCCGACCGGATCGGCGGGCGGCTGCGGACCGTCGGGTTCGAGGGGTGCGATCCGGCGCTCACCGCCGAGATGGGGGCGATGCGGTTCCCGCCGTCCTCCACCGCGCTCCAGCACTACATCGACCTGGCGGGCCTGGAGACCAGGCCCTTCCCGAACCCCCTCGCCGAGACGACGCCCTCGACCGTCGTCGACCTCAAGGGCGAGTCCCACTACGCCGAGACGATCGACGACCTGCCGCAGGTCTACCGGGACGTCGCCGCCGCCTGGAACGCCTGTCTCGAAGAGGGCGCCGACTTCTCCGACATGAACCGGGCCCTGCGCGAGCGGGACGTGCCCCGCATCCGGGAGATCTGGGCGAAGCTCGTCGAGCGGCTCGACAACCAGACCTTCTACGGCTTCCTGTGTGACTCCGAGGCCTTCAAGTCCTTCCGGCACCGCGAGATCTTCGGGCAGGTCGGCTTCGGCACGGGCGGCTGGGACACCGACTTCCCCAATTCCATCCTGGAGATCCTGCGGGTCGTCTACACCGAGGCCGACGACCACCACCGCGGCATCGTCGGCGGCAGCCAGCAGCTCCCGCTGCGGCTGTGGGAGCGCGAGCCGGAGAAGATCGTGCACTGGCCGTACGGGACCTCCCTGAAGTCCCTGCACGCCCTGGGCGAGCCCCGGCCCGCCGTGACCCGGCTGCACCGGACCGCCGGCAACCGGATCACCGTGACGGACGCCGCCGGTGACATCCGTACGTACCAGGCGGCGGTCTTCACCGCCCAGTCCTGGATGCTGCTGTCGAAGATCGCCTGCGACGACTCGCTCTTCCCGATCGACCACTGGACCGCCATCGAGCGCACCCACTACATGGAGTCCAGCAAGCTCTTCGTCCCCGTCGACCGGCCGTTCTGGCTCGACAAGGCCGTCGACGACAAGGGAGACCCGACCGGGCGGGACGTGATGTCGATGACGCTCACCGACCGGATGACGCGCGGGACGTACCTCCTCGACGACGGCCCGGACAAGCCGGCCGTCATCTGCCTCTCCTACACCTGGTGCGACGACAGCCTCAAGTGGCTGCCGCTGTCCGCGAACGAGCGGATGGAGGTCATGCTGAAGTCGCTCGGCGAGATCTACCCCAAGGTCGACATCCGCAGCCACATCATCGGCAGCCCGGTGACCGTCTCCTGGGAGAACGAGCCCTACTTCATGGGCGCGTTCAAGGCCAACCTGCCCGGCCACTACCGCTACCAGCGCCGCCTGTTCACCCACTTCATGCAGGACCGGCTGCCCGAGGACAAGCGGGGCATCTTCCTCGCCGGCGACGACATCTCCTGGACGGCGGGCTGGGCCGAGGGCGCGATCCAGACCGCGCTCAACGCGGTCTGGGGCGTCATGCACCACTTCGGCGGCGCCACGGACGCGACCAACCCCGGCCCCGGGGACGTCTACGACGAGATCGCGCCCGTCGAACTCCCGGAGGACTAGGGCGAGTTGAAGTCGCCTACACTCCGGCCGCCCGTGCCGCGGCGTACACCTCGGCGGCCACGTCCTTGAGTTCGCCGGCGTCCCGCAGGCCGTACTGCAGGTCGAGGAAGATCTCGTCGAGGCCGATCGCGGCATGGGAGGCGAGATCCTCGGCGAGCTGCTCCGCGTTGCCCTGGAAGGGGTGGCGGTCGGTGCCCTCGTAGGGCTTGGTCTGGTACTGGACGTTGACCCGCAGCACCGAGCGCAGCGGTCCGATACGGCGGCGCTCGGCGGCCAGAGCGCGCAACTGACGCCACTGGGCGGCCAGTTCGTCGACGCCCAGCCCGACCGGCAGCCAGCCGTCGGCGTGGTCGACGAGCCGCCGCCGGGCGCGCGCGGTGGACCCCGACAGCAGGATGGGGATCGGCCGGCGGGGCTTGGGGCCGACCACGGCGGACGTGATCTTCGTGATCCTGCCGTCGTACGACACCGGGTCCGGGCCCCAGACCGCGCGGCAGACCCCGATCAGCTCCTCCAGCACCTGGCCGCGCTCCTCGAAGGGCCGGACGGCCGCCGCCGCGTACTCGTCGAGGGACCAGCCGGTGCCGAGGCCCGCGACCACCCGGCCGCCGCTCGCCGCGTCCAACGAGGCGAGCGACTTGGCGAGTTGGAACGGCACGTGCAGCGGGGCGATCAGGCTGGTGCCCAGCCGGGCCCGCTCGGTGACCGCCGCGGCCAGGGTGAGCGTGACGAGCGGCTCGGCCACATGCCGGTAGTGGTCCGGCCAGGGCAGCCCCTCCAGGCCGTACAGACCCTGCGACGGTGGTTCCGGGAACAGGGCCCGTTCGAAGACCCACAGGCTGTCGTAGCCGATGTCCTCGGCCGCCCGCGCCACGTCGGGCACGTCCTTTCCGATGTCGTACTGCCGCATCTGGGGAAGGGCGAGCCCGAGCCGTAACGCCATGCCGTGTGCTCCTCTGCGAGGGATCTTCTCAAGTCGAACGTAATACGTTCACACGGGAGTACGGCAGGCGGCTCGGCCGGAGAGGGGCGGCCGGGCGGAGGCGTCACTCGGGCAGGGGCGTCAGCAGCATGCGGCCCGTCAGCCCCACCGCCGCGTCCAGATGGCGGGCGAACTCCTCGGCGAGAGCGGGCAGTCCGCGCAGCGCCCACAGCGCGCGGGCGGAGGACCACGTGGCCTCACGGGCGCGCTCCAGGCTCCACGCGCTGAGCAGATGCGTCAGCGGATCGGCGATCTGGAGGAGATCGGGACCCGGCATCAACTCCTCGCGGATACGTTCCTCCAGCGACACGAGGACATCGCCCACATGCTCGAACTCGTCCTCCAGATCGGCCGGTTCGCAGCCGAGCGTACGACAGGTGTCCACGACGGCCAGCGCGAGATCGTGCCCGATGTGCGCATTGATGCCGCAGAGGGCGAACTGCAGCGGCCGTACCCCGGGATGGCGCCGGAACTGCAGCAGGGGCCGCCAGCAGGCGGGCGCGCCACCGCCCTCGGCGACCCGCAGATACCGCTCGGCGAAGAGCACGTCCAGGGTGATCGCGGCCTCGGCGTCCGGGAAGTGACCGGCGTCCAGCCGCCGGTCGATGTCCTCCGTGACGGTCAGATAGACACGGTTGAAGACGGCGATCCCGTCCCCGTCCGGCAGGAGCGCGTCGATGGCGCGCATACGGGAGACGACCGTGTCCACTGACTCGGTGGACGAGTCCACAGAATTGGTGAAATGTTCCAACTGCGCCATAGGGGGCAGGGTCCCAGTCCTACGCTGATGCCGGTGCCGCCGTGCCCGACGCGTCCCCGGAACGGGGTAACGCGGGACCGGCGGGAGGGGACCGGGAAGCCGAAGGAGCGCGGCCCGGGGAGCAGAGGGGGAGCACCACGTGTCAGGCTTACGCGCCCAGCGTCTGGCCGCACGCCGGGCCGAGCGCAGGCGGGCGGCGAGGCGCGGCGCCCTGCTGGCGGCGGCATCGGTCGTGGCCGTCGTCGGAACCGTCACCGGGATGGTGGCCGCGATGGGCGGCGAGCGAGGCGCCGCGGACGAGGCCCGTCCGTTGACCAGCCGCTCGACGGGACTCCCGTCGGACCCGTCGGACCGGGGCGGGCCCACCGGGCCCACGCCGGGCTCGCCCTCGCCGTCGGCCGTCCCGCCCTCCCGGTCGGAGGTGTTCGAACCCTCCAGGACGGCCGGGGTACGGCCCTCGGCGGAGCGGACCGAACGGCGGACGGCGCCGGGGACCGGGCCCGGGGCCGAGCCCGGTGAGCTGTACCGCCACCCGGAATCGCAGGTCCTCGACTGGGTCCGGGACCACCCGGACGACCCGCGCGGCACCGCCATCGAGACGGGGATCGCGGACCGGCCGGCCGCCGTCTGGTTCACCGACCCCAACCCGGCCACCACCACCTCCCGGGTCGCGGCGGTCGCCTCCGGGGGCGCGGCGCGGGACCAGGTGCCCGTCCTCGTGGCGTACGCGATCCCCGACCGCGACTGCGGAGGGGCCTCGCAGGGCGGGGCGCCGAGCCTCACCGCCTACGACACCTGGATCGACGCGTTCGCCGCCGGGCTCGGCTCGGACGACGTCATCGTGATCCTGGAGCCGGACGCGATCGCCCAGTCGGACTGCCTCTCCGCCGACGCCCGAGCCGACCGCTTCGCCTCGCTCGCCCGCGCGGGCCGCGTCATCAAGGCGGCCAACCGCGACGCCCGCGTCTACTACGACGCCGGGCACTCGGAATGGAACACCCCCGCCGAGCAGGCCGCTCTCCTCCGCCGCGCGGGCGCCGCCTCGCCGGACGGCTCCGACGGCGTCTTCAGCAATGTCTCCAACTTCAACCGCACCGAGGCCGAGGTCGCCTACGACCGCCGGGTCCTCGACGCGCTCGGCGGCCCCGCGGGTCTCGGCGCCGTCATCGACACCAGCCGCAACGGCAACGGAGCCCCGGCCGACGGCGAGTGGTGCGACCCCGCCGGCCGCGGCCTCGGCCGCCCACCGACCCTCGGCACCGGAGAGTCCCGCATCGACGCCTACCTGTGGGTGAAACTGCCGGGCGAGTCCGACGGGTGCCGGGGGAGCGCGGGGGCCTTCTCACCGGGGTACGCGTACGAGCTGGCGCGGGGGTGAGCCGGCCGGGCGACGAGGAGCGGCCCGGCCGTGTCAGGGCTTCGGGTCGTCAGGGCTTCGGGTCCGGAACGGGCAGGTCCGTCCGGGTCACCCGCGGGCGGTCCCGGTCGCTGGTGCGCAGCACGCCCGCGAAGGCGACCAGACCGCACGCCAGCACGGTCACCAGGCCGAACGACACCACCAGGCTGGTCAGCTGGGCCAGACCGCCGATCGCGCTCGGCGCCACCAGCCCGGAGGTGTACGTGATGGTCGCGACGCCCGCGATGGCCAGACTGGGGTTCGGCCCGCTGCGGCCGGCGGCGGCGAAGCAGAGCGGTACGACGACCGCGATACCGAGGCCCATCAGCGCGAACCCGGCCATCGCGACCGCCGGCTGCTCCGCGACGACGATGAGGACCCCGCCGAGCGCGGCCAGGACCCCGCTCGCCCGCACGGTACGGACCGAGCCGAAGCGGTTCACCACCGCGTCGCCCGCGAGCCGGGCCACCGCCATGGTCAGCATGAAGCCGGTGGTGCACGCCGCCGCCAGCCCGGCCGACGTCTCCAACTGGTCCCGCAGATAGACCGCCGACCAGTCCAGTGCCGCCCCCTCCGCGAACACCGCGCAGAACCCGACCGCGCCGATCAGCAGCGCCGACTTCGGCGGCAGTGCGAACCGGGGCGGCGGCTCCTCGTCCTCGGTGGGCCGCAGATCCAGCACCCACTGGCAGGAGACGAGGCCGAGGGCGGTGAGCACGGCCGCCGCGAGCGCGTGGTGCAGCCGGGCGTCCGAGCCCAGATGGGCGGCGAGGGTGCCGGCCGCCGAGCCGACGAGGGCGCCCGCGCTCCACATGCCGTGCAGACCGGACATGATCGACTTGCCGAGGCGGCTCTCGACCTCCACGCCGAGCGCGTTCATGGCGACGTCCGCCATACCGGCCGAGGCGCCGTAGACGAACAGGGCGAAGCAGAGCGTCCAGAGGTTCGGCGCCAGCGACGGAAGGATCAGCGCGAGCGTCCACATCGACAGCAGCCCGCGCAGCGCGGCACGGGCCCCGAAACGGTGGCTGATCCGGCCCGCGAGCGGCATGGCCAGGGACGCGCCGATCGCCGGGAACGCCAGAGCCAGGCCCAGCTGACCCGCGCTGACCCCGGAGTGGTCCGCGATCCACGGCACGCGGGTCGCGAACGAGCCGGTGACGGCGCCGTGCACGGCGAACACGGCCGCCACGGCGTACCGTGCCCGCCTCACCTCGCGCTGCTCGTAGACCACCGCACTCATTCTCCGCCTCCCTGATGTCGGGCCCCGAGGGGGTCTCGGATTCCCGGTTCCCCGAGGGGCTCGGCCCACCCCGCCCCCGTCACGACGCCGTAAACTATCAGGAACCCTGCCTGATAGAAAGAGAGCCTGAGCCCGAGGCCCCACGCCCGTACGGCGGCGCCGATCTGGAAGGATCCCGGCATGCCCGCATCACCCAGCACCGCCCGAGCCATCAACGACCGGCTCGCCCTGCGGCTGCTGCAGCAGGAAGGACCGCTGACGGCCGGGCAGTTGAAGCGGCTCACGGGTCTGTCCCGGCCGACGGTCGCCGACCTCGTGGAGCGCCTCACGGCCGCCGGGCTGATCGAGGTCGTGGGGGAGTCCGGGGAACAGCGGCGCGGGCCCAACGCCCGCCTCCACGGCATCGTCGCGGACCGCGCGCACCTCGCCGCGCTCGATGTGCGCACCGAGGGCGTCACGGTCGTCGTCGCCGACCTGGTCGGTACGGAGCTGGCGAGGGCGTCCGTCCCGATCGCGGACGACACCGGCACCGGCCCCGCGGTCGAGCAGGCGGTCACCCTGGTGGAGCGGGCCGCGAAGGAGGCGGGCGCCGACCGGCTGCACACGGTGGCGATCGGCGCGCCCGGCCTGATCGACCCGGCCACGGGTGAACTCCGGAACTCCAGTGGCCTCCCCGAGTGGCACCGCCGCCTGGCGGCCGCGCTCGGCGAACGGCTCGGCGCCCGCGTCCTCGTCGAGAACGAGACCAACCTGGCCGCCCTTGCCGAACAGCGGGACGGCGCCGCCCGCGACCGCGACACCTTCGTCCTCCTCTGGCTCGGCCTCGGCACCGGCGCCGCCGTCGTCCTCGACGGTCACCTCCGCCGGGGCGCCTCCGGCGGTACCGGCGAGATCGGCTTCCTCCCGGTCCCGGGCACGCCCACGGTCCCCTCGGCCACCGACTGCGAGGGCGGCTTCCACTCCCTCGCCGGCGCGGCGGCGGTGACCGCCCTGGCCACCGCCCACGGCATCACGGCCGAGGCCACCCCGAGCGAACCGCACGCGGCGACGCTGGTACGAGCGGCGGCGGCCGGGCTGCCGACCGCCGCCTCAGCCGCGTCGACGGCCGCCCCGGGCGTGACACCGGCGGACGGATCCCACGCCTCGGCGGCGCCCGAGGCCCGCTTCCTCGACGCCCTCGCCGACCGTGTGGCCGTGGGCGCCGCCTCGGTCGTGGCCGTACTGGACCCCGGTCGCGTGGTGCTCGGGGGTGAGGTCGGGCAGGCCGGTGGCGAGGAGTTCGCCGTCCGGGTGGGGGCGCGGCTGGCGGCCATGTCGCCGCTGCCCACCGAGGTCCGGGCCAGTGGCCTGGGCGGAGCCGCCGTACTGCGCGGCGCGCTGCTCATGGCCAGGGACGCGGCACAGGACGAGCTGTTCGCACCGCCCGCGCGCTAAGGGGTCACCCTTTCCCCTTCTCCCGCACCTCCCCGAACCGCTCCCCCACGTACTCCCCGAACGTCCCCCTCCCCACGGCCCGCCCCGGAGCGAGATGGTGCCCGGCCCTGAAGGCCTGGTACGCCCTGCCGAACAGGGGGACGTTCAGCAGGGGACGGCGGCGGCCGGTGGCGGCCAGGTAGGCGCGGGCCAGCTGGGGGAGGGTGAGGACCTCGGGGCCGCCGAGGTCCTCGACGCGGCCGGCGGGGGCGCCCGAGGCCAGCTCCGCCAGCCGCGCCGCGACCTCGGTGACGGCGACGGGCTGATCGCTCACCCCGGCGGGAAGCATCATGACCGGCGGCTTGGCGAGGGTCTGGAAGAGCAGCACGAGGAGGTCGTGGAACTGGGTCGCGCGCAGGATCGTCCACCCCAGCCCCGACCCCTCGACCAGCCGCTCGACGGCCAGCTTGGACCGGTAGTAGCCGTACGGCACCCGGTCCACCCCGACGATCGAGATGTAGACCAGGTGCCGCACCCCGGCCCGCCGCGCCGCCGCGATCAGATGTGCCGCGGCCCGCTCGTCGTCACCCCGGTGCTGCGACGTCGCACAGTGCACGATCGTGTCGACCCCCGCCACGGCCGTGTCCAGCCCGCTCCCGCCCGCGACGAGATCGACGGCGTACGGCTGGGTGCGCCGGCTGAGCACCCGCACCTCGTGCCCGGCGGCCCGCAGCCGCTCGGTGAGGGGCCGGCCGAGGACGCCGGTGCCACCGGTCACCAGGATCGTGCTCATGCTGTCCCGCCCTTCGTACACCCCGACGCTCCCGGCCGGAGTCGCCCTACGGCCGCCGGCGCGCCCGTCCGGTCACGCGTCGGTCAGCTGCCGTCCCGCGAACTCCAGCTTGTCCGGATTCAGCACGGCCCGCACGTCCGTGACGACACCGCCCCGGAACGCGAAGGACACGGTGAACGCGAGCGTGTCCCCGGACCGGGCGAGCAGCGCGGGGGAGCCGTTGACCTCGGCCAGGGAGAAGTCCAGGCCGTCCGCCCACTTCCCCCAGCCCCCGACCAGCAGCCGCAGCACCTTCTCGCGTCCCTCGACGGGCCGCACCGCCGCGCTGACCTTGCCACCGCCGTCGGACCACCAGACCACGTCCTCGGCGAGGATCTTCTCCAGTCCGGCCATGTCCCCCTCCTGGGCCGCCGCGAGGAAGGACTCCACCAGCCCCGACCGCCGCTCCGGCGTCGGCTCGAACCGGGCCTCGGGCACCTCCAGCCGGGCCGTCGCCCGCCGGTGCAGCTGACGGCAGTTGGCCTCGGTCAGATCCAGGACGCCCGAGATCTCCCGGTAGCTGTACGCGAAGGCCTCCCGCAGCACGTACACGGCCCGCTCGGTCGGGGTGAGCCGCTCCAGCAGCACCAGGAGCGCCAGGGAGACCGCGTCGCGCTGCTCGGCCGACTCCAGCGGGCCGAGGGTGCCGTCGCCGGTGAGGACCGGCTCCGGCAGCCAGGTCCCCGTGTACCGCTCCCGGCGGGCCCGAGCGGAGGTCAGCCGGGTCAGACAGAGATTGGTGACGGCCTTCGCGAGCCAGGCCGCGGGCTGCTCGATGACCGTACGGTCCGCGCCGCTGAAGCGCAGATACACGTCCTGTACGGCGTCCTCGGCGTCGGCGGCGGAGCCCAGCATGCGGTAGGCCAGGCCGAACAGGCGGGGTCGGTGTGCTTCGAACTCGTCGGCGGTGGTGGTGGTCGTCACGCCTCCCACCCTCCCAGAGAGCCCGCCCGCGCACGCTCGGAGGGCCCGTCCGCGCCCTCCCGGTGGTCACCGCGGACACGGAGGTGGGACCCGGCGACGGGGCAAGGGCCGTCGTCACCGCCGCCGGGCCGTTCGAGGCGGGTACCGCGACCGCAGACTTTAAAAGGACTAGACCAAGCTGGTCAATGGTCCTTACCCGTTCGAGTGGGTCCACCGCTGCGGAAGTTGACCCTTGGTCAGTGATAGCCGAAAGAGGTCGGCGCCCGCCGGGGAAGTCCAGGGACACGCTCTGTGAGCCACCCCACAGTGCTCACCCGCATGGGTGCCGACCGGGCGTGGCACACTGGCCATGTACCAGAAGCAGCGCACTCCGGGGTCGGTGAAAGTCCGAACCGGCGGTTATAGTCCGCGACCCGGTCGCTTCCAGCGACCGGTTGACCAGGTGGAATTCCTGGACCGACGGTTAAAGTCCGGATGGGAGGCAGTGCGCGGCGGGCGGGCATTCGTGCGCGCCGCCGTCTGTTTTCGGCCTACCTCGACAGAGGTGGGTCCACACACGGCGTCGCTCCCTGTGCCGCTGTCCGCTGAATTCTGTCGTCTTCGACAGCCCCGGAGTCCGTGCCCCACGAGGCAGGAGGACCCGGGAAGTGTTCACCGGAATCGTCGAAGAGCTGGGTGAGGTCACCGCCGTAGAGAATCTCGGCGACTCCTCCCGCTTCCGTCTGCGCGGCGCCGTCGTCACCCAGGGCGCGAAGCACGGCGACTCCATCGCCGTCAACGGCGTCTGTCTCACGGTCGTGGAGCACGAGGACGACTGGTTCACCGCCGACGTCATGGCGGAGACCCTCGAACGCTCCAGCCTCGGCGCCCTCGGCGTCGGCTCCCGCGTCAACCTCGAACGCCCCATGGCCGTCGGCGACCGCCTCGGCGGCCACATCGTGCAGGGCCATGTCGACGGCACGGGCCAGGTCATCGAGCGCAAGCCCTCCGAGAACTGGGAGATCGTCAAGATCTCGCTCCCCGCGGAGCTCACCCGGTACGTCGTCGAGAAGGGCTCCATCACCGTCGACGGCATCAGCCTCACCGTCGTCGACGCCGGCCCCGACCACTTCACGGTCAGCCTCATCCCGACCACCCTCGACCTGACCACGCTCGGCCGCAAGCAGCCCGGCGACCCGGTCAACCTCGAGGTCGACGTGATCGCCAAGTACGTCGAGCGCCTGCTGGGCCACCAGGGAGCGGCGAACACCGAGGGAGCGGGACGGTGAACTCCCTGAACACCGTCGCCTTCACCGCCTTCGGCCAGCAGATCCTCTGGTCGGACATGATCGGCAACGTCCTCGGACTGGTCGCCCTCGCCCTCGGCGCGATCCGCTCCCTGTGGAACTGGCCCGTGCAGTTCCTCTCCGGCCTCGTCCTCTTCGGCGCCTTCGTCGGCCACCTCACCGGCAGCGCCGGCAAGCAGGTCATCGTCATGGCCGTCGCCGCGTACGGCTGGTGGCAGTGGAACCGTACGAAGAAGCAGACGGCGGACGGCGCCATCGCCCCGCGCTTCGCCACCTGGCGCGAGCGCGGCTACCTGATCGCCGGCGCGGTGCTCGGCACCCTCGCCGTCGGCGGACTCTTCACCGCCTTCCCCACCCTGTCCTGGGACCCCTGGCCGGACGCGTACATCTTCACCGGCACCGTCGTCGCCATGTACGCCCAGGCGCGCGGCATGGTCGAGTTCTGGTTCGCCTGGCTGCTGGTCGACCTGGTCGGCGTCCCCCTCAACTTCGCCAACGGCTACGCGTTCTCCGGATTCGTCTACATCATCTACGGCGCGCTCGTCCTGTGGGGCATGCGCGACTGGTGGCTGCGCTCCCGCAAGCCCGCCCTGGAAGGAGCCCCGGCATGACCACGGCGCCGATCCTCTACAGCACCAGCGACATCGAGAACTTCGCGCTGGACCCGGTCGAGCGGGCCATCGCCGACATCGCGGCCGGCCGCCCGGTCGTGGTCGTCGACGACGAGAACCGCGAGAACGAGGGCGACCTCGTCATCGCCGCGGAGAAGGCCACCCCCGAGATCATCGCCTTCATGATGAGCGAGTGCCGGGGCATGATCTGCGCCCCCATGGAGGCGGACGAGCTGGACCGGCTCGAACTGCCGCAGATGGTACAGCAGAACACCGAGTCCATGCGCACCGCCTTCACCGTCACCGTCGACGCCGCCCCGCAGTACGGCGTCACCACCGGAATCTCCGCCGCCGACCGCGCCACCACCCTCCAGCTCCTGGCGAGCGGCACCGCCGAGCCCGGCGACTTCGTCCGCCCCGGCCACATCTTCCCGCTGCGCGCCCGTACCGGCGGGGTGCTCGTACGCGACGGCCACACCGAGGCCGCCGTCGACCTCGCCCGCCTCGCGGGGCTGCGCCCGGCCGGCGCGATCGTCGAGATCGCCGGCGAGGACGGCCGGATGCTGCGCCTGCCCGAGCTGATCCCGTTCGCCCGCAAGCACGGTCTGACGATCATCTCCATCGAGGACCTGATCGCCTACCGCCGCTCCGCCGAACCCACCGTCGAGCGTGAGGCCAGGACCCAACTCCCCACCGAGTACGGCGACTTCACCGCGTACGGCTACCGCTCCACGGTCGACGGCGTCGAGCACGTCGCCCTCGTCCACGGCGAGATCGGCGACGGCGAGGACGTCCTCGTCCGCGTCCACTCCGAATGCCTCACCGGCGACATCTTCCACTCGCTGCGCTGCGACTGCGGTCCCCAGCTGGGCACCTCCCTGGAACGCATCGCCGCCGAGGGCCGGGGCGTCGTCGTCTATCTGCGCGGCCACGAGGGCCGCGGCATCGGACTGCTGTCCAAGCTGCGCGCCTACGAACTCCAGGAGCGCGGCCGCGACACCCTCGACGCCAACCTGGAGCTGGGCCTGCCCGCCGACGCCCGGGACTACGGCGCCGGCGCGCAGATCCTCAAGGACCTCGGTGTCCGCAGCCTCCGGCTGATGACCAACAACCCCGAGAAGACCGACGCCCTCGTCCGGCACGGCCTCACGGTCACCGACCGCGAGCCGATGCCCGTCCGCGCGGGCGAGCACAACCTCCGCTACCTGCGCACCAAGCGGGACCGGATGGGCCACGATCTGCCGTGGCTGGACACGACCACCGCGTCCACCTGCGGCAACCAGTAAAAGTACCCAGAGCAATCGCACGTCGAGGAGACAAGAGAACGTGAGCGGCAAGGGCGCACCCGAACTGTCCGTACGCAACGTGGGCGACCTCCGGGTCGCCGTCATCGCGGCGCAGTGGCACGAGAAGGTGATGGACGGTCTGGTGGACGGCGCCCTGCGCGCCCTGCGCGACCTGGGCATCACCGAGCCGACCCTCCTCAGGGTCCCCGGCAGCTGGGAACTCCCGGTCGTCGCCAAGGTCCTCGCGGGCCGCGGCTACGACGCCATCGTCGCCCTCGGTGTCGTCATCCGCGGCGGCACCCCCCACTTCGAGTACGTGTGCCAGGGCGTCACCCAGGGCCTCACCCAGGTCTCCGTCGACACCGGCGTCCCCATCGGGATGGGCGTCCTCACCTGCGACACCGAGGAACAGGCCCTGGACCGCGCGGGCATCGAGGGCTCGAACGAGGACAAGGGCCACGAGGCGGTGACGGCGGCGGTGGCGACGGCGGCCACCCTCCGCTCAGTATCTGAACCGTGGCGCTGACGAAACGCGGGTGTGGCATAGGCTGAGCGTCACCATGTCCAAGAAGACGTTCGAGGAGCTCTTCACCGAGCTCCAGCAGAAGGCCGCCACCGGCGACCCCGCCACCTCCCGCACCGCCGAACTGGTCGGGAAGGGCGTCCATGCCATCGGCAAGAAGGTCGTCGAAGAGGCCGCCGAGGTCTGGATGGCCGCCGAGTACGAGGGCAAGGAAGCCGCCGCCGAGGAGATCTCGCAGCTGCTCTACCACGTCCAGGTGATGATGGTCGCCCGCGGCATCTCCCTGGACGACGTGTACGCCCACCTGTAAGCCAGTCCGTTCCGCACCCTCCCCGCCCACGCCCCACGCAAAGGAAGCCGACCTCATGCTGCGCATCGCCGTCCCCAACAAGGGTTCCCTGTCCGGACCTGCGGGGGAGATGCTGCATGAGGCCGGCTACCAGCAGCGCCGGGAGTCCAAGGAACTGCGGATCGTCGACCCGGTCAACGAGGTGGAGTTCTTCTACCTCCGCCCCCGCGACATCGCGATCTACGTCTCCTCCGGCCGCCTCGACATCGGCATCACCGGCCGCGATCTGCTGATCGACTCCGGCGCCCGGGCCGAGGAGATCCTCCCCCTCGGCTTCGCCCGCTCCACGTTCCGCTTCGCCTCCAGGCCCGGCGCGGCGACCGGTGTCGCCGACCTCAAGGGCAAGACGGTCGCCACCTCCTACGAGGGCATCGTCGCGAGGCACCTCGCCGACAACGGCATCGACGCTTCCGTCGTCCACCTCGACGGCGCCGTCGAGACCGCGATCGAGCTGGGGGTCGCCGAGGTCATCGCCGACGTCGTCGAGACCGGCACCTCCCTGCGCAACGCGGGCCTGGAGGTCTTCGGCGAGCCGATCATGAAGTCCGAGGCCATCGTCATCCGCCGCGTCGGCGCCGACACCTCCGAGGAGAACTCGGAGAACGAGCCCAAGGTGCAGCAGTTCCTGCGCCGTCTCCAGGGTGTCCTGGTCGCCCGGACCTACGTGATGATGGACTACGACTGCCGCGTCGAGCAGCTGGAGAAGGCCGTCGCGCTCACCCCCGGCCTGGAGTCCCCGACCGTCTCCCCGCTGCACAACGAGGGCTGGGTCGCCGTCCGCGCCATGGTCCCGGCCAAGGAGGCCCAGCGGATCATGGACGACCTGTACGACATCGGCGCGCGGGCCATCCTGACCACCGCCATCCACGCCTGCCGCCTCTGACGGCCGGGGAGTCGTACGCCATGCCGGACCAGTCCTCCCTGCCCACCCACTCCTCCCTGCCCGCCCTGCCGGTCACTTTTCGGCCGGGCCGCACCCGGGCCGTGCTGCTCACCGCCGCGGGCGCGATGTTCGTGGTCATCACGGTGGTCGCGCTGCTGCTGCCGACGCTCGGTCCCGGGGAGCGCCTCAGCTTCGTCTTCACGGCGGCCCTGCTCGCCGGGGTGCTGGGTCTGCTCTCCCGGCCCCGGGTGGTCGCCGACGAGTCCGGGGTGACCGTGGTCAACATCACCGCCAGGCGGCAGCTGGGGTGGGCGGAGATCGTGCAGGTGAACCTGCGGGTCGGCGACCCCTGGGTCTTCCTCGACCTCACCGACGGCACCAGCCTGCCCGCGCTCGGCATCCAGCCGGGCATCGCCAGGCAGCGTGCCATCGAGGACGCCCGGGCCCTCCGTGCGCTGGTGGAGGCCCGGTCGGTCACCGAGCCCGAGCGGCCCCAGGGCTGACCCCGGACAAGATCGGGGACGACTCGGGGCCGCCGCCCCTGCCGCACCGGGCCCTGTCTTGATTAATCTGTTGGCGGAGGCGTTTTCGTTGCGCCTCCGCCTCCGCTTCCACAGCACCACCGGAAGGCGGGGGCTCCCTGCTATTCGAGGAGTGACTCCCTCCAGCGATGGACGGATCGTCCTGTAGTACCTGCGCCGCCCCCTCCCGACCTATCGAGGCGGCGGCATGACCATCCCCCTGCTGCTCCTCGGAGCCGCGTTCCTGCTGATCCTCGCCAACGGCTTCTTCGTGGCCGCCGAGTTCGGCCTCGTCACGGTCGAGCGGCCGGAGGCCGAGAAGGCCGCCGCCGAGGGCGACCGCCGGGCCCACAAGGTGGTGGGCGCGCTCAAGGAGCTGTCGTTCCAGCTCTCCGGCACCCAGCTCGGCATCACCATCACCTCCCTGGTCGTCGGCATGCTCGCCGAACCGGCGCTCGCGGAGATACTGAACGGCCCCTTCACCGCCGTCGGCATACCCGAAGGAGCCGTCTCCGGAGTCTCCGTCGTCGTCGGCATGCTGCTGGCCTCCGCCGTGCAGATGGTGATCGGCGAGCTGGTGCCCAAGAACTGGGCGGTGTCCAAGCCGATGCAGGTCGCCCGCTTCGTCGCGGGACCCCAGCATGTCTTCTCCCGTCTCTTCCGCCCGGTCATCGCCGCCCTCAACGCGGTCGCCAACCGTCTGGTCCGCGCCTTCGGCGTCGAGCCCACCGACGAACTGGCCTCCGCCCGCACCCCCGGCGAACTGGTCTCCCTCGCCCGGCACTCGGCCCAGGCCGGCGCCCTGGAGCAGGACACCGCCGACCTCTTCGTCCGCACCCTCTCCCTCGGCGACCTGACCGCGGAGAACGTGATGACGCCCCGAGTCAAGGTCAGCGCCCTGCAGTCCTCGGCGACCGCGGAGGACGTGGTCAACCTGACCCGGGCCACCGGCCTCTCCCGCTTCCCCGTCTACCGGGAGCGGATCGACGAGATCGTTGGCATGGCCCACCTCAAGGACGCCCTCGCGATCCCGGCCCAGGACCGGCTGCACACCCCGGTCGGCCGGATCGCCAAGTCCCCGCTCCTCGTCCCCGAGTCGCTGCCCGTGCAGCCGCTGCTGGCCCGGCTGCGCAGCGAGCAGCCCATCGCCGTCGTCGTCGACGAGTACGGCGGCACGGCCGGGGTCGTCACCCTGGAGGACATCGTCGAGGAACTGGTCGGCGAGGTCCGCGACGAGCACGACGGGCACGACCTGCCCGAACTGGCCGCGGCCCCGCCCGAGGACGGCCGCCCCGCCTGGGACGTCGACGGCAGTTGCCGGGTCGACCTGCTCCAGCGCATCGGCCTCGACGTCCCGGAGGGCCCGTACGAGACGGTCGCCGGTCTCGTCGCCGACCTCCTCGGCCGTATCCCGGCGCCCGGCGACAGGGCGGAGCTGCCCGGCTGGCGGCTCGCGGTACGGCAGGTCGGGCACTACCGGGCGGAGCGCGTACGCCTCGTCCGCACCACCCCCGCCCCTGTGGTGGAGGCGGCCCGATGAGCGTGCTCCAACTCCTGTTCGCCCTGCTCCTCGTGCTTGCCAACGGCTTCTTCGTCGGCGCCGAGTTCGCCCTGGTCTCCGTCCGCCGCAGCCAGATCGAACCGCTGGGGACCGCGCGGGCCCGCCAGGTCCTCTACGGCCTGGAGAACCTGCCGCAGATGATGGCGGCGGCCCAGTTCGGCATCACCGTCTGCTCGCTGACGCTGGGCGCGGTGGCCGAGCCGACGGTGGCGAAGCTTCTTGAGCCGCTGTTCGAGGCGATCCACCTCCCGCACGGGATGATCCACCCCCTGGGGTACGTCATCGCCCTGGCCGTCGTCGTCTTCCTGCACCTCGTCATCGGCGAGATGCTGCCGAAGAACCTGGCGATGGCCGCGCCCGAGAAGACGGCGCTGTGGCTGAGCCCCGCGCTGGTGGCCTTCGCCCGTCTCTGCAAGCCGGTCACGGTCGGCCTCGGCGCCTGCGCCCGGGTCGTCCTCAGGCTCTTCCACGTCGAGCCCAAGGACGAGGTCGAGGCCGTCTTCACCAGCGTCCAGCTGGGCCGGCTGGTCGAGGACTCCGGGCAGGCCGGGCTGCTCGACCCGGAGGAGCAGGAACGGCTGGAGGACGCGCTGGAGCTGGGCTCCCGCCCGGTGACGGACGTCCTCCTCAAGCGCGACTCCCTGGTGACGGTGGTCCCCTCCGTGACCCCCGCCCAGGTCGTCGCCCTGACCGCACGCACCGGCTACTCCCGTTTCCCGGTGGTCGCGGAGACCGGCGCCTTCATGGGCCGCTACCTCCACGTCAAGGACGTCCTCGACCTGGAGGACTCCGACCGCGCCGTCCCCCAGCAGATCTGGCGCCCCATGACCACCCTGCGCGCGGAACTCCCCCTGGACGACGCCCTCACGGTCATGCGCCGCGCCGCCACACACCTCGCCCAGGTCGCGGACGCCTCCGGCAAGGTGCTCGGCCTGGTCGCCCTGGAAGACGTGCTGGAACTCCTGGTCGGCGAGGTCCGGGACCCCGCCCACCGAGAGGTCCCGCCGACCCGGGTGACAGAACCACGAGCCAGCGAAACCCCGGAGGAGGCCCTGGCCGGCTGACCCCGCCCCCGGCCGCCCCGGCCAGGGGCGGCCGGGGGCGGGTACGCGCGGGTCCGGCGGGGGCTGGTCGCGCAGTTCCCCGCGCCTGCTTGTCAGGGGCGCGGGGAACTGCGCGAGAAGCCCCACCCACCCGCACCCGACCACGCACCACCCTGGCGGGTCGAAGGGGCGCAGCCCCTGGGGATGGGACGGGTAGGGGTGGCGGGGGCGGAAGTCACACCGCCGACGGCCCCCCGGGCCCCCGCCCCGACAGAACCTCCCCATACGCCTGCATCAGATCCGGCAGCCGCAACGTCGACAGATCATCCCGCGTGGGAATCGTCGGATACCCCGACAACCGCAGATCCCGATACGCACAGCTCTTCTCGTACAGGGTCCGCAGGAACCGCCCGTTCCCCAACTCGTCGATCCACCCCTGCTCGACGACATGCCCGGCGACGGACCGCAGTTCGTCGAGCGCCTCCTCGTCCCACACATCCCCGTTCTCCGCCGCGAGCACCTCCCCGATGGAGGTCAGCTCCAACGGCCGGTAGGACGGAAAATCCACCCGCGTCGTGAAGCGAGACGACAGCCCGGGATTCGCGGCCAGCAGCCGATCCATCCCCTCCGGATACCCCGCGAGGATCACGACCAGATGATCCCGGTTGTCCTCGGCCCGCTTCAGCAGCACCTGAAGCGCCTCGTCCCCGTACGCATCGCCCTTCCCGTACCCCGTGTTCGACAGCGAGTACGCCTCGTCCACGAACAGCACCCCACCGATCGCCGAGTCGATCAGCTCGTTGGCCTTCACCGCGGTCTGCCCGAGATACTCGCCCACGAGATCCGCCCGCTGCGCCTCGACGAGATGATCGCCGCCCAGCAGCCCGAGCGCGTAGAACACCCGGCCCAGTATTCGCGCCACGGTCGTCTTCCCGGTCCCGGACGGCCCGGAGAAGACGAAGTGCCGCTTGGGCGGCTGCACCGGCAACCCCTGCCCGGCCCGCAGCCGCGCCATGTTCAGCTGCGCGGACAACGCCTTGACCTGCCGTTTCACCGGTTCGAGACCGACCATCCGCTCCAGCTCGGCGAGCGCCTCCTCCAGCAGCTCCGGATCCGTCGGCCCGGTCGGCAGCGACAGCGGCTCCACCGGCACCACGGACTTCTCCCGGACGAAGGTGTCGCCGGCCTCGGGCGGCAGCCCGCCCGTCGGCGGCAGCCCGGGATCGGAGACCTTCAGGTCCCGGCCCTCGGGGTCGAAGAACGGCTCCAGCCCGTCGCCGTCGAGCACGTCCTGCCCGATCCCGGCGAGCGCGATCGCCGCGAAGTCGCTCGCGTCGTCGTCGTACCCGTCGCCCTCGGCGATCGCCGCGAGCCGCGCGGAGGTGTCCATGAAGGCGGGGTCGACCCGGTGCACCGCCCGGTACAGCGGCAGCGCGGCGGCGCTGCGCCCGGTGCCCTCGTGGGCGCGGGCCAGCCAGTACCGCAGCTCCTTGCGCTGCGGCTGCTCGCTGCGGCAGCGCATCAGCGCGGCGGAGAGCAGTGGCTCGGCCTGTCCGTACGTCTCCAGCCGGACCCGGGCCATCCCGCCGAAGAGGCCGGCCTCGATGCCCAGCAGGGGATCGTCGATCAGCGGATCGGTGTGCCGGACCAACTGCTCCCAGTCCTTGACCAGATAGGCGCGGCAGGCGTGCAGAAAGCGCACATGGTGGTCCGCGTCGACCGGCGGCAGCCCCGCGAGCGCCCGGTCCAGCTCGGGCACATGGCGCCCGTCCAGCCAGTGCGAGGCGTGCGCGAGGAGCAGATCACGCGGGCTCTCCAGCACGGGCTGTACCCACCAGCCCAGCCAGTACCAGGAGTTGAGGGTGCGCCGGTGCCGTGAGCGCTGCTCCCCGAAGCGCTCCCGGTGCCGGAACATCCGCAGCAGGGCGGTCGTCGTGTCCACGCGCAGCGCGTGCAGCCCGAGCCAGCCGTCGGCCATCCCCGGGTCCATCCGCACCGCGGTGCGGAACTCCTCCTCCGCCTGCGGATAGGCGCCCATCGTGTAGGCGTCCACGCCTCGCAGCCAGGCGAGGTCGGCCGGGGCCTCGGGGCCCCGCGAGCCGAAGTCCATCCCGTCCCCCACAAACCGTGCCCCCGCTGGAAACCGAACGGGCCGGTGCCCGTCGGCAGCCTTCGTCGAACCGCTGTGCCGCGGACGGGAGTTGCGCCGACGCGCTGCCGCTGCCGTCCGAAGGTCGCACCTTGGGCATCGTACCTGCGGGTCGGTCGCCCTTCGAAGGGTGCCGCAGCCCTCGTCTTACGAGGTGGGAGCAGACGGGGCGCATTGCGGACGGTGACCGAGGGTGAAGAAATCGTGTCCCAGCAGTTCCGGAAAAGCCGGAAGAGGGCAGAACGAAGCCCCCGATCACGGGGGAACAACCGGGGGCTTCGCGTCTCTGGGCGGTGAAGAATCACCGCACATTCAGAACGTAAGACCTGTACGGCCCCCCGGTCAAGCCGAGTTGGGGCACTCGCGGAACTTCCCGGACAGTCGTCTTCACAAGTTCAGCACATTGCGGATGGTCCGTCACCCTGAGTGAGATGCGATGCCGATCCGGGAGTCGTCGCAGGTCCCGCCAGCACCTCGTACCCCGTGTTTCCCGGCCGAATCAGAAGATCGGCGAACGGCCGAGAAGGATCCTCGGCGAAATGCCGGCGTTCCGCCCTGACCCACCCGGCCCAGAACTCACTCTGCTCCTCCCCGTCCCGCGCCTGCCCTCGCGCCCAGGCACGCTCCTCCGGCACCTCCATCCACACCAGCCGCGCCAGATACGGCCGGAGCGCACGCCGGCCCGCACCCACCCCCTCGACCACGATCACGGGCGCCGCCGGCAGCGTGCGCGCGGGGCCGAAACCGCGCGCACGCCAGTCGTACGGGGCGTAGCGCGCGCTCCGCCCGTCCCGCAGCGGCTCGATGACCTGGTCCAGGAGTCGTCCGGTCCACGCGAACAGCTCCTCGTGGGTGGCGATGTCGTCGAGGTGCAGCACCGGGGCACCGCCGAGCGCGACGGCCAGGCGCCCGGCGAGGGTGCTCTTCCCGGACCCGGCGTGCCCGTCGACCCCCATCAGCCGGACCGGCCCGCAGGAGGGCGGCAGTGTGCGGAGCCGGGAGGCGAGGTCCTCGACGGCGGGATCCTTGGAGTCCGAGGGGGCGGGGAAGGCGTGCATACGTGGATTGAACACCGTGCCGGGAGATCCCGGCGCACGCCAGTGGTGTCGACCAATATCGGTGGGCGCGCCGATGCGCGAGGTGCTGGCAGAAGTCCTCGCCCGACGTCCATAGTGGGCGAACAGCCGTGCGTCTGAACCGTTTCTTCCGGATCACTGGGGGTCTCCCGCAGATGACGAGCCTTTCCGAGCCGTCCCGCAGAACCGTCCTGACCGCAGCCGTCGCCACCGCCGCCGCGGCGGCCGGAGGACCGACGGCGCAGGCCGCCGCCGACACCACGAGCGCCCGGACCGACGCTCCCGCCGGAGCCGTCCGGGCACCGGCCCGCCTCGTGGACAACCGCTTCTGGACCTCGTACGCCGACTGGCGCTCCGGCGGCGCCGAGGGCACCTGCGCCCAGGCGGGGGAGCGGCCGGGGCTGGTGATCGACGCGCCGCTCGGCACCACCGACTACACCGACCCGCACACCGGGCGGACGGCCGCCTGGGAGTACGCGACCTGGACCTCACCGGTCCACACGCTCACCGTGCCCGCCGTCGAGGTCATCGCGTCCTGGAACGCCCGCACCCCGGCCGGCACCTGGATCGCCGTCGAGATGAAGGGCACGTACTCCGACGGCTCGGACACGCCCTGGTACGTGCTGGGGCGGTGGGCGGCCGGCGACCAGGACATCAGAAGGACGTCCGTCGACGGCCAGGAGGACGGCAGGAGCAGTGTCTGGACGGACACCTTCGCGATCGACGACCCGGCCACGGGCCTGCGTCTCGCCTCCTACCGGCTGCGGCTGACCCTCCACCGCACACCCGGCACCCGGCTCACCCCCACGGTGTGGCGGCTCGGCGCGATGGGCTCCGACGTGCCCGACCGCTTCACCGTCCCGGCCTCGGCGCCCGGCCTCGCCCGGGAGCTGAACGTCCCGCGCTACTCCCAGGAGACCCACAAGGGCCAGTACCCCGAGTACGACAACGGGGGCGAGGCCTGGTGCAGCCCGACCTCCTCGCAGATGATCATAGAGTTCTGGGGCCGCAGGCCCAGCGCCGCGGAGCTGGCCTGGGTGAACCCGGCGTTCGCGGACCCGCAGGTGTGCCACGCGGCCCGGTTCACCTTCGACTACCAGTACGAGGGCTGTGGCAACTGGCCGTTCAACGCCGCGTACGCCGCCACCTACCAGGACATCCAGGGCGTGGTGACCCGGCTGGGCTCGCTCACCGAGCTGGAGACCCTGATCGCGGCGGGCATCCCGGCGATCACCTCCCAGTCGTTCCTGGCGGAGGAGCTGACGGGCGCGGGCTACGGCACGGCCGGGCATCTGATGACGGTGATCGGCTTCACCGCCGACGGCGACATCATCGCCAACGACCCGAACTCCCCGACCAACGAGGCGGTGCGCCGGGTCTACCGGCGGCGCGAGTGGGAGAACATCTGGCTGCGGACCAAGCGGTACAACGCCGCGGGCAAGATCGTCTCCGGCACCGGCGGCGTCTGCTATCTGTACTTCCCGGCGCGGCCCACGTCCCGCCAGCGTGCGGCGCTCGCCGCGGTGGGCGTCGTGTGACCAAGCTCTCGGCCGCGAACCGCCCACGCGGTGGCAAGGTGGACGGAACGGGGGAGCCCACCACACACCGATCACACCAACGAGCTGCCATGACCGCGACCTCCGCCCCCACCGCCCGCGTCCGCACCGGCACGGGCGGCCCGAAGGACGACGGCCCCAAGGTCGTCGAACATCTGGCGGGCTGGGTCCTGGTCGTGGTCGTCGCGATGCTGGTGACCCAGCTGGGTCTGCTGTGACCTGATCCACCGGCCGATTCTGTCGATCAGAGTCGAACAAGCTGGTGGTGAGGGTCTGCCATACTGCGGTTGTCCCGCTGGCAGTTGGAGACCAGGACCGAAATTGAATAGTAGTCAACAGCGTGGAGTCGAACCGCCGCGGGCGCGCGGCACCGACCGATCGTTGGCGCGCCGCGCCGAACTCATCTCCATCGGGCGCAAGTTGTTCGCCGACACGTCGTACGACACGTTGTCGATGGACGACATCGCGCGGCAGGCGCGGGTGGCCAAGGGACTGATCTACTACTACTTCAAGTCCAAGCGCGGCTACTACCTCGCCATCGTCGAGGACTCGGTGGCCGATCTGATCACGTTCGCCGCGAGCGGCCTCCAACTCCCGTCCGTGGAGCGGGTGCACCGGACCATAGAGTGCTATCTGCGGTACGCGGAGGACAACCAGGCCGCCTACCGCACGATCGTCAGTGGCGGAGTCGGCTTCGACGCCCAGGTGCACGCGATCCGCGACGGCGTCCGCGAGGCGATCGTCACCACCATCGCCGAGGGCGCGTACGGCAGGAGCGACATCGAACCGGTGGTCCGGATGGGCCTGTTCGGCTGGGTCTGCGCGGTCGAGGGTGCCACGCTCGACTGGATCGACCGCCCGGAGCTGCCCCGCGACACCATGCGCGATCTGCTCGTCAAGATGCTGGGCGGCTCCCTGCGGGCCATCGAGGAACTGGCCCCGGCCTATCTCGCCCCCGCGCCCGCCCGCCGCGACACCTGACCCGCCGGCGCCCCGCCGGCCGGACAACACCCGGGAAACGCACCGGGGGTGGGGGTCCGCCGACCGACCCCCACCCCAAGTCCCCCGTAGCGTCGGCTACTTGATCGCCTTGATCAGCTCACCGTTCGCCGTGTCGCCGCTCAGCTCCCAGAAGAAGGTGCCGCCGAGGCCCTGGGCGTCCTTGTACGCCATCTTCCCCTTGATGGTCCGCGGGGTGTCGTAACTCCACCAGTCGTCACCGCACTTGGCGTACGCGGTGCCGCCGACGATCCCGTTGGCCGGGCACGTCTTCTTGAGCACCTTGTAGTCCTCGTAGCCCGCCTCGTACGTCCCCGCCGCCGGGCCGGCCGCGGTTCCGCCGGGCGCCGACTGGGTGACGCCGGTCCAGCCGCGCCCGTAGAAGCCGATGCCGAGCAGCAGCTTGGAGGCCGGGATGCCGAGGCCCCGCAGCTTCCTGATGGTCGCGGCGGAGTTGAAGTGCTTGTCGGCGATGCCCGGGTACGGGTACAGCGGCGAGTGCGGGGCGGTGGTCGCGTCCCATGAGCCGAAGTAGTCGTACGTCATCGGGTTGTACCAGTCGACGTACTTCGCGGCGCCCGCGTAGTCCGCCGCGTCGATCCTGCCGCCCGGCTTGGCGTCGGCGGTGATCGCGGCGGTGACCAGCTCCTTCTTGCCGAATCGCTTGCGCAGGGCCGCCATCATGTCCTCGAAGGCCTCGCTGCCGCTGGTGTCGCAGGTGAGGCCGCAGGCGTTGGGGTACTCCCAGTCGATGTCGATCCCGTCGAAGACGTCCTTCCACTTGGAGTTCTCGACCAGGTCGTAGCAGGAGTTCGCGAAGGCCTGCGGGTCCTTGGCCGCCTCGCCGAAGCCGCCGGACCAGGTCCAGCCGCCGAACGACCAGACGATCTTGAGCTTCGGGTGCAGCTTCTTCAGCTTGCGCAGCTGGTTGAAGTTGCCGCTCAGCGGCTGGTCCGCGGTGTCGGCGACGCCGTCCACGGACTCCTCGGCGGTGAACGGCTTGTCGGTGTCCGCCCAGGCGTCGCCGAGCGCGCACTTGCCGTCGACGACGTTGCCGAAGGCGTAGTTGATGTGCGTGAGCTTCTTCGCCGAGCCCGACGTCTCGATGTTCTTGACGTAGTACTTGCGGTCGTAGATGCCCCAGTCGATGAAGTAGCCGACGACCTTCGAGCCGGTCGCGCGGGGCGCGTGCGGCTGAGGGCCGGGCTTCGCCGGGCTGGCCGTCGCGGTGCCCGCCGCGGTGAGGAGTCCGGCGCCGAGGGCGGCGCAACACGTGGCGGCGACAAGTGTCCTGACGGGGACGCGGGAGCTGTGCGGTCTGAGCATCGTGACTCCGGGGGAGGGGAGCGTGGCGGGGAAGGTGCTGCCTGGACCTGCTGAGCCGATTGGCATGAACGCGATGCCGCGTTGTTGTGGGAGAACGTAGAGGACTAGACCACTGGGGTCAATGGTTCGGACCAATTCCGGCCGGGGTCGGCGGGTCGCGGAATGTGTCCCAATAAACGCTCGTTAACCGGTGACTCGCTGCTCCGGATCGGGCATACTCCAAGCGCCACCGCCGCTGATCAGCGGCTTCCGTGATCCGGAGGAGGACCATCGGCTGTGGCACGTGAGATCCGGCGGCACCACCTCATCCCCGGTGGGCGTCCGCCGCAGTGCCCGACAGGGAGGAGAGCGTCGCCATGCCCGACCGCGCCGCGCAGCCGGTGGACCGTCAACTGCCCACGGAAGAGGCCCGGGATCTGATCTCGCTCGTCCGTGAGATCGCGCAGCGGGAGATCGCCCCGCGGGCGGCCGAGGAGGAGGACACCGGCCGCTTCCCCCGTGAACTCTTCGGCCTGCTCTCGGAGTCGGGACTGCTCGGCCTCCCGTACGACTCGGAGCACGGCGGCGGGGACCAGCCGTACGAGGTCTATCTCCAGTCCCTGGAAGAGCTGGCCATGGCCCGGCTCACCGTCGGCCTCGGTGTCAGCGTCCACACCCTCGCCTGCCACGCCCTCGCCAACTACGGCACCAAGGAGCAGCAGGTCGAGCATCTGCCCGCGATGCTCGGCGGCGGACTGCTCGGCGCGTACTGCCTCTCCGAGCCCTCCTCCGGCTCGGACGCCGCGTCGCTGCGGACCAAGGCCGTGCGGGACGGCGACGACTGGGTGATCACCGGCACCAAGGCCTGGATCACCCACGGGGGTGTCGCCGACTTCTACACGGTCATGGCCCGCACCGGCGGCGAGGGCTCCGGTTCCCGGGGCATCACGGCCTTCCTGGTGCCCGGTGACGCGGAGGGGCTGAGCGCCGCCGCGCCCGAGAAGAAGATGGGCATGAAGGGCTCACCCACCGCGCAGCTCCACTTCGACGGGGTACGCGTCGCCGACAGCCGGCGCATCGGCGAAGAGGGCCAGGGCTTCGCGATCGCCCTGTCCGCGCTCGACTCCGGACGCCTCGGCATCGCCGCCTGTGCGATCGGCGTGGCCCAGGCCGCCCTGGACGAGGCGGTCGGCTACGCCACCGGACGGCAGCAGTTCGGGCGGCCGATCGCCGACTTCCAGGGGCTGCGCTTCATGCTCGCGGACATGGCGACGCAGATAGAGGCCGGCCGCGCGCTCTACCTCTCCGCCGCCCGGCTGCGTGACGCGGGCAGGCCGTTCTCCAAGCAGGCGGCCATGGCGAAGCTGCTCTGCACCGACGCCGCGATGCGGGTCACCACGGACGCCGTGCAGATCCTCGGCGGGTACGGCTACACGGCGGACTTCCCCACCGAGCGGTACATGCGCGAGGCGAAGGTGCTCCAGATCGTCGAGGGCACCAATCAGATCCAGCGGATGGTCATCGCCCGTCACCTCGCGGGGCCCGAGTCACGCTGAAGGAGCCGCGGAAGAAGTCGGACGCGCCGAACGGGTCGAGGGTGCCGCCGAACTGGTCGAGACCGCTCGGCGGCGTAACCAGCCGCACCCACTCGGGATCGTGAAGTCCCGGCAGGGTGCGGCCCCGGTCGGCCCAAGTCCGCATCAGGGCACGGTAGATGGGCGGGTCCTGATACGGGGCCGGCCCTTGCGGAAGCGATTCTGCCGAGGCCGGCACGAAGATGTGACGCCGACTCCCGGTCACCGAAAAAGTTGGGGTCATACCGGGTCAACGCCTGCGAGCGCGAACCGGTCACCGCTCCCGGGAATCGTGTCTGAGTTCGCGCCGGAACCGAACGGGGCAGGACGAGACCTGCCCGCCGGGGCGCTGGGTGAGGCGATCGTGGGCCGAACCGGCCCGGGAATCAGGCCGCTTGGCGCTGATCGGGCTGCTGACGGCGCATCACCGGCACCCGCATCGGGCGCGAGCCCGGGCCGCCGACGTGCGAGAAGGGCTGGGTCCGCCAGTCGAGGCCCTGAGGGAGCGTCAACAGCAGGGCGGTCTCCTGCTCCTGCGGCTCCACGGACTCGTCCGCGGGCCGGGCGTCACCGGCCGAACGGCCCGTGCCGGCGCAGACCGTGAGCCCGAACGGGTTCCACGGCGACACGATCAGCGCGTGCTCGGGCAGGCTGTCCTCGTCGGACAGCAGCGCGATGGGCTGGGCGCAGTCCGGGCACATCACCCGGTACATCTCGAAGGTGTCGTACGCGTCGAACTCGTCGTCCGGTTCGACACCCTCCGGCTCGGGCTCGATGACCGCCTGGAGCCGCTTGGGTGCGGTACGACCAGGACGCTTAAGACTCTGCATGGGATTCTCCCCCTCGGGCTGGGCCGTAAGGCACTGCGGCCTCGACCACAGCAAGCACTTCCCGCCCGGTCCTGGCGGTAATCGCGAGGTCATCACGAAGCCTGTTCGGGTGCTGTGGTCTTCGTCACATGCCGCTCGCAGATGCCCAGTACGGTGACGATGTCACCCGAATGGCTCACAAGCAACTCTCAGGCACATCACGAACCGGGCATGACCTGCGCCGCTCAGGTACCGGAGGAGATCAGGGGCCCTGTAGGTTCTTGCGCCATGGAGGAGCTGGACCGACAGATCGTGCAGCTGCTCGTCGCGGACGGGCGGATGAGCTACACCGACCTGGGCAAGGCCACGGGCCTGTCCACATCGGCGGTGCATCAGCGGGTGCGCCGACTCGAGCAGCGTGGTGTCATCCGTGGCTACGCCGCGGTCGTCGACCCGGAGGCCGTCGGGCTGCCGATGACCGCGTTCATCTCGGTCAAACCCTTCGATCCCAGCGCCCCCGACGACATCGCCGAACGCCTCGCCGGTGTCCCGGAGATCGAGGCCTGCCACAGCGTCGCCGGCGACGAGAACTACATCCTCAAGGTCCGTGTGGCGACCCCGCACGAACTGGAGGAGCTGCTGGCCAGGCTGCGGTCCCTGGCGGGGGTGTCCACGCGGACGACGGTGGTGCTGTCGACGCCGTACGAGGCGAGGCCCCCGAGGATCTGAGCCCCGCCGCCGAGGGCTCCCGACACGGTGCCTCCCGCCCGCCCATCCCCATAGCCGCTCACCGCTGTCGGCCGCGCCCTGAAAACGCCGCCCGGGTGCAGCGCGGCGGCCCGCACACGCGAAACTGTCCCCATGAGTGATCGCACCGCCCCGTCGAAGACCGTGCTGCTCCGCGGCGGAGAAGTCCACAGCCCCGCCGACCCGTTCGCCACCGCGATGGTCGTGGAGCACGGCCAGATCGCCTGGGTCGGCTCCGAGGGCGCCGCCGACGCCTTCGCGTCCGGCGTCGACGAGGTGATCGATCTCGAAGGCGCCCTGGTCACCCCGGCGTTCACCGACGCCCATGTGCACACCACCGCCACCGGCCTCGCCCTCACCGGCCTCGACCTCTCCACCGCCCCCTCCCTGGACGCCGCCCTCGTTCTCGTCCGGGAATTCGCCGCCGCCCGCCCGGCCGACCGCGTCCTCCTCGGCCATGGCTGGGACGCTGCCCGCTGGCCCGGCGGCCGTCCGCCGACCCGCGCCGAACTCGACGAGGCCACCGGCGGACGCCCGCTCTACCTGAGCCGGATCGACGTCCACTCGGCGGTCGTCACCACAGCCCTGCTGGACCTGGTCCCGGGCGCCGGCGCCTTCGACGACGGTCCGCTCACCCGCGACGCCCACCACGCCGTACGCGCCACCGCCCTCGAAGCCATCACCCCCGCCCAGCGCGTCGAGGCCCAGCGCGCGGCCCTGGCGCACGCCGGCTCGCTCGGTATCGGCTCGGTCCACGAGTGCGCGGGCCCCGAGATCTCCTCCGAGGACGACTTCACCGGGCTGCTGCGGCTCGCCGCCGAGGAGCCCGGCCCGCGCGTGGTCGGGTACTGGGCGGAACGGGACGTCGAGAAGGCGCGCGCCCTCGGGGCGGCCGGAGCCGCGGGCGACCTCTTCGTCGACGGCGCCCTCGGCTCGCACACCGCGTGCCTGCACGAGCCGTACACCGACGCCGCCCACACCGGCACCGCCTACCTGGACGCGGCGGCCGTCGCCGCCCATGTGGTCGCCTGTACCGAGGCGGGCCTCCAGGCGGGCTTCCACGCGATCGGGGACGCCGCGGTCGCCTCGGTCGTCGAGGGGGTGCGCGTGGCCGCCGAGAAGGTCGGCCTCGCCCGGGTGCGGGCCGCCCGGCATCGTGTGGAGCACGCCGAGATGCTCACCCCCGGGACCGTCGCCGCCTTCGCCGAGTTCGGTCTCACCGCCTCCGTCCAGCCCGCCTTCGACGCGCTGTGGGGCGGCGACGAGGGCATGTACGCCCAGCGGCTCGGCGTGGACCGGGCCCGCACCCTCAACCCCCTCGCGGCCCTGTTGCGCGCCGGTGTGCCCCTGGCCTTCGGCTCCGACAGCCCGGTCACCCCCCTCGACCCCTGGGGCACCGTCCGCGCGGCGGCCTTCCACCGCACGCCGGAGCACCGGGTGTCCGTACGCGCCGCGTTCACGGCGCACACGCGGGGCGGCTGGCGGGCGATCGGACGGGACGACGCGGGCGTCCTCGTACCGGGCGCACCCGCGGACTACGCGGTCTGGCGCACCGGCGAACTCGTCGTCCAGGCCCCCGACGACCGGGTCGCCCGCTGGTCCACCGACCCCCGTTCCGGCACCCCCGGTCTGCCCGACCTGAGCCCCGGCGCCGACCTGCCCGTCTGTCTGCGGACCGTGGTGGCCGGGCGCACGGTTTTCGTACGGCCGGGCGAGTGATCTCCCGGGAGGGCGCGGGGCCGGCCATGACCGGGCGGCGCGCCGCGCGACCTGCGGCTCCTCCCCTGCGACCAGGCCCTTGAGGGAGATTTCGCAGGTCAAAGGGTGGTTGACAGTGGGCTGCAGGGGACGGGTAGGTTCTGCCGGGTCCACCACCGGACGTCCGACCGGGGAACTTCCGCACGGTCGTCGGAGCGCCGCTGGGTCAGGGGCGATGTGCCGCACCGGCACACCGCCACTGGCAGCCAGGCCCAGGGTCCGTGCTCCGGCGAGGGAACGTTCCGGCCCGGTCGGGTAGGTGCGACCCGGGTGGGGCCCGGACGCTCAGTAGACAACGGCTTTCGGTCGATCCGCAGCCAGCGGGTCCCAGGTCGGCCCGAAGGGCGTCGGGCCCCCATCCGCAGCGGACGACATCCGTACTCCGCCGCATCTGTACTTCGCCGCGCGTCGGCCCGACATTGGTCCTGTGGCGGCGCACAGGCTACGCAGAGCGCGCTCCCGCACACCCCCTGTTGAATCGACACCCCTCTGGACACCGGCCGACACTCCCGCGCAGGCCGCGGCCACTATGGTGGTCCCCTGCGCACGGAGGACTTGAAGGGGCAGCAGTGAACGACGGCGACGGGACCCTCGCGGCGGAAGGCCAGGAGAGGCGGTTCGGCCCGCTCGGCACGGCCTTGGTGATCATCCCGACCTACAACGAGGCGGAGAACATCAAGGCGATCGTCGGCCGGGTGCGGAAGGCCGTTCCTGACGCGCACGTCCTGGTGGCCGACGACAACAGCCCCGACGGCACGGGAAAGCTCGCCGACGAACTGGCCGCCGAGGACGATCACGTCCAGGTGCTGCACCGCAAGGGCAAGGAAGGGCTCGGCGCCGCCTATCTCGCGGGCTTCCACTGGGGCATGGAGAACGGCTACGGCGTCCTCATCGAGATGGACGCGGACGGCTCGCACCAGCCCGAGGAACTGCCCCGGCTGCTGACCGCGCTCAAGGGCGCCGACCTCGTCCTCGGCTCCCGCTGGGTGCCGGGCGGGCGGGTGGTGAACTGGCCCAAGTCCCGGGAGCTCATCTCGCGCGGCGGCAGCCTCTACTCCCGGGTCCTGCTCGACGTCCCCGTGCGTGACGTCACCGGCGGTTACCGGGCCTTCCGCCGCGAGACCCTCGAAGGGCTCGGGCTCGACGAGGTCGCCTCCCAGGGCTACTGCTTCCAGGTCGACCTCGCCCGTCGCGCGGTCAAGGCGGGCTATCACGTCGTCGAGGTGCCCATCACCTTCGTCGAACGCGAGCTGGGCGACTCCAAGATGAGCCGGGACATCCTCGTCGAGGCGCTGTGGCGGGTCACGGCGTGGGGCGTGGGGGAGCGGGTCGGCAAGGTGCTGGGACGGGACGACAAGCGGGCCTGAGCCTGATCAGGCCCCTTATCCCGTGCTGAGCCCGGGCCAGGCACACTGGGAACATGACGACTGGCGTTCCGTCCTCGACGTACCCTGCCCGGCCCCGGCGTTCCCGGCTGCGCACGTTTCTGCCGTTGGGTGTCGCCGCCTGGCTGGTGCTGGAGATCTGGCTGCTCACGGTGGTCGCGGGCGCGGCCGGTGGGTTCACGGTCTTTCTGCTGCTCGTCGCCGGGTTCGTCGCCGGGTCCGCGGTGGTGAAGCGGTCCGGGCGCCGGGCGTTCCGGGCGCTCTCCGAGACGCTGCAACAGCAGCAGGGGGGTGGGGTCTCTCCGGGGGCCGGGGCCGGAGCCGGCAAGAGTGAGGGCAACGGGTTCCTGATGCTGGGGGGTCTGCTGCTGATGCTGCCGGGGCTGGTGTCCGACGCCGTGGGGCTGGTGTTGCTGGTTCCGCCGGTACAGAAGGCGTTGGGGCGTTATGCCGAGCGGACCTTCGAGCGGAAGATCCGGGAGGCGGGGGCCGGGGGGCTCGGTGACGCCTTCCAGCAGGCGCGTATGCATCGGCCGGACGGGAAGGTCGTGCAGGGTGAGGTGATCCGGGACGGTGAGGGGCCCGGTTCCGGGGATGTGCCGCCGCGTTCGCCGCTGAGCCGCTGAGACGTTTCTTCCTCGCCCCCGCCGCCCCTACCCGTCCCATCCTGAAGGGGCTGCGCCCCTTCGACCCCCATGCGTCCGTCCGGTGGGGGCTGGTCGCGCAGTTCCCCGCGCCCCTGAAAAGCAGGGGCTGCGCCCCGTGCTTTTCAGGCCCGAAAGGGCCGCAAGCCCCTTTCAGGGGCGCGGGGAACTGCGCGAGAAGCCCCACGGAGCCGCATCCGACAAGGCATGCCAAAGACCGAGGGCGCCGTACACATGCGTACGGCGCCCTCGGTCATCGGTTGCGCTGTGTGGTCCGAGTGACCCCCGGAGGGGCTACGCGGACTTGCGGCTGTCTCGCGGATGTACCGCGATGTTCATCGCGCCGGAGCGGAGAACCGCGAGGCGCTCTTCGAGAACCTCTTCGAGTTCCTCGCGCGTGCGCCGCTCCATCAGCATGTCCCAATGTGTACGCGCGGGCTTGGCCTTCTTTTCCTCAGGGCCGTCGCCGTCCACGAGGAGTGCTTGGGCCCCGCAGACCTTGCACTCCCACTCCGGCGGAATCTCCGCCTCGACCGAGAAGGGCATCTCGAAGCGGTGCCCCTTCTCGCATGCGTACTCCACGGCCTGGCGCGGAGCCAAGTCGATGCCGCGGTCCGTCTCGTAGCTGGTCACCACGAGGCGCGTGCCGCGAAGAGCTCGCTCACTCATGAATCGTGCCTCCCGGGCTTGTCGCCCACAGGACAGGTGTCGCTGTCGTCGTCATCCGGTCAACGTCCGGTCGGCGGTAAAGATTCCCGTTCCGTGTCCCGTTCCGGGTCATGCGTCGCCGTCGTAGCCGCCCTTGTTGTACCCACCCGCGCCCGGTTTGTCACATCTGACAGCAGATGTCACCCAGCGTTTCGGCATCTTTGACGCGCAGTAACGGTACGCCTGGCAGGCCAAACGCGTACACTACAGCCCTTTCGCTCCCGGCGCTAAATCCTGTCCGGTACGGGATTGCCCGCGTCGCGGATCGCCCGGTGCACCGGAACCCTCGCGAGCAGGGCGAATCCCAGGACGAAGAAGGCCACCAGGGAGATGATCGCGTCCCGATAACTTCCGGTCAGCTGGTATGTCACACCGAACAGCAGGGGGCCCAGCCAGCTCATCCCGCGGTCGCTCATCTCGTACGCGGAGAAGTACTCGGCCTCCTTGCCGGGCGGGACGAGATGGGAGAAGAGAGAACGGGAGAGGGCCTGGCTGCCGCCGAGGACCAGGCCGATGCCCGAGGCGAGGACGAAGAAGAAGACGGGCGCCCCCGCCGGGAGGAAGTAGCCGGCGGCGAGAATCAGGGTCCAGGCCACCAGGGAGCCGAGGATGGTGCGCTTGGCGCCGTAGCGGCGGGAGAGCCGGCCCATGCCGAGGGCACCGCCCACCGCCAGGATCTGCACCAGCAGCACCGCCACGATGAGCGTGGACTGCTCCAGACCGAGTTCCTCGGAGCCGTACACCGAGGCCTGGGAGATCACCGTCTGGATGCCGTCGTTGTAGACCAGGTAGGCGAGGAGGAAGGCGAGCGTCAGCGGGTGGCGGCGCATGTCGCGGACGGTCGCGGCGAGCTGCCGCAGACCGGGGGCCGTCGCTCCCTCCTCGGACCCCTTGGCCTCTCCCGCCGGAGTACGGCGGTCGCGCAGGCGGCTCAGCGGGATCAGGGTGAAGGCGCCCCACCACAGGCCCGCCGAGGCCAGGCAGATACGGACGGCCATGCCCTCGGAGATGCCGAAGGAGTCGTGGGCGGTGAACAGGATCAGGTTCGCGACCAGGACCAGGGAGCCCGCCGCGTAGCCGAAGGCCCAGCCCCGGGAGGAGACGGCGTCACGTTCCTCGGGCGGCGCGATCTGCGGGAGATAGGAGTTGTAGAGCATCATCGCCACGGACTGCGCGGCGTTCGCGACGACCAGCAGGACGCCACCGAGCAGATAGCGGTCGCCGTCCAGGAAGAACATGCCCGCGGTCGCGGCGGCACCGACATAGGCGGCCGCGCCCAGGAGCGGCTTCTTGCGGCCCGTACGGTCGGCCGCCGCGCCCACCAGGGGCATGATCACGACGGCCAGGATCACCGACAGGGACACCGAGTACGCGAAGAAGGAGCCCGCGCGGACCGGTATGCCCAGAGGATGGACGTAACCGTCCGTGTCGGCGGCGGACTTGGCGACCTCGGTCAGATAGGGGCCGAGGAACACGGTCAGGACGCTGGTCGAGTAGACGGAGCAGGCCCAGTCGTAGAAGTACCAGCCGCGCTGTTCACGCCGTCTGCCCGCGGCCTCGTCGGCCTGGTCCGTTCGCACGGTGTCGGTGCCCACCCGTGCCCCTCGCTTCCCCGTGAGCGGGCCGCGCGAGCGCGTCAGACCCAGGTCCCCCGGTCCTCAAGCACCTTGCGCAGCGTGTCGATGTGATCGGTCATGATGCCATCGACGCCCAGATCCAGGAGCCGGTGCATACGTTGCGGTTCGTTCACGGTCCAGACGTGGACCTGCAGCCCGCGCGCGTGGGCGGCCCGGACGAACCGGTGGTCCACGACGGGCACCCCCGACTGGGACTCCGGCACCTGGGCGGCGACCGCCGAGCGGCGGACCGTGGCGGGGATGCCCCAGGAGCGCAGCCGCAGCCCCAGGACGCCGCCGGTGCCGTACGAGGTGGCCAGGCGCGGGCCGGCGAGGCGCTGGGCGCGCGCGACGCGGGACTCGGAGAACGAGCCGACGCAGACCCGGTCCCAGGACCCGGTGCGGGCGACGAGGTTGAGGAGCGGATGGAGCGCCGGCTCCGCCTTGACGTCGACGTTCCAGCGGACGCCGGGGAAGGCTTCGAGCAGGTCCTCGAAGAGGGGGACCGGTTCGGCGCCCGCCACGCGCGCGCCGCGGATCTCCCTCCACGGCAGGTCCGCTATCCGGCCCGCCCCGTCGGTCACCCGGTCCAGGGTCGAGTCGTGGAACGCGACGAGCTTGCCGTCGAGCGTGGCGTGCACATCGGTCTCGATGTAGCGGTAGCCCGACTCCACCGCCCGCCGGAACTGGGCCATGGTGTTCTCCAGGCCGTCCGCCGCCCCGCCCCGGTGGGCGAAGGCGATCGGGCCCGGATGGTCGAGGTAGGGGTGGCGTACGGGGGCGGTCACCCGGGCAGTATGGCCCGCTCCGGTGGACCGGTGGCAACGACCGTGCTGCCGGATTCCGGGGGGACGGCGAACAGGCGCAGGAAGAACTGGGCGAGCGGACCGATGGAGAGCGCGTAGAGAAGGGTGCCCACGCCGACCGTGCCGCCGAGGGCGAAGCCGGTCGCCAGCACCGCCACCTCCACGGCCGTCCGCATCAGCCGGACCGAGCGGCCGGTACGCCGGTGCAGTCCCGTCATCAGACCGTCGCGCGGACCCGGACCGAACCGGGCGGCGATGTACAGGCCCGTCGCCACGCCGTTCAGCACGATCCCGGCGACGAGGAGGGGGATGCGTACGGCCATGGTGTGCGCCTCGGGCACCAGGGCCAGGGTGGCGTCCATCGCGATGCCGACCACGAAGACGTTGGAGACCGTGCCGAGGCCCGGGCGCTGGCGCAGCGGGATCCACAGGAGCAGCACCACCGCGCCGACGAAGATCGACACCACGCCGATGGTCATCCCGGTCAGCTCCGCCAGACCCTGGTGCAGCACGTTCCACGGCTCCAGGCCGAGGCCCGCCTCCACCAGCAGCGCGGAGCTGGCGCCGTACAGCGCGAGGCCGGTGTACAGCTGGGTCAGCCGTCGGCCCAGACGGCGCGGCGGCACTCCCTGCGGTAGGTCCTGTGTGGTCAAGATGTCCCCCTGGTGGTGCGGGTGGCCTGTCACATGTCACTCTGTGGCTTGGAAAGTGAAGCCATCCATGGCCAATCCGGGGAAGGTGGACTGAAATCATGGCGCAGTGGACTTCGGCGATGGGGGCGGCTCAGCTCGCGCGGCTGCTCACCTCCCAGCAGGAGCGCCCCGCCGGTCCCAGCACCCGCCGCCCGCCCGCCTACCGCGCTCTCGCCGACGGCATCCGGCTGCTGGTCCTGGAGGGCCGTGTGCCGGTGGCCGCCCGGCTGCCCGCCGAGCGGGAGCTTGCCCTGTCCCTCTCCGTCAGCCGTACGACCGTCGCGGCGGCCTACGAGGCGCTGCGCGCCGAGGGGTTCCTGGAGTCCCGGCGGGGAGCCGGCAGCTGGACGGCCGTCCCGGCCGGGAAGCCGTTGCCCGCGCGCGGACTGGAACCCCTGCCGCCCGAGGCGCTCGGTTCGATGATCGACCTGGGCTGCGCGGCCCTGCCCGCCCCCGAACCCTGGCTCACCCGGGCCGTGCGGGGCGCGCTGGAGGAACTGCCGCCCTACGCCCACACCCACGGCGACTACCCGGCCGGGCTGCCCGCGCTGCGCTCCATGCTCGCCGAGCGGTACACCGCGCGCGGGATCCCGACGATGCCCGAGCAGATCATGGTGACCACGGGGGCCATGGGAGCCATGGACGCCATCTGCCACCTCTTCGCCGGGCGCGGCGAGCGGATCGCGGTGGAGTCGCCGTCGTACGCCAACATCCTGCAGCTGATGCGGGAGGCGGGGGCGCGACTGGTGCCGGTCGCGATGGCCGACGGGCTCGCCGGATGGGACATGGACCGGTGGCGGCAGGTGCTGCGGGACGCGGCGCCCCGGCTCGCCTACGTCGTCGCCGACTTCCACAATCCGACCGGCGCGCTCGCCGACGAGGACCGGCGGCGAGGGCTCGTCGACGCGGCGCGGGGTGCCGGGACGGTGCTCGTCGCCGACGAGACGATGACCGAGCTGTGGCTCGACGACGATGTGGAGATGCCGCGGCCCGTGTGCGCGTTCGATCCGGCGGGGTCCACGGTGATCACGGTCGGGTCGGCCAGCAAGGCGTTCTGGGCGGGGATGCGGATCGGCTGGGTGCGGGCCGCGCCGGAGGTGATCCGGAGTCTTGTGGCGGCGCGGGCGTATGCGGATCTGGGGACGCCGGTGCTGGAGCAGCTGGCCGTGAACTGGCTGATGAGCACGGGGGGCTGGGCGCAGGCCGTGGACGTGCGGCGGGAGCAGGCGCGGGGCAACCGGGACGCGTTGGTGACGGCGCTGCGGCGTGAGCTGCCGGACTGGGAGTTCTCGGAGCCCCGGGGCGGGCTGACGCTGTGGGTGCGCACCGGGGGTCTGTCGGGGTCCCGGCTCGCGGAGGTGGGGGAGCGGGTCGGCGTCCGGGTGCCGTCCGGGCCCCGGTTCGGGGTGGACGGGGCCTTCGAGGGATATGTGCGGCTGCCGTTCACCGTGGGGGGAGCGGTGGCCGAGGAGGCGGCCGTGCGGTTGGCGGCGGCGGCACGGCTGGTGCGGGACGGGGCGTCCGGTGGGGGCGAGGGGCCGCGGACGTTCGTGGCGTGAGGGCTTGGCGGGTGCGCGGCGGCCCTGGCTGAGCTGAGCGCGGCCTAGGGCCCTTCTGGTGGATCTCTGTGGGAGAAGGCGCGGCGTTCGGTGCGTGCGCTCGGCGTGCGGCGTGGAGGGTCTTGTGGCGGAGCCACCTGGCCCTTCGCGCCGTGCGGCGAGGGTGCGTGCCGGGCGTCGCGACGCCGCGGAGATCCGTCAGAAGGGCCCTAGGGGAAGCCGCCGCCTCAGGTCTCCGCCACCGCCGTCTTCGTCAGGGCGTCCGGTGGGGTCGTGTGGGGTGGGAGCAGATCGAGGACGGCCCGGCGGTGGGGTTCGGGGGTGGACTCGTCGTAGGGGTCCGGGGTGGTGGGGACCTGGAGGCGCAGGGTGGGGGCGGGGCCGAGGCGGGCGTAGCCGCGGCCCGGGGGGAAGTCCGGGGTGGGGGTGGTGGGGGGTGCGGTGCCCAGGACGGCTTCGACCTGGGCGGGTGAGGCAGGCCCCAGCACCACGCGCGCGCGGGTGTGCTGCCTCACCGCGTCCGTGAGCGCGTCCACATGGTCGAACTGCTCGGTGATCACCACGGTGACGTCGACCGCGCGGCCGTGCCGCAGGGGGACCTGGAGGAGGGACTGCGGGTCGCGCCGGCCGTCGGCCGCCGCGAGATGGGTCAGCACGCTCGGGCGGTCGAGGAGGAGCCAGAGGGGACGGCTGATGTCGTCCGGCGTGGAACGGCCCGCCTGGCGGGCGAGGTTCGTGGCGATGAGCCGGCGCTCGGTCTCCTGGGACGCCCACTCCAGGCTCGCCAGGGCCCCGGAGAGGCCGCTCTCCACGGCGAGGACCCCGTCACGGCCGGACAGACAGGCGTACTCGCCGCTGCCGCCGCCCTCGACGACGACCACGTCGCCGTGCTGGAGGGCCTGGAGGGCGATCGAGCGGAGCAGGGTCGTCGTACCGCTGCCCGGTTCGCCCACGGCCAGCAGATGCGGCTCGGTGGAGCGGACGCCGGTGCGCCAGACGACCGGCGGCACGTCGCGCTGCTCCTCTCCGTGGGACACGGGCAGGGTGCGCTGGACGTCGGCCGCGTCGGTGAAGCCGAGGACCGTCTCGCCCGGTGCCGTCACGAAGCGCTGGGCGGCGATGTCGGTGGCCAGCGGGGAGAGGACGGCGACGGTCAGTTCGTTGCCCTCCTCGTCCCAGGTGAAGCGGTACTCACGGCCGCGGCCCGCCTTGGTGTGCAGCAGGTGTTCGATGCGGGCGCGGGCCTCCGCCTCCCCGTCGGTGAAGTACGCGGGGTAGCGGATCAGCAGATGGCAGACGCGGCCGGTGCCGTCGAACGCGTAGGTGGGGAAGGCCTTGTCCCAGGCCCCGCCGTGCGCGTACAGGGGTTCGGGGTCCTCGGCGGCCGAGAAGTAGGGGACCAGGGCCTCGTAGAGGGACCGCAGGCGCTGGGTCTGGGACTCGTCGGGGCCGGTGGGCTCGGGGACGGCCCCGGCCCGGCCCGCCCAGGCTGCCGCCGCCATCAGGGCGATGACGGCGAGCAGCGGGCCGTACGGCACCAGGGTCACGACCAGGACGACCGAGGCCGCCAGGAAGAGCAGGGACCCGCGGCGGTCCTTCGGGGTCTCGGCCCATCTGCGGCGCCCGGCGGCGACCAGCCGGCGCAGTCCACGCGTGATCGTGATCAGCGGGTGGAGGACGTCGGTGGCGCCGTCGGCCGCGGTCCGGGCCAGCTCCCGGCTCCTGGCGAGGTGCGCGCCACCGGTGCTCAGAATGCGGGGGAGGGGGACCCGGGCCACGGCTGTCTCCTGAGGGTGTGTACGGATGGGGACGGGGTCAGAACTTGATCCCACCGAGGAGGCTCGCGAGGCTCTCGCCGCCCGCTGTGATGCTCGGGGCGATGCCCGTGCTGGCGAGGTAGAAGCCGAACAGCGTGACGACGATGCAGTGCGAGGCCTTCAGCCCGTCCTTGCGGAAGAACAGGAAGACGATGACGCCGAGCAGGACGACGCCTGAGATGTTCAGGATCATTTGGGCTCTCCTGGTTGATGGGGACAGTCACCATGAGTTCTTCCAAGGTCACAGGATGTATCCATACGATAAAAGGTGCGGATGGGTGAAATTTCGTGGATTTCACCCGAGTGGTGGCATCGGCGTTGGGCCGTCCGGGCTGGGCTGTTGCGCGCGACGGGACTCGGTGTGATCTTTGCCTCGGCTCTGTCCGCTGATGTGTGCGTCGAGCCAGTACTCTGGCGATTCACCCGTTCGGCTCGAAGTGCGTATGTGAGAGGTGGTCCCGGCGATGACCGAAGCCCTCGACCCCGAGGTCGTGGAGCTGGCGACCAAGATCTTCGATCTGGCCCGCCGGGGCGAGACCGAGGCGCTCGTGGCGTACGTGGACGCGGGGGTTCCGGCCGACCTCACCAACGACCGCGGCGACTCGCTCGTGATGCTCGCCGCGTATCACGGTCACGCCGAGGCGGTGCGGGCGCTCCTGGCCCGCGGCGGCGAGGCGGACCGTGTCAACGACCGGGGCCAGACTCCCCTCGCCGGGGCGGTTTTCAAGGGTGAGGAGGGCGTCATCCGCGTCCTTCTGGAGGGCGGGGCCGATCCGGTCGCGGGCACTCCGAACGCGGTTGACACCGCACGGATGTTCGGTAAGACAGAACTGCTCGAACTGTTCGCAGCGCACTGATCCATATGTTCTGACCAGCAGAAACACGAAAGACGGGGGAGGCGGTACGGGGCCGCCGGATATTTCGGTCGCGGCAGGAAGAACCGCCGGGTCATCATGACGTCGTGATTCACGGACATGATGGCTGGGCAGGTGTTGCCGCACCGCGTGGGCCGTGACGCGGTCCGCATGGGCCACCGACGAGAGGCAGAGGAAGATGGTCTACAGCAAGCAAGAGACGGCGGGCGCCCCGACGTGTTGTCACGCGGCCTGGTGAAGCAAGAACCCCGGTTGCGTCGACGCTTGATGTGAGGCTGTTTCCCATGTTCGAACCGGTCATAGCGCCCAGCGGTACGCTGCTCGGCCTGCTGCAGCGGGGCCGCGGCGACGGCACCCTGCACGCGCTCACCGCCCCGCGGGCCGAGGCGCTCGCGGCACTCAACCACTGTGTGCTGAGCGACCCCCGCCACGACTGGCAGGTGGAGAACCGCTCCCTGTACTACGCCCGTCTCTACCTCGACCTCAGCGGCGAGCTGGACGAGATCGAGCGGCACCTCTTCGACGCCGAGGACGTGCTCGACACCTGCGAGTCACGCACCGGACTCGCCCTCGCGGTCCTCGGGCACCTCGCCTCCTACGGCAGGCGGGACGCGCTCGAACTGCTGCGCAGGTACGCCGCCGTGGGCACCAGCTGGGCCTGGGCCCTGGACGAGCTGGCCCTCCGGGACGACGACGAAGGGCTGCGCGCCCTCGCCGAGCCCGTCCTGGGCCGCTTCACCACCGATCCGGAGGGCGAGGCCGAGCTGGCCGCCGCCGTCCGTGACGCCTTCGAGCCCCGGCCCTGGCGGCTGTGGGCCGACGATCCCCGCGAAGCCGTCGCCACCCGGGTGCGCGCCGCCCAGGAGACCGGCTGCTTCGACCGCTGGCAGCGGCAGATGCGACCCAGCGGGCCCCGCCCGGGGTGGAGCGTCAAGGCCGTGTTCGAGTGGGCCCAGCAGGGCATCGAACGCGGAGCCGTCCTCCATGTGCCGGCCGCCCGCTGTCTCACCGCCGTCGCCGGCCCCGAGGACCGGCCCGAGATCCTCGCCGCCGCCCGGTCCGGGGACGACGGCGCCCGCTGTACCGCCCTGCGCTACCTCGCCGACGGCAACGATCCCGACGCCCTCGGACTCATCGAGGGCGCCGTGACCGACGGGACGACGATGGTCGTGGAGGCCGCCGTCGATGCCTTCGAACGGATGCGCAGCATGGCCGCCGTCGACCGCGCCCGCGGCTGGGTCCACCGGCCCGATCCCCTGGGCGCCGCCGCCGGGCGCATGCTGGCCTGTCTCGGCGGGGCCAAGGACAGCGATCTGGTGCTGGGCGCGCTGCGGGAGGCCGTACGCGGCGAGGGACCCGACGCGCCGACCCTGTGGACGCTCGTCGACGGCACCGGCCGGCTCGGCATCGTCTGCGCCGCGCCCGTCCTGCGCCATATCTACCGCGAGACCGCCTCCTCCCATCTGCGTGGCCGCGCCGCCCGCGCGCTCGCGGCCACCGACCCCTCGTTCCCGGCCGGCTTCGCCGTCGAGTGCCTCTGGGACTGCGAGGAGACCACCCGGGAGATCGCCGCCCGGCACGCCGAGACGGGTGACGCGCGCGTGGTCGACCAACTCCGCCGACTGGCCGCCGACCCGGCCGAGGAGGCCGAGGTCCAGACAGCCGTACGCAGCCGGATCGGTCCTGACATGCCCGCAGTGTGAACATCGGGTGACTCGGACCTCAGGAGGGCATGGACGTGGTCTGACCTGGACATGTGTGCAGCGCAACGCTCATGGGACGTTTTCCGACCGGAAAGATCCACGTTGACGCGGCCACGTCCAGCCCGACGACAACACGGGTATGCGTGTCGTCATAGTGACCGAGTCCTTTCCCCCCGATGTGAACGGCGTGGCCCACTGCGCCCTGCAGACCGCGCGCCACCTTGTCGCGCGGGGGCACGCCCCGCTCGTCGTGGCCCCGGCCACCGCCCAGGGAACCGGAGCCGGAGCCGATCTCCAGGCGCCGTGCCCCGTCGTCCGCGTCCCCTCCCTCCCGCTCCCCGGCTACCCCCAGGTCAGGGTCGCCCTGCCCAGCCGCCGGGTCGCCGCGGCGATCGTCGAGCACCGCGCCGACATCGTCCACCTGGCCAGCCCCTTCGTCCTCGGAGTGCGCGGCATGGCGGCCGCCGCCCGCCTCGGTGTCCCCGCCGTCGCCATCTACCAGACCGACCTCGCCGGGTACGCCCGCACCTACGTCCACGCCGGTGAGGCGGCGGCCTGGCGGCGCATCCGCTCCGTGCACGCCGCCGCCGACCGCACCCTCGCCCCGTCCAGCGCGGCCCTGCGCGACCTGGAGGCACACGGTGTGCCCCGGGTCAGCCTGTGGCCGCGCGGCGTCGACACGGTCCGCTTCCGCCCCGAGCTGAGGGACGAGGCACTGCGCCGCGAGCTGGCACCGAACGGCGAGGTGATCGTCGGCTACGTCGGCCGCCTCGCCCCCGAGAAGCAGATCGAACTGCTCGCCGGGGTCTGCGGCCTGGACGGCGTGAAGGTCGTCGTCGTGGGCGACGGGCCCAGCGAGCCCGGACTGCGCGAGGCCCTGCCCGGGGCCGTCTTCCTCGGCCGCCGCACCGGCGACGACCTCGCCCGGATCTTCGCCTCGTTCGACGTCTTCGCCCACACCGGCCCCTTCGAGACCTTCTGCCAGACCGTGCAGGAGGCCATGGCCAGCGGGGTGCCCGTCGTGGCGCCCGCCGCCGGCGGCCCGCTGGACCTCGTCGCCCACGGACGCACCGGGCTCCTGGTCCCGCCGCGCGACGCGAGCGCCGTACGCGACGCCGTGGGGGCGCTGGCCGCCGATCCGGCGCTGCGGGCCGCCTACGGGGCCGCCGGACGGGCCATGGTCGAGGGCCGCACCTGGGCCGCCGTCGGCGATCAGCTCATCGGGCACTACGCCGATGTGCTGACCACGCGGACGGTGGTGGCCGCATGACCGCGACCGCGACACCGAGGTTGCGGATCGTACGGCTCGCCAACTTCGTCGCCCCCTCCTCGGGCGGTCTGCGGACCGCGCTGCGGGAACTGGGCAAGGGGTTCGAGGCGGCCGGGCACGAGGCCGTGCTCGTCGTCCCCGGCGAGCGGTACACCGACAGCGCGACCGAACAGGGGCGGGTCGTCACCCTGCCCGGACCGCTGCTGCCCGGGACCGGTGGCTACCGGGTCCTGGTGGACAGGCGGCGGGTGGCCGGCCTGCTGGAGTCGCTGGCGCCCGACCGGCTGGAGGTCTCCGACCGGACCACACTGCGCTGGACGGGGAAGTGGGCCCGGCGGGCCCGGGTGCGCGCGGTGATGGTCTCGCACGAGACCGCCGACGGCGTGCTGCGGACCTGGGGCCTCTCCGAGTCCATGGCCCGCAGGACGTCCGACGCCCTCAACGTCCGTACGGCCCACACCTACGCGAAGGTGGTGTGCACCACCGAGTTCGCCGAACGGGAGTTCGTGCGGATCGGTGCCCGGAACGTCGTCCGGGCACCGCTGGGCGTCGACCTCGTGGGACGCCACCCCGAGCTGCGGGACAAGGCGCTGCGCGAGTGGTACGCGCGCGAGGACGAAGTGCTGCTGGTGATGTGCTCCCGGCTGTCGGTGGAGAAACGGCCCGGCACGGCCGTCGACGCGCTGGAGGCGCTGGTACGGCGCGGGCGGCGGGCCGTGCTGGTCGTCGCCGGGGACGGACCGCTGCGCGGCAGGCTCGAACAGCGGGCCAAGGGGCTGCCGGTCACCTTCCTCGGACATGTCGGCGACCGCGCCATGCTGGGTGCCCTCCAGGCCTCCGCCGATGTGGCGCTGGCCCCCGGACCCGCTGAGACGTTCGGGCTGGCGGCTCTGGAGGCGATGGCCTGCGGTACGCCCGTGGTGGCCAGCTCCTCGTCCGCGCTGCCCGAGGTCATCGGGTCGGCCGGCGCGACGGCGGCGGACAGCGGGGAGGCCTTCGCGGACGCCGTCGAACTGCTGCTGGACCTGCCCGGGGACGACCGCCGGGAGGCGGCACGCGCGCGTGCCGAGTGCTTCGGCTGGCAGACCGCGGTGGACGCCTTCCTCGCCGCGCACGACGCGACCGTCGGGCACACGGTGAGGGAGGGCGTGGGATGAGAGCCCTGCGGTTCGTGGCCCTCGGCGACTCCCTCACCGAGGGCGTGGGCGACCGGGTCGACGGCGGCGGATGGCGAGGTTGGGCCGCGCTGCTCGCCGACGGGCTCGGGGCGGGTGCGGTGCCGGACGCGGGGCGGGGCGCGCGGTGGGACGTGGGGCCGGATGTCGAGTTCACCAACCTGGCCGTCAGCGGCTCCCAGACGCGTGACGTGCTGGACCGGCAGCTGTCCGCCGCGCTCGCGCTCCGGCCGGACATCGCCTCCGTCGTCATCGGCGTCAACGACACCCTGCGCTGCACCTTCGACATCCACGCCGTCGCCGCCCGCCTCGACGAGATCTACGGGGCCTTCCGGGAACACGGCACGGTCCTGCTGACCGCCTGTCTGCCCGACCCCGGGGCGATGCTCGGCCTGCCCGGGGCGCTCGCCCGGCCCCTCGCCCGGCGGCAACGGGCCGTCAACACCGTGGTGCACGCCCTGTCCGAGCGCCATGGGGCCGTGCATCTGCACGCCTCGGAGGGCGCCTGGCTGACGGACCGCGCGATGTGGAGCGCGGACCGGCTGCACCCCGGCGAGCGGGGGCACCGGCAGCTCGCCCTCCGCTTCCACGCCCTGCTCACGGAGGCCGGGATCGCCACGGGCCCCGCGCCGTCCGCCGAGCCCGGACGCGCGGCGCCCACGCGCGGTGCCGGCGTCTGGTGGCTGGCCACCGCCGGGACGGGCTGGGTGGCCCGGCGCTGCACCGACCTGCTCCCGCAGCTCCTCACCCTCGCCGCCGCCGAGGTGCGCCACAAGGCGCGCGGCACCAGCGCCCGGCTCGACCTGTCCGCCTCCCACGCGGTGGCGGCGGCCCTGGCGGCGCTGTCCGTCCCCGAGCAGCGGCCGGAGGTGGTGTGAGACGGCGGCGGAACGGCTCCGGTCAGCGGCGGTGTCGTACGACGACGAACCGCACCGGTGTGCCCGGGGCGGCCTGCGCGGCGCCGGGCAGGTCCGCGGGGTGGACCACCGCGATCACCGGATAGCCGCCGGTGGTGGGGTGGTCGGCGAGGAAGACGACCGGGCGGCCGTCCGGCGGCACCTGGACGGCACCCAGCACCATGCCCTCGCTCGGGAGTTCGCCCGCCCGGGAACGCTCCAGGGCGGGCCCCTCCGTACGCAGCCCGATGCGGTTGCTCGCCGAGGAGACGGCGTAGGGGCGCCTGGTGAGGGTGTCCAGCGCCGCGTCCGTGAACCAGTCGTCCCGGGGGCCCAGGGTGAGCCGCAGCACCAGCTCCGAGGGCGGTGCCGGGTGCGGGACGACGTCCACGCGCGCGGGGAGCCCGGCCGGGCGGCCGAGCGGGAGCACCGTGCCGTCCGTGAGGGGTGGGGGGCCGAGCCCCGACAGCAGGTCGGTGGAGCGGCTGCCGAGCACCGGTTCCACGGTCACCCCGCCGGAGAAGGCCACATAGCCGCGCACGCCGGAGCGGGCCGCGCCCACGTCCAGGAGCGCCCCGCCGGGCACCCTCACCGGTGCCCCCCAGGCCGCCGGGCGGCCGTCCACGGTGACCGGGCAGGGGGCGCCCCCGACCGCCACGGTGACCGTCGAACGGGGCCGGACCGAGCAGCCGTTGAGGGTGGTCTCCAGGAGGGCCGCCCGCGGCGGGTTGCCCACCAGACGATTGGTCAGATCCGCCGCCGGCAGGTCCAGCGCTCCCGAGCGCGGTACGCCCAGATGGGCATGACCGGGGCGGCCCCGGTCCTGGACGGTGGTCAGGGCTCCGGCGCGCACCACCACGAGGGCACGGTCCGTCACAGGGTCTCCAGGGGCTTGAAGCGGACCCGGGTGCCCGGCGCCAGCAGAGCGGCCGGCACGCGCGCGTGGTCCCACAGCACGGCGTCGGTCGTACCGATCAGCTGCCAGCCGCCCGGGGAGGAGCGCGGGTACACCCCGGTGTACGGGCCGGCCAGGGCGACCGAACCCGCCGGGACGGCCGTGCGCGGGGTCGCCCGGCGCGGGACCTCGCGGGGCAGTCCGGTGAGGTAGCCGAAGCCGGGGGCGAAGCCGCAGAAGGCCACGCGGTACTCGGCCGCCGCGTGGATCCGGGCCACCTCCGCCTCCTCGACACCCCAGTGGGCGGCGACGTCCGGCAGATCGGGGCCGTCGTACCGTACGGCGATCTCGACGACGTCCTCCGCGCGCGGGGGGACGGGCGGGATGTCCCAGTGGGCGAGGCGCTCGGCGAGACGGGACGGGGCGTCCAGGCCGTCCAGCAGGACCGTACGGGCGGCGGGGACGATCTCGGCCGCCGCCAGCTCGCCCGTCGCACGGCGGCGCAGCAGCTCGGCGTGCAGGGCCTCGGCCTCCTCGCCCGTGCCCACCTCGATCAGCAGGGCGCGGTCGCCGACCGGCAGCGCCCTCATGAGAACGCCTCCACGCGCACACCCGCCGCCGTCAGCGCGGTCCGCACCCGCCGGGCCAGCTCCACCGCGCCCGGGGTGTCGCCGTGCAGGCAGAGGGAGCGGGCCCGGACGGGGATACGGGCGCCGGAGCGGGCCGTGACCACACCGTCGCCGGCGAGACCCACCGAGCGGGCCACCACCGCCTCGGCGTCCGTGATCACGGCACCCTCCTGGCCGCGCGGCACCAGCGTGCCCCCGTCCGTGTAGGCGCGGTCCGCGAACGCCTCGGTGACGGCGGGCAGCCCGGCCCTCGCGGCCGCCGCGAGGAAGCGCGAGCCGGGCAGGCCGAGGACGGGGAGCGTCGCGTCGGCGAGGAGCACGCCGTCCACCACCGCCGCCGCCTGTTCCTCGTCGTGCACGACCCGGTTGTAGAGCGCGCCGTGCGGTTTCACGTACGACACGCGCGTGCCCGCGGCGCGGGCGAAGACCTCCAGGGCACCGATCTGGTACGCCACCTCGGCCGCCAGTTCGGCGGGCGGCACGTCCATCGCGCGCCGCCCGAAGCCCGCCAGGTCGCGGTAGGAGACCTGGGCCCCGATCCGTACCCCGCGCCCGGCCGCCAGCTCGCAGACGCGCCGCATGGTGGCCGGGTCCCCGGCGTGGAAGCCACAGGCCACGTTGGCGCTGGTGACGACGGACAGCAGCCGCTCGTCGTCGGTCAGCGTCCAGCGGCCGAAGCCCTCGCCGAGGTCGGCGTTGAGATCGATGGAGCTCATGAATCCCATTCTCCTGCTTGTCGGTCTCGGTACGTGGCCCGAGCGGCGGTGTGTGCTCCCGCTCGTCAGAGCACGCGGTACTGCTCGTCGCGGGCGTCGGTCAGGAACATCCGGCCCGGGGCGTGGGTGATCGCGAACGGTGGGCGGGAGGCCGTCACCGCGGCCTGAGGTGTCACCCCGCAGGCCCAGAACACCGGGATGTCGTCCGGCTCGGCGGTCACCGGGTCGCCGAAGTCGGGGCGGGACAGGTCCGCGATGCCGAGGCCCGCCGACTCGCCGCAGTGCACCGGGCCGCCGTGCACGGCCGGGAGCAGAGCGCTCTCCCGGATCGCGGCGGCCAGCTGCCCGGGCGGCACCGGACGCATCGACACGACCATGGGGCCGCGCATCCGTCCGGCGGGACGGCACTGGCGGGTGGTGACGTACATCGAGACGTTGCGGCCCTGCTCGATGTGGCGCATCGGGACGCCCGCCTCGGTCAGCGCCCACTCGAAGGTGAAGCTGCACCCGATCAGGAACGACACCAGGTCCTCCCGCCAGACGTCCACCACGTCGGTCGGCTCGGCCGTCAACTCCCCGTGCTCCCACACCCGGTAGCGGGGCAGGTCGGTGCGCAGGTCCGCGCCCCGGGCGAGCGGGGTCGTCCACGCGCCGGCGTCCGTGACGTCGAGCACGGGACAGGGCTTGGGGTTGCGCTGGCAGAACAGCAGCATGTCGTAGGCCCAGTCGGCGGGCACCGCGATCAGGTTCGCCTGGGTGTGCCCGGCGGCGACCCCGGCGGTGGAGCCCGCGACCCCCGAACGGAAGCGGGCGCGGGCCTGTTCGGGGGTCCACGCGCGCGCGTGCGGGTCGACGAGGGTCACGGGGCGGTCGGACGGGGGCTCCTGCGGAGCGGGGTCGGTCGCAGGCTCGTGCGGGGTGCGGGCCGAGGGACGGCGGTCCCGCGTGGTCACGTCGTTCATACGAGTTCCTTTCCACGCGTCTCCGGGAGGCCGAGCAGGGCCACCGCCGCCAGGCCGTAGCCGAGGGCGCCGAAGACCAGCGCGCCGCCCACGCCCCAGCTGTCGGCCAGGAAGCCCACTGTGGTGGGGAAGACGGCGCCCACCGCGCGCCCGGTGTTGTACGTGAAGCCCTGCCCGGTGCCCCGGACCGCCGACGGGTACAGCTCGCTCAGGAACGAGCCGAAACCGCTGAAGATCGCCGACATGCAGAACCCGAGCGGGAAGCCGAGCACGAGGAGGAGGGTGCCGGCGCCGCTCGGGATGTTCGCGTACGCCAGGATGCACAGCGCCGAGAGCACGGCGAAGAGCCAGATGTTCCGCCGGCGGCCCAGCCGGTCGGTGAGATAGCCACCGGTCAGATAGCCGATGAAGGCGCCGGAGATCAGGAACGTGAGGTAGCCGCCGGTGCCGACCACCGACAGCCCGCGCTCGGTCTTGAGATACGTGGGCACCCAGGTCGCCAGCGTGTAGTAGCCGCCCTGGACGCCCGTGGACAGCAGCACCGCGAAGACCGTGGTGCGCAGCAGACCCGGCGCGGTGGCCGTGCCCCGCCGGAAGATCGCGGCGAACGAGCCCCGTTCGGCGCTCCTCTCGCGCGCGGCGGCGGCCTGCGGGGCGTCCTCGACCGACCGGCGCACCCAGATCACGAGCAGCGCGGGCAGCGCGCCCGTCCAGAACATCACCCGCCAGGCCAGGTCGTCGTCGAGGAAGGAGAAGACCATCGTGTAGACGATCACGGCGAGTCCCCAGCCCACGGCCCAGGAACTCTGGATCGCGCCGAGCGTACGCCCCCGGTGCCTGGCGCTCGCGTACTCGGCGACCAGGATCGCGCCGACCGCCCACTCACCGCCGAAGCCCAGTCCCTGGAGGGCGCGGAAGACCAGCAGGGTCTCGTAGTTGGGCGCGAAGCCGCAGGCCACGGTGAACACCGCGTAGGTGATCACGGTGATCATCAGCGCCTTCACCCGGCCGATCCGGTCCGCGAGCACGCCCGCGGCGGCGCCGCCGATCGCCGAGACGACCAGGGTGACCGTGGTGAACAGCCCGGTCTGGCCGTTGTCCAGGCCGAAGTAGGCCGTGAGCGCGACCATGCTCAGCGGCAGGGTGAAGTAGTCGTACGAATCGAGGGCGTAGCCGCCGAACGCGCCGCCGAAGGCGCGCCGCCCGCGCGGACCGAGGGCGCGCAGCCAGCCGAACGGGCCGTCGTCGTCGGTGGGTTCGCCCGGGCCGGGCTTGGCGGTGGAGGCCGGGGCCTGGGAGGGAGGGGGCGTACTCATGGGCACCTCGTGAGGGGGGAGAGGGAGGGTGCGTGAGGACTGAGCCGTGCCGTGCGGGCGCCGGGATGTCATGGGGAGGGCGCCTGTCCAGCAAGGTAGAGGATCGTTGAACGATCCTTCAATACCCATGTTGTTTCGTTCTTGGGTCTGCGGTTGAATTCCGGGCATGGCCGCCGAACTGACCGGACTTGCCGACGACCGCGCGCTCCTGGGGCGCACCAGCACCGCCGAGCGGGTTTCGGACATCCTCCGGAGCCGGATCGCCGAGGGCTTCTTCCCGCCCGGGACACGGCTGTCCGAGGACAGCATCGGCGGCGCCCTCGGGGTCTCCCGCAACACCCTGCGCGAGGCGTTCCGCCTGCTCACCCATGAGCGGCTCCTCGTCCACGAACTCAACCGCGGTGTCTTCGTCCGGGTGCTGACCGTCGAGGACGTCGAGGACATCTACCGCACCCGCCGCCTCGTCGAGTGCGCCGTCGTCCGCGGGCTCGGGGCCCCGCCCTACGGCCTCGACGGGCTCGCCGAAGCCGTCGCCGAGGGGCAGCGGGAGGCCGGGGAAGGTGACTGGAAAGGCGTGTCCACGGCCAACATCCACTTCCACCGCGAACTCGTCGCCCTCGCCGGCAGCGCCCGCACCGACGAGCTGATGCGCAGCGTCTTCGCCGAACTCCGGCTGGCCTTCCACGTGGTGGACAATCCACGCAAGCTGTACGAGCCGTATCTGGCGCGAAATCTCCTCATCCTGCGCACGCTTGAGCGGGGCGAGCGGGACGAGGCCGAGCGCATGCTGGCGGAGTATCTCGACGACTCGCTGGAGAACCTGGTGGAGGTGTACGGGCGCCGCGTCGCCGACGTGATCTGAGGCCCGGCGCCGGTGGGAGGCTGGTCACACGCCGGTGAGACGCCGGTGGGGCTGCCGTACCCGGCCCCGCCCGGCGGAACGATTTGGGTCGTTGTCAGACCCAGGACCTAGTCTGTGCACCGTGACTTCACCCGTATCGACGGACAGTGTTCCGCCCCAGTTCAGCGCGGGGTCGCGCCCCGCGCCGGGCCCGGCCGCCGACGAGGGACTGGCGCGGCGGCTGCGCGCGCTCGCCTGCACCGCGCCGCTGCACGACCTCGACGCGCGCAAGGCGAACCTCGCGGGTGAGTACTCGGTGTACGGCATGGCCGAGGTCGCCCTCGCCGCCATCGACCTGGTCACACTGAACATGGACTTCGACACGGGCGCCGACCACGACCAGATCGTCGCCCGCCTCATCCCGCGCATCGCCGCCCAGGCCCCGCGGCGGCCCGTCGAGGAGCACGAGCGGGTGGCCCGCTGGGTCCTGGAGAACCTGATCAACGTCGGCAGTGTCGACCGCGGCTTCCGCGCCGTCTACGGGACCTTCGCGCCCGACGGCACCTATGTCCGCCGCGACTACGACTTCAAGCTGATCGAGGAGGTCCCCGGCTACGGGGGCGGTGTCTACCTCCGCACCACCGACGAGGCCGTCAACGTCCTGGTGGGCGCCCTGGACACCGATGTCACCAGCGCCCAGATCGCCGCCGAGGTCAAGCTGGAGGTCCTGATCAGCCGGGGCCGGCTCGCCGACGCCCAGCTCGCCGCGGAACAGGCGCGCTACCGCACCGTGCAGTACTCGGAGACGCTCAGGAAGGCCCTGGACGCGACCCGGCGCAATGTCCGCGCGGTCGACTGGCTCCAGGCCGTGCCCGACATGATCGCCGAGGCCCTCGACCACGTCGCCGACCGCTACCGCCACGAGAACGCGATCCTCACCAACATCCGCAAGGCCCGGGACGAGTCCGAGGAGCCCGAGCAGAAGCGGCGCGCCGCCGAGCTGGTCGACATCGTCAAGGACTGCATCCGGCGCCACACCCAGCTGCAGTCCCGGCTGCTGGAGGCCGGGCCCCTGTTCCGCGCCGAGCAGGACCGGCAGGCCTTCGCCACACCGATGACGACCTCCGGGATAGACCTGTACGGGCATCTCGTCGCGCCCCTGCTGCCGCTGCCCGTGGAACAGGCCCGGCGGGTCACCGACGCGTTCTTCGCCCGCGGGACCGGGCTGCGTACGCCCGGGTCCGTGCGGGTGGGGGACCTGGTCGAGCTGCTGTTCACACCGCCGGTGGAGCGGGAGCATCTCGGCGCGGAGATGCCGGAGCCGGATCTGATCGCCACACCCGACGACAGCCGGTTCAGCGAGGAGCAGCTGGCGGCGGCCAAGGTGCTGCTGGACCTGCCGGCGGACGCGCCCCGGCGATTGTCCGGGCTGTTGGCGGAGGCGCGGCGGTCCGACCCCGAACTGCCGTATCTGGTCGCCCTGCTGGCCGTGCACGCGGCGAGTCCGCCGGTCGGTACGGCGTATCGGCAGGGGGAGGGGAAGCTGCTGTTCTCCGTGGACGACGGGGTGGAGCTGGACGATCCCGAGTTCGGCGGGGCGGATCTGATCGTGGGGATGGCTCTGCTGGACTCGGCGGGGATGGCGGCGGACAGGGAGGCGGCGTGAACGCTCCGCTGGGAGAACCGGAAAACCGTCGGTCGTGTGTCGGGTGCGGGCTCGTCGTGGCTGGTCGCGCCCACGCGGCGGAGCCGCACGTGTCACCGCCCCGCGCCCCTGAAGGGGCGCTGCCGTACCCCCCTGGTTTCGATGTCGAGGAGTGCTTGTCGTGAGCGAGACCGTCGAGTGGAGTGAGCCGGAGACAGCCGCCGCTCCGGTGGCCGCTGCCCTCACTCCCGCCGATGCCGCCGACGCCGCCCGGCTCGTGGCCTTCGGGCTGCAGCCGAAGCTGCAGCCCGCCCGGGACCAGGAGTACGGGGAGCTGCTGCGGCGGTACCGGGAGGACCCCGGGTTCGCGCGGCTCGCCGATGCCGTCGCCGCTGGGCTGGGGCTGGTCGTGCTGGAGGTGTCACCGCGGGCCGGGATGGCGGTGACCGCGGCCGAGGACTCGGTGTTCGCGGTGCGGATGGGGGACTACGCGCGGCGGACGGCGGCGGACTCGGTGGACCGGTTCCTGCACGGACTGGCGCATCTCGCGGTGGCCGCGATGGCGTTTCCCCGGCCCGAGGACCTCGCGGACGACGGCTACATCGGCCGGGTGTCGGTCAACGGCGTCGACGCCTTCGTCCGGCAGGCCTGCCGGCGCCTGGAGGAACGGGCCGAGGAGCAGGGGGAGAACACCGACCCCGCGACCGACGCGCCGGGCCTGGAGTCGGCCTGGCGGATCTGGGCGAGACGCAGCTCCACCGGGGCCACCAAGGACGCGCGCCGGCTGGCCGGGTCCACCACCGGCATCATCGGCAAGGCGGTGGGCTTCCTGACCGACTCCGGGTTCCTGCAGCGCACCGGGGACGACGGCGGCGGTACGTATCGCACGACCGCGCGTTATCAGCTCCAGGTGCGGGACATGGCGGGCAGCGCCGCGATGGCCGAGCTGCTGGAGCTGGGCGTCGTGCCGGTCACCGACGGCTCGGCCTCGCTGCTGCCCGCCGAGGACTCCGACGACCTGGAGCTGGTGGCCGACGCGGGCCTGCCGTTCCATTCCTGACCGCCACGGCGGCCCCGGCTCCTGACCGCCACGCCAGCCCCGCCCGCCCGTACGCTCCCACGACCGTCTGAACCACGCGAACCACCCACACACCCCTGTCACCGCCCCGCACGAATCACCGACACGACCGCGAAAGTCCCCCGCCATGTACGAGCTGTCCCGGGTCCGCCTCTACTCCATCGGGCCGGCCGGTGCGCGTTACGCCGACACCGTGCTGGACCTCAGGGGTGTGGGCGCGTACGTGCCCGACCCCGCGCCTCAGCAGGCGGAGTTCTTCGAGGAGGAGCCGACCGGGCCGCCGCGCAGGCCGGCCCCGGCGGGCGTGCTGTTCCTGGAGAACGGCGGCGGCAAGTCGGTGCTGCTCAAGCTGATCTTCTCGGTGATGCTGCCGGGCCACCGGAACACCCTGGGCGGCGCCAGCTCGGGTGTGCTGCGGAAGTTCCTGCTGGCCGACGACTGCGGGCATGTCGCCCTGGAGTGGCAGCACACGCTGACCGGCGAGTGCGTCGTCGTGGGCAAGGCGAGCGAATGGCGGGGGCGCCAGGTCTCGGGCGACCCGCGGAAGTTCGCCGAGGCCTGGTACTCCTTCCGGCCCGGCCCGGGACTGAGCCTCGACAACCTGCCCGTCGCCGAGGCCACCGCCGTACGGCCGCCCGTCGAGGGCGCGTCCGGCGCGCGGGGGCGGCGACGGACCATGAAGGGCTTCCGGGACGCCCTCACCGAGGCGGGCAAGGCGTATCCGCACCTCGAAGTGCACTGGGAGGAGATCCACGACCGCTGGAACGAGCACCTCACGGAACTGGGCCTCGACCCGGAGCTCTTCCGCTACCAGCGGGAGATGAACGCCGACGAGGGCGAGGCCGCCGGTCTCTTCGCGGTGAAGAAGGACTCCGACTTCACCGACCTGCTGCTGCGGGCCGTGACCGACACCCGTGACACGGACGGACTGGCCGACCTCGTGGGCGGGTTCGGGAACAAGCTCGGGCGGCGTGCCGAGCTGATCGCCGAGCGGGACTTCACGGCCGGGTCCGTGGACCTGCTGGGCCGGATCGTCGAGGCCGCCGAGGGCCGCGCGCGAGCCCGGGACATCCACGCGGGCGCCGAGCGGCGCACCCGCACCCTGGCCCGGCGGCTGACCGCGCGAGCCGCCCGGGAGCGGCTGCGGGGCACCGACCTCGCCCAGCGGGTCACCGCCGCCGCGTACGCGGTCACGCACTCCGAGGCCGCCCGCGACCGCAGCGCGCTGATCGCTGCCGAACTGGCCTACCGGCACGCCTCGCTGGCACTGGCCGCCGCCGAGAAGTCGGCCGCCGCGCAGAAGAGGGAGCTGGCCGACGCACGCACCCTGCACTCCGCCTGGCAGGCCGCCGAGGCCGTGCTCCGGCACCGGGCCGCCGGCGACCGTGTTGCGCGCGTCGCCGCCGCCATCCAGGAAGCCGAACGGGACGCCGCCCCCGCGCTCGCCGCCCGCGCCAAGGCCGCCGTCGACCTCGTCCGCGCCCTGGCCGCCGCCGCCGGGAGCGCCGAGGAACTGGCGAACGAGGGCGAGGAGAAGTCGGCCGCGCTGCAGGAGGTCGGCGAGGCCGCCCACCGTGACTCCACGGCCGCCGCCACCGAGGCACAGCGGGCCCGCAGCGAGATCGGGCATCTGAAGCAGCGGCTCGGCGAGGTCGAGCAGGAGACCGCCGAGGCCGTCCGCGCCGGCTGGCTCGACGACAGCGCGCCCGACGCGGACCCGGCCCGCGCCGCCCTCGCGGCCAGCGACGCCGAGAAGACGGCCGTCGCCGTCTGGGACACCGCCCGCGAGGCCTCCCGCCGTGCCTCCGAGCACGCCCGGGAGGCGGCCTTGGCCGAGTCTCGCGCGGAGCTGACGGCCGCCCGCGCGGCGGACGCGGCCGTCGCCGCCGAGCGCGCCCACGACGGGGAACGCCGTACGGCGGAGGGCCTGGCGGGGGAGGAGCGGCTCGCGGAGCTGCTGAGCCTGCCGGGCGCCTCCGGCAGGGCGGCGCCGGGCGGAGTGCCGGGACCCCGCCGAGGTGGGACAGCCGCCGACGGGGGAAGCGGTGCAGGCGAGGGCACGCGAGGGGCCTCCGACCTCGGTGCCGGACCAGGCGTCCCGGCCGTCCCGGGTGGATCGGGCGGCGCCGCTGCCCGGCGCGCCGCCGGAGCCGACGACGCCGCGCTCGATCTCGCCGACGGCCCTCTCACCCCCGAGGAACTGGACCGCTTCGCCGACGAACTGCGCGAACTGCTGGACGAGAACGTGTCGTCCGCCGAGCGGCACCTCTTCGAGCTGCGCACCGCCGCGGCCGACGACTCCCGCATCCTGGGCGCCCTCGGTGACGGCGGCCTGCTGCCGCCGGGCCCGGATGTCCTGGCGACCGTCGAGTTCCTCGGCGAGCACGGCATCCCGGCCCTCCCCGGCTGGCGCTACCTCGCCCAGGCCGTCGACCCCGCCGACCACGCGCGCGTCCTGGCCGCCCGCCCCGAGCTGGTCGACGGTGTGATCATCACCGACCCCGCCTCGCACACCCGGGCCCGAGAGGCGCTGAGCGACGCGGCACTGCTGCCCCGGTCCGCCGTGGCCGTCGGCACGGCCGCCGCACTGCTGGCACCGACACCGCCCGTGGACTCCGGCGACGGCGACGTGTTCCTCGTACCGCCGAACCCGGCCATGCACGACGAGCACGCCGCCGACGAGGAACGGCAGGCCCTGCGCGCCCGGGCAGGCGAGCGGGACGAGGAGATCCGGGAGCTGGCGGCCCGGCTCGGCAAGGACCGCGAGCTGGCGGCCCGGCTCTCCTCGTGGCGCACGGGATGCCCGGCGGGCAGGCTCACCGAACTGGCGGCCGACGCGCGGCAGACGCGCGCGTTCGCGGAGGAGGCCGAGGCGGATCTCGCGGAGGCGCGGACCGTACGGGCCGAGGCCGAGGAAGCGGCGGCCGAGGCGGCGCAGGTGCGGGACGAGCGGCAGGAGGCCGCGCAGAAGGCCCGCCGGGCGGCCGACGCCCTCGCCGGACTCGCCTTCCGGCTGCGCGAGCGCGCCGGCTGGCAGGTCAAGCTCCGTGAACTCGCCGACGACGCCACCGAGTCGGAGGCCCGTGCCCAGTCCTGTCTGGAGCGCGCCCGCGCCGCCGACGAGGACCGCCGGGCCACCCAGCGCGGCGCGGACGACGCCCGCCGCACGGCGCGTGCGCTGCGCGCCGAGCGCGCGGAGATCGCGGGCGCCCCCGACGACGTACCCGAGACGGACTCCGACGCGCCCAAGCAGCCTCTCGCGGCCCTCCGCGAGGCCTACCGCGCCGCCTCCCAGGTGTACGAGAAGGTCGGCGTCGGCGCCGATCTACGGGCCGAGCAGGCGCGGGCCGAGAGCGACGAGAGCGCCGCGATCGCCGAGCTGGACCGGCTGACCAACAAGGTCCGCAACCGCGCCGAGCAGCTCCTGCAGTCGCCCGACGGCTCCGACGGACCCTCCCGGCAGGCCGCCGCGGCCCGCGCCGAGGAACTCGTCCAGCTCCTCGAAACCCGGATGTCCACCGCGAGCGAGCAGCTGGGCCGGCTGCGCGGCGAGGCCGAGCGGCACGCGCCCGAGGACGGCGAGGCGCACACCGAGCTGCCCGAGGAGCTGCTGCCGCGCGACGCCGAGCACGCCCAGGCCCTGCTGCGCACGGCCACCACCGAACTCGCCTCCCGCGCAGAGGCGTTGACCCGGTCCCGCGAGGCCCACGCCGAGCTGCTGGCGTCCCACCGCGCCGCCGAGGACGCGGTCGGCGGCTTCGACGAGACCGCCGCCCTGCTCCGCGACCTCCTGCGCGACCACTCCACCGACGACGAGCCGGAAGCGCCCGAGCCCTACCCCGGTGACCTCGAAGAGGCCCGCAGAGCCGCCGCCGAGACCCGCCGCTCGCTGCGCGGCTGCGCCGCCGACCTCTCCGCCGCCGAGGCCGCCGTACGCGAGGCCGGCGACGTCCTCGTGCGGCACGCCAACTCCACCCGCTACGAGCAGGTCCGCACGCCCGCCCGTCAGCAGATCCGCGAGCTGCCCGCGGTCTCGCTGCCCGAGCACGCCCAGAAGTGGGCCGACGCCTTCGCGCCCCGGCTCCGGGTCCTCACCGACGAGCTGGCACAGCTGGAGCGCAACCGGGACTCGATCGTCGACCGGCTGCGGGGCCTGGTGGAATCCGCCCTGGCCACCCTCCGCTCCGCCCAGCGGCTCTCCCGGCTCCCCGAGGGCCTCGGGGAGTGGTCCGGCCAGGAGTTCCTGCGCATCCGCTTCGAGGAGCCCGACCAGGCCACCCTCACCGAGCGGCTCGGCGAGGTCGTGGACGAGGCGACCCGCGCGGCGGTGAAGAAGAACTCCGACATGCGCCGCGACGGCATGTCCCTGCTGCTCAGGGGCGTCGGCGCCGCGCTCCAGCCCAAGGGTGTCGCCGTGGAGATCCTCAAGCCGGACGCGGTGCTCAGGGCCGAGCGGGTTCCGGTCGGACAGATGGGCGACGTCTTCTCCGGCGGCCAGCTGCTCACCGCGGCCATCGCCCTGTACTGCACGATGGCCGCGCTCCGCAGCAACGACCGGGGAAGGGACAAGCACCGCCACGCCGGCACCCTGTTCCTCGACAACCCCATCGGCCGCGCCAACGCGACCTATCTGCTGGAGCTGCAGCGCGCGGTCTCCCACGCCCTGGGCGTCCAACTCCTCTACACCACGGGCCTGTTCGACACGACGGCCCTGGCGGAGTTCCCGCTCGTCATCCGCCTGCGCAACGACGCCGACCTGAGGGCGGGCCTCAAGTACATCAGCGTGGAGGAACACCTCCGCCCGGGACTGCCGCAGCAGCCCCGGGCGGGAGAGGCGGTACACACGGAGATCACGGCGACGAGGATGTACAAGAGGCCCACCACACCCGCGCCCTGAAGGGGCGCGGGGAACTGCGCGACCAGCCACAACGGACCCGCAGTCGCCCCACGCCACAAGCCGCCCGACCCCTTAGGCGTCGGCCTTCAATAGATCCGCACACTTCTCGCCGATCATCATCGTCGTGATGCACGGATTCACGGTCACCAGATCCGGCATCACGGACCCGTCCGCCACCCGCAACCCCTCGATCCCCTTCACCCGCAGCCGCGCGTCCAGCGGCGCCGAGGCATCGTCGTCGGCGCCCATCTTCACCGTGCAGGCGGGGTGGTAGACGGTGTTGTGGGTCTTCCGGATGTAGTCGAGCAACTCCTCGTTGGTCTGCACGTCCGGCCCGGGCGCCAGCTCGGCCCCGGCCCAGCCGCTCAGCGCGGGCTGCGCCGCGATCTGCCGGGCGAGCCGCAGACCGTACGTCATCACGCGCACATCGTGCTCGTGCGTGAAGTAGCGCGGGTCGACCTTCGGCTTGTCCCGGTAGTCGCGGGTGCGCAGCCGCACGGTGCCCCGGGACTTCGCGCGGGTGACGTTCGGCGTCAGACAGAACGCGTTCTCGGAGGTCGGGTAGCCGTGCCGGGCGGTGTTCATGTCGAACGGGACGGACCCGTAGTGGAACATCAGGTCCGGCCGGTCGAGGCCCGGTTCGGTGTCGTAGAAGATGCCCGCCTCCCACCACTGGTTGGACTCGGTGGGCATCGGCTGGGCGGCCTCCCACATGACGACGCCCTCGGGGTGGTCCTGGAGGTTCTCCCCGACGCCCGCCGAGTCCACGACCACGTCCACGCCCACCTCGCGCAGCTGTTCGGCGGGGCCGATGCCCGAGAGCATCAGGATCTTCGGGGTGTCGATGGCACCGCAGGAGACGACCACCTCGCGCCGGGCACGCACCGTCCGGGTGTGGATGAGGTCGGGGTCCAGATACTCGGCGCCGACGCAGCGCCGCCCCTCCAGCACCAGCTTCTTGGCGCGGACCCCGGTGCGTACCTCCAGGTTGGGCCGCCGGCCCATGATCGGGTGGAGGTACGCCACCGAGGAGGACTGCCGGATGTTGTTCTCGTCGGAGTTGATCTGGAACCAGTTGGCGCCCCGGACCACCGTCGTGCCCGTGTTGAAGGGCGTCGTCGGGATGCCCGCCTGGACACAGGCCTCCAGCAGGGCGTCGCCGCACGGGTCCGCGCTCTTGATGGTGCGCAGCTTCACCGGACCCGTGCGGCCGTGGTGGTCGCCGGGCGCGTCGTTGGTCTCCAGGCGCCGGTAGAGCGGGAAGAGGTCGGCCGCGGACCAGCCCTTGCAGCCCGCCGCCGCCCAGTCGTCGAGATCCTCCGCCGGTGCCCAGAAGGCGATACAGGAGTTGTGGGACGAACAGCCGCCGAGGACCTTCGCCCGTGCGTGCCGCATGAAGCTGTTGCCGCTCTCCTGCGGTTCGACCGGGTAGTCCCAGTCGTAGCCGGACTCCAGCAGCCCCATCCAGCGTTCCAGCTTCAGCACGTCGTCGTCGCCGACGTCGCTGGGGCCCGCCTCCAGGACGCAGACCGTGACCGACGGGTCCTCGGAGAGTCTGGCCGCGACCACGTTCCCCGCGGTTCCGCCGCCGACCACGACATAGTCGAACTCATCTGCATTCATGGGGAGTTGACCTCCTGTGCGCTGTACTGGCTGTGCTGTACCCGCGGTGCTGTACCCGCGGTGCTGTCGAGCTGCTGCTGTGCCGGGTCGGTGCCCGGGGGCCGGCTCTCAGTCGGCCGCCGGGGAGGTGAGGGGAGCGGCGGGCGGCGCGGGCGGTACGGTCCCGTCCTCGACGGCCACGCGGTGCTCGGCGAGCACCCCGGTCTTGTGCCGCTGGATGAACCAGTAGTAGGCGAAGCCACCGCCGGCGATGATCCCGACGAAGAGGACCGCGCCCCACTGCAGATACCAGTGGAAGGGGGCGGCGGCGTTGTAGACCGCGGCCCGCGGCCAGATCAGGTTCAGGGTCATGCCCCCGCCCCAGAGCACGGCGAGGATGTTCACGGGCAGACCCCAGCGGCCCAGTGAGAACCGGCCGTCCCCCGCGGGCTGCCACTTGCCGCGCAGCCGTGCCACCAGCATCGGCACGGTGACGCCCAGATAGGCCAGGTAGATCATGATGATGCCGATACTGGTCACCACGGTGAAGATCTGCGGCTGGCGGATGTTGACCACGAGGATCGACAGGGCCAGCACCCCGATGATCACGGTCGGCAGCACCGGCGTCTGGAACTTCGGGTGGCACTTGGCCAGCTTCGAGGAGGCGGGCAGGTTGTTGTCACGGGCCATCGCGAACGCCAGCCGGACCGCGGCGGTGTGCACGGCGAGGGCGCAGACGGTGACCGCGATCAGCACGCACCACAGCATCGCCTTGCCGGCCGTCGGGCCGAGCACATTGAGCACGACGTACTGCAGTCCGTCCGTGGACAACTGCTCGCCCTTCAGGCTGGAGACGCTCATCAGCGCCAGCAGCAGGATCAGCCCGCCGAGGACGAACGAGGCGACGATCGCCCGGATGATCGCGCGCGGCGCGTTCCGGGTCGGGTCCAGCGACTCCTCACCGAGCGAGGCGGCCGTGTCGAAGCCGTACATGACGTACGCGGACGCCAGCGAGGCCACCAGGAACGCGCCCAGGTATCCGTTGCCGTAGGCGTCGCCGGTGCCGTTCGTGTCCATGACCACCTGGGGACCGCGGGTGATGTGGACGGCGAACAGCACGATCAGGACGACGGTGGCGATCAGCTCGATGAACACGCCCGCCGTGTTGATCCGGGCCATCAGCTTGACGCCGAAGGCGTTCACCACCGTCGTGAACAGGATCAACACCGCGGCCAGGACGACCGCGTTGGTCGCCACGTCGTACTTGCCGGTGCCGTCCCCGACGATCTGGAACACGTCGGAGATCTGGGGCAGCGTCAGCTGGTACGCCAGCGCGACCGCCGCGATCGACACGATGGAGGCGATCAGCATCATCCAGCCGGCGAGCCAGCCCAGATGCGGATTGCCTATCTTCTTCGACCAGTTGTAGACCGAGCCCGCGACCGGGTAGCGGGCCGCCAGCTCGGCGAAACAGAGCGCGACCATGAACTGGCCGACGAACACCATCGGCCAGGACCACCAGTAGGCGGGGCCGCCGCTGGCGAAACCGAAGTAGAACAGCTGGAAGGTACCGGTCAGGATCGAGATGTAGCTGATCCCGGCGGCGAAGGTGTGGAAGTTGCCCAGGGTGCGCTTGAGCTCGGGCTTGTACCCGAACTCGGTGAGTTCGGTGTCGTCGGAGGTGTTCTTCGGGCCGGTGGGTGGTTGCTCGATGGTCGTCATGAGCGGACTCCTGGTGGGCCTGGGGGAGGAGGGGGAGCGGCTCTTGCGGGTGCCGGATGCGGGTGCCGGATGCGGGCGCCGTGACGTGCTGCCGTGACGTGCTGTCGTGACGAAGTACGTGACGAGGTGCCGAGAACGGTGAGGGAGACAGGACTACGCCTCGGACGCCCGCGTCACAAGAGCGCTGCGGGGAGTCGGCGGGAGCTAGGCGAACCAACCCTGCGGCGAGGGGTCCGTGTTGCGCCAGATGTGCTTCGCCTCGCGGTACTCGGCGAGCCCCGCGGGCCCCAGTTCGCGGCCGAAGCCGGACTGCTTGACCCCGCCCCACTCGGCCTGTGGCACATAGGGGTGGTAGTCGTTGATCCACACCGTGCCGATCCGTAGCCGGGCCGCGACCCGCTGGGCCCTGGCCCCGTCCGTCGTCCACACGGCACCGGCCAGACCGTAGATCGTGTCGTTGGCCAGCCGTACCGCCTCGTCCTCGGTGCTGAACCGCTCCACCGTCAGCACCGGCCCGAAGGACTCGTCCTGGACCACGGACATCGCGCTCGTGCACTCGTCCAGGACCGTCGGCAGGTAGTAGAAGCCCCGGTCGTACGCCTCGCCGCCCGGCCGCTCGCCACCGCAGCGCAGTACCGCGCCCTCGGCGATGCCCCGGGCCACGTACTCCTCGACCTTCGCGCGATGGGCGGCCGAGATCAGCGGGCCGGTCCGGGCGTTCTCGTCGAACGGGCCGCCGAGCCGGATCTCCCGGGCCCGGCGGACGACCTCGTCGACGAAGCGGTCGTGCACGGAGTCCTCCACCAGCAGCCGGGCGCCCGCCGAGCAGACCTGGCCCGAGTGCAGGAAGACCGCGGTCAGCGCCATGTCGACGGCCGTGTCGAAGTCGGCGTCGGCGAAGACGATGTTCGGGTTCTTGCCGCCGAGCTCCAGGGCGACCTTCTTGACGCTCGCGGCGGCGTTGGCCATGAGCCGTCGCCCGGTCTGCAGGCCACCGGTGAAGGAGACCAGGTCCACGTCCGGGTGGTCGGAGAGCGGAGCGCCCGCCTCGGGCCCGGCGCCGAGCACCAGATTGGCCACGCCCTCCGGCAGCCCGGCCTCCTCCAGCAGACGCATCAGGTGGATCGCGGTGTGCGGGGTCAGCTCGCTCGGCTTCAGCACGAAGGTGTTGCCGGCCGCGAGCGCCGGGGCGACCTTCCAGGCCGTCTGGAGGAGGGGGTAGTTCCACGGGGTGATCAGCGCGCACACCCCGACCGGCTCGTACACGACCCGGCTGTCCACGCCCGGCTGACCGGTGTCGACGACCCGGCCCGTCTCGGCCGTGGCCGCCCGCCCGAAGTAGCGGAAGCAGTTCGCGATGTCGTCGATGTCGTACTCGCTCTCCACCAGCCGCTTGCCGGTGTCGAGGGACTCGGCGCGGGCGAGCGCGTCCTTGTCGCGTACGAGGAGATCGGCCACCCGGAGCAGCAGGTCACCGCGGTCGGCGGGCGAGGTGGTGGGCCAGGGGCCCTCGTCGAAGGCGCGGCGGGCGGCCGTGATCGCCTCCACGGTGTCCTTGCCGCCGGCCTCGTCGACGACCGCGACCAGGCTGCCGTCGGCGGGGCAGCGGATCTCACGTGTCCGGCCGTCGAGCGCGGATCGCCATGCTCCGCCGATGAAAAGTTCGGGCATGTCTCTCGTTCCTCCTGGTCAGCGCCGTACGGCAGGCGCCCTCGCGGCTGAGCGCCTAACCGGACGACCGCGTTCTATGCCCAAGAGGGGGTCAAATGTGACGGTCGACACGCCTGGTCAGAGGCCTGGACATCCGAGGGAACCGCACCTCACCTGCTGCGGCAGCCACTCGCGAAGGCTCCGATGTGGTGGCCGGTGGAGACCAGCACACCACCCTTCGCGCGCGCCCGCGAGAGCACGGCGGCCCTTCGTCCGAGGGCCGACCGGAGAGAGACGTCCGCCCGACCGGGGCGACATGTCCGGATGGCAGGACTGAGACGCCCGGACGCCCAAAGCGGAGACGACCCGGAGGCGAGGCGGCCGACGCCGCCCCGAGGGGGCGGGCCCTGTGTCACGAGGACCCACCCCTGGTGTTCGTCCGGGTGTTCTACGGATGCGACAGCTGTCCGGCGCCACCGCGCCTGCGTATCCGCGCCTGCGTGCGCTCCGCCGCCCGTGCCTCGCGGCGGGCCCGCCGCCGCTCACGACGCAGCGAGCGCGCCGTGCTGCTGGGGGCCGAGACCACGCCGTTGCGCTGCTTCCACACCTGGCGGGTCACCCAGACGTCCAGCACGCCCCAGGTCGCCGCGACGGTGCTCGCCACACTGCTCAGCACCATCGGGAACGCCAGCCACGAACCCGCCAGGGTGCACAGGAACGCCACCATCGCCTGAAGCAGTGTCACCGCGATGATGAGGACCGCGCGCACCGCCGCGGTCCGCACCGGGTCGGGCAGCCGCCGCCTGCGCGCCGGCTCCTCGATCCACAACGGCCGGTAATGCACCCGTTCCTCGTCGTTCCGCGGCAGGATCCTTCGTTCTTCCACCGCGACGCTTTCCCCCGTCAGGAGGCCGCGATCCGGTTCCTGAGCGCTTCGCGCCGCCCTCTTGGGCGTCACCGCTCCGTCGCCGGGCGTCACACGCCGCTCCGCCGTGCCCATCAACTTGTCACTCCCCACCGCCGGTGGACCAACAGTCACCGGGTCCCGAGACCCGGCCCCCCACTGGTGCCCGACTTCCTCCGGTTCACGCCGCCTGCGAGCGGCTTGCGGGACCTGTGGCCGATTCCGCCCCCAATTCCCGTACAGAAAGACGATCGACGTGCCCGGAAGATTCCCGCGGAACGAAAAAATCCGGCCAACTGGTGGACTTTCCCGACGAGATGCCATGGCCTCAAGTGCCTGACGGGGGGAGGCAATCTCCCCCAAAGGGCGGACAACTCCCCATGTCCGGTTCGCCCGGGGTCCGGAGTGCGTCCCTCCTGCTCTTCGAGATACGTGTGAGTCGGTAGTAGGCTCACGCCGTTTGTTGACGCACATGTGTGCCCCCGGGCCTGGCGGGGGTCAAGCTGGGGGAGGCCATGCGCTTTCGCGGGAAATCGATCCGCCGGAAGATCGTGGCGCTGTTGCTCGTGCCCCTCGTGGCACTGACCGGTGTCTGGACGTTCGCCACGGTGCTGACAGGCCGTGAGGCGAGCGATCTCTTCAGGGTCGCGGACATCGTCGAGGAAGTCGGCTTCCCCACCGAGGACACCATCCGGGTACTCCAGCAGGAGCGCCGCCAGACCCTCGTGTACCTCGCCGACCCCCGGTCCGCCGAGGCGGTCACGGCACTCGACCGCAGCCGGGCCGCCACGGACAAGGCCGTCGAGGAGTTCCGGGAGCACGCCGGGGACGCCGACCTGCGGGACGAGATCGGCGAGGCCACCTCGCTGCGGCTGACGACCATCCTGGACGCCCTCGACACCCTGCCCTCCCTGCGGACCACCGTCGAGAGCGGCACCGTCAACGTCCCCCAGGCCCTCGGCCACTACAACGAGCTCGTCGACCCCTGCTTCACGCTGCTGTCCAACCTTCCCGCGCTCGACAACGTGGAGATGGACAAGCAGGGCCGCGCGCTGGTCAACGTCGCCCGTGCCCGTGAACTCCTCTCCCGCGAGGACGCCCTGCTCAGCTCCGTGCTCGTCGCTGACCGGATCACCCAGGACGAGATCCGCGACTTCTCCGACCTCGTCGCCCAGCGCACCCTGCTGTACGAGATCAGCCTGCCGCAGCTGCCCGACGCCGAGCGCGAGCGCTTCGAGGGCTACTGGAAGAACGCGAGCTCCGCGCCCCTGCGCTCGGTCGAACAGGCCGTCATCGCCTCCGACCCGGGCAGGCCCACCGGCGTCACCGCGAAGACCTGGGACACCTCCGTCGAGCCCGTCCTCTCCGACCTCCGCGACCTCAGCGTCGAGGCGGGCGACCGCTATCAGGACCGCGTCAGCCCGCTGGCCACCACCGTCATCCTGAAGGCCGCCGTCGCCGGCGTCCTCGGTCTCTTCGCCCTGCTCGTCTCGCTCTTCATGTCCGTCCGCATCGGCCGCGTCCTCATCCGCGACCTGCGCCGGCTCCGCCAGGAGGCCCACGACACCGCCGGGGTGCGGCTGCCCAGCGTGATGCGCAGGCTCGCCGCCGGCGAACAGGTCGACGTGGAGACCGAGGTGCCGCGCCTGGAGTACGACAAGAACGAGATCGGCGAGGTCAGCCAGGCTCTCAACACGCTGCAGCGCGCGGCCGTCGAGGCCGCCGTCAAGCAGTCCGAACTCCGCAGCGGCATCTCCGAGGTCTTCGTCAACCTCGCCCGCCGCAGCCAGGTCCTGCTGCACAAGCAGCTCACCCTCCTCGACACCATGGAACGCCGGACCGAGGACACCGACGAACTCGCCGACCTGTTCCGCCTGGACCATCTGACGACCCGTATGCGACGCCACGCCGAGGGCCTCGTCATCCTCTCCGGCGCCGCCCCGTCCCGGCAGTGGCGCAAGCCCATCCAGCTGATGGACGTCGTCCGCGCGGCCGTCGCCGAGGTCGAGGACTACGAGCGGATCGAGGTCCGCCGGCTGCCCCGGGTCGCCGTGACGGGCCCCGCGGTCGCCGACCTCACCCACCTGGTGGCCGAACTCCTGGAGAACGCCACGGTGTTCTCGCCCCCGCACACCGCCGTACAGGTGCTCGGCGAGCGCGTCGCCAACGGCTTCACCCTGGAGATCCACGACCGCGGCCTCGGGATGTCCGCCGAGGCGCTCCTCGACGCCAACCTCAAGCTGGCCGAGACCCCCGACTTCGAGCTCTCCGACACCGACCGGCTCGGTCTCTTCGTGGTCAGCCGGCTCGCCCAGCGCCAGAAGGTCCGCGTCTCCCTCCAGCCCTCCCCCTACGGCGGCACCACGGCCGTGCTGTTCATCCCGGACGCCCTCCTCACCGACGACGTCCCGGACACCAACGGCATCGGCTTCCGTCTCGACCGCGCCCACCCCACCCGGGAGGCCGAGCTGGAGGACGAGCGCAACGCCGCGCTCTCCGAGATCCCGGTCCGCCTCCCGGGGCTCTCCGCCGCCATCCTGGACGGCCCCGTGGAGCTGGAGGCCCCGGTCGACCCGGAACCCCTGGGCTACCCGGGCGCCCTCGGCGAGGAGGACGCCGAGCGCGGCGGGCTGTTCGGGCCCCGACGCTCCCTCACCGGCGTCGCCGACGAGCACCAGCAGTCGGTGCGCGACGGCGAAGGGCACCGGGTCCCCCTCACCGACCCCGACCCGACGCTCGGCCCCGTACCGCTGCCGCAGCGCCGCACCCCCCATCTCGTCAGCTCGCACGGCCGTTCGGTGGAAGCCAGGGCCAGGCAGACGGAGGACGAGTCCCGGCAGAGCCGCACCGCGGGCCCCGACCAGATCTCGGACACCAGGCCGCTCACCGCCCTGCGCGGCGACCGCCCTCCGCCGCCGGGCGCCTCCGGGGCCGACCGCACCGCACCCGGCGCCCTGCCCGGGTCGCACCGTGCCGGCGCCCTGCCCCCCGGTGGGTACGAGGGCCCTGCCCTTCCCCAGCGCCGTCGTACGACCCCTGCGGGGGGCACGGCCCCGACCAGCTCGCCGTACGGCGCGGGTGAGCCGACCCCGCGCGCGGACACGCCGACCGACCAGGCAGAATCAGCTACGAGCCCGCTGCCCCGTCGCGTCCGACAGGCCAGTCTGGCACCGCAGTTGAAGGACGGCCCCGACCGGCGAGCCGAGCGCGAGAGGTCCCGCCCCGAGCGGCGCCCGGAGCCGACCGAACGGGACGCCGACGAGGTACGCAGCCGTATGGCCTCGCTCCAACGGGGTTGGCAGCGCGGCCGCGACGAGAACGCCGAGGGCGACGACGCCCAGGACGTCTCAGCACCACGAGGAACGACTAAGGGGGACGGTCGATGACCGCACCGAAGGCCGAACGGCACACCGCGACCGGCACGTCCGGGGAGCTCAACTGGCTCCTGGACGATCTGGTGCAGCGCGTCGCCAGCATCCGCAAGGCGCTCGTGCTCTCCAGCGACGGACTGCCCACGGGCGTCTCCGAGGACCTCACCAGAGAGGACAGCGAGCACCTGGCCGCCGTCTCCTCCGGTTTCCACAGCCTCGCCAAGGGCGTCGGCCGCCACTTCGAGGCGGGCAGCGTCCGGCAGACCGTCGTCGAACTCGACGAGGCCTTCCTCTTCGTCACGGCCGCCGGTGACGGCAGCTGCCTCGCCGTCCTCGCCGACGCCGAGGCGGACATCGGCCAGGTCGCCTACGAGATGACCCTGCTCGTCAAGCGGGTCGGCGTACATCTGGGCTCCGCCCCGCGCGCCGACGGCCCCCGCGGCGGGTAGTGGAACGGCATGAGCCGAGACGGTCAGGGAAGAAGCCACTGGTTCGACGACGAGGCCGGGCCAGTGGTGCGTCCGTACGCGATGACACGCGGCCGGACCAACCACGCGATCCAGCACCGCCTCGACCTGATCGCCGTGGTCGTCACGGAACCGCACGTCGACGACCCGGAGGAGGACCACTCCCTCTCCCCTGAGCACGTCCGTATCGTCGAACTCTGCCGTGACACCCCCCAGTCGGTGGCCGAACTGGCCGCCGAGCTGGACCTGCCCGTCGGAGTCGTCCGCGTCCTCGTCGGAGACCTCGTGGACGAGGAACTCGTCCACGTGACCCGCCCCGTCCCGCCCGCCGAACTGGTCGACGAGAGCATCCTGCGTGATGTGATCAACGGTCTCCGGGCGCTCTGACCAGCACGGAAGCGGAGCGGGGCGGATTCGTGACAGACAACCATCCAGCAGGAGAAAGACCGATGATCCTCGGGCGCTCTGAGCGCGGCACACCTCCGGTCGAGCCCGTCACGCTCAAGATCCTCGTGGCCGGCGGCTTCGGTGTGGGCAAGACGACCTGCGTCGCCGCGGTCAGCGAGATCAAGCCACTGCGCACCGAGGAGGTGCTCACCGAGGCCGGCCGCCCGGTCGACGACACCAGCGGTGTGGAGAACAAGACCACCACCACCGTCGCCATGGACTTCGGGCGTATCACCCTCCGCGAGGACCTGGTCCTGTACCTCTTCGGCACTCCCGGCCAGGACCGCTTCTGGTTCCTCTGGGACGAACTCGCCTCCGGCGCGCTCGGCGCGGTGGTGCTCGTCGACACCCGTCGGCTGGAGGACTGCTTCGCCGCCGTCGACTACTTCGAGCGTCGCTCCATACCCTTCGTGATCGGCGTCAACTGCTTCGACGACGCCGCGCGGTACCCGGCCGAGACCGTCCGCCAGGCCCTCGACCTCGACCCCGAGGTGCCGATCGTGCTGTGCGACGCCCGCCGCCGGGACTCGGTCAAGGACGTCCTGGTCTCCGTCGTCCGGCACGCGATGGCCCACGCCACCGACCACCGCCAGCCCGCCGCCACCTGAGGCGCGACCCGTACCCCCGCCGACAGGGGTACGGGCCGCGGCTTCCCGGGCCCACGCGCGCGTGGGCCCCGTTCCGGAGAGAACGCCACGCACGCGCGCGTGGACCATGTCCCTCGGCTCGCGTCTCTCGGCCCGCCTCTTTCAGCTCACGTCTCTCAGCTCGCGTCGTCCTCGTGCCAGCCGAGGCTCTTCTCCACCGCCTTGCGCCAGTTGTGGTACTCGCGGTCGCGGACGGACGCCTCCATGCCCGGCGTCCACTCGACGTCCTTGCGCCAGTGCGACTTCAGCTCGTCCAGGTCGTTCCACACCCCGGTCGCCAGCCCGGCCGCGTACGCGGCGCCCAGGCAGGTCGTCTCCGAGACCCGGGGCCGGATCACCGGCACGCCCAGGACATCCGCCTGATGCTGCATCAGCAGATTGTTCTTGGTCATGCCCCCGTCGACCTTCAGGGTCGTGATGGGCACCCCGGAGTCCTGGAACATGGCGTCCACGACCTCCCGCGTCTGCCAGCTCGTCGCCTCCAGCACCGCGCGCGCGAGATGGGCCTTCGTGACGTACCTCGTCAGCCCGGTGACGACCCCGCGCGCGTCCGACCGCCAGTAGGGCGCGAACAGCCCGGAGAACGCGGGCACGATGTACGCCCCGCCGTTGTCGTCGACGCTCGCCGCCAAGGGCTCGATCTCGTCGGCGGTACGGATGATGCCGAGCTGGTCACGGAACCACTGCACCAGGGCGCCCGTGATCGCGATCGACCCCTCCAGGCAGTACACCGGCGCCTCGTCGCCGATCTTGTACCCCATGGTCGTGAGCAGGCCGCTCTTCGACGGCACCGGCCGGTTCCCGGTGTTGAGCAGCAGGAAGCTCCCGGTGCCGTACGTGTTCTTCGCCGTGCCCACGTCGTAGCAGGCCTGGCCGAACACCGCCGCCTGCTGGTCACCGAGCGCGGAGGCGACGGGTACGCCGGCCAGCGGGCCCACGGCGGTGCCGTACACCTCGGCGGAGGACCTGATCTCCGGGAGGACCGCCTCCGGGACGTTCATCGCGGCGAGGATCGAGGCGTCCCACTGGAGCGTCTCCAGGTTCATCAGCATGGTCCGCCCGGCGTTGGTGACGTCGGTGACATGCCGGCCGCCGTCGGTGCCGCCGGTGAGGTTCCAGATCAGCCAGGAGTCGATGGTGCCGAACGCGATCTCACCACGCTCGGCACGGGCCCTCAGCCCCGGCACGTTGTCGAGCAGCCAGGCGGCCTTGGGGCCGGAGAAGTAGCTGGCCAGCGGCAGCCCGGTCTGCTCACGGAAGCGATCCTGGCCGTCCGTGCCGCCGAGTTCGTTGCAGAGCGCCGAGGTACGGGTGTCCTGCCAGACGATCGCGTTGTGCACCGGTTTGCCCGTGGCGCGGTCCCACAGGACCGTGGTCTCCCGCTGGTTGGTGATACCGAGCGCGCTGATCTGATCCGCGCGCAGGCCCGCCTTCGCGATGGCCCCGGCGACCACCGCCTGCACCTTCGACCAGATCTCGGTGGCGTCGTGCTCCACCCATCCCGGCTTGGGGAAGATCTGACGGTGCTCACGCTGGTCGACGGCGACGATGGCACCGCCGTGGTCGAAGACGATGCAGCGGCTGGAAGTGGTGCCCTGATCGATGGCGGCGACGTACTTCTGGGCGTTGTCCGGCATGACATCCCCTCACGTGTGACGTGCGCTCACGTCCTGCGTCGGTTGCGTCGGAACGCTGGGTCGGATCAGAAGGCTGCGTTGTAGAGAAGACCCGCGAGGGCACCGCCCACCAGGGGCCCGACGACCGGGATCCAGGCGTAACCCCAGTCCGAGGTGCCCTTGTTCGGGATCGGCAGGAAGGTGTGCACGATGCGCGGGCCGAGGTCACGGGCCGGGTTGATGGCGTAGCCGGTGGGCCCGCCGAGGGAGAGACCGATGCCGACGACCAGGAAGGACACCAGCAGGACCGAGATGCCCGAGCCGTAGATCCCGGCCTCCTCGCCGGGGATCTGTCCGATGCCGATGCCCGCGTTCCGGCCGAAGGCGAGGATCGGCAGGACCAGGGCGATCGTCGCGACGATCTCCGTGATCAGGTTGGCGACCGGGTTCCGGATCTCCGGGATGGTGGAGAAGATCCCGAGGGTCGGCGTCGGTTCGTCCGCGGTGCCCTCGGTGGTGCCCTCCTCGCGGACGTTCGCCTGGAACTGCGCGAGATAGACGAGGTAGGCGAGCACCGCCCCGAGCATCGCGCCGACCATCTGCCCGAGCAGATACACCCAGACCTTGTCCCAGATCTCCGTGTCGACCGCGATCCCTATCGTCACCGCCGGGTTGAGGTGCCCGCCGGACAGGGGAGCGGCGGTGTAGGCGCCCGCCAGCACGGCGAAGCCCCAGCCGAACGCGATGACGATCCAGCCCGATGCCCTCGCCTTCGAGAACCTGAGAGTGACGGCGGCGCACACACCGGCGCCGAAGAGAATCAGGATCGCCGTACCGATGACCTCACCGACGAATATGTCTCCGTTGCTCATGGCGGCTCCTTGGCCCGGCCCGGAGTGATCGACCCCGGACCTTCCGTGCAGGGTGCGTTCCCATGGCTGCTTCAGCCGAAGGCAGGGAGGTCCCGCGCCCCGCCCGGCGTCCGTGACGAGCGTGCCGTCGTGGCCGGATCGCCCGCGGGACACGGCCCGTTGCCCAGGCCGGAAGCCCGAGCGGCGCGGTGCGCAAAGACGCCCGAATCCGGCGATGCCGACCGACACCGGAAGTGTTCACCGGCACCCAGGGGGCGTCAAGAACAGGGACAGCAACGGTTGGAGGCGGCTACGGGGCGCACACACCGGCGCGGGCCCGGCCATGGCCGCTGACCCGCCGAGAGGGGACGTGCCGCTGCCGCACCAAGGGGCCCGGCCGCCGTGTGATCGGCCATCGCCCACCTCGGCCGTGGGAGCCGCGCGGGAGGCGCGCACGAGCGGGAGGCGCCCACGACCCGCCCTGCGCGCCCCCCCGCCCCCACCACCCGTCACCGAACGGCGACCACCGCCGACCCATGTCCGAACAACCCCTGATTGGCGCTGATACCCACCCGCGCCCCCTCGACCTGCCGCCCGGTCGCCTCCCCCCGCAACTGCCACACCAACTCGCACACCTGGGCGATCGCCTGTGCCGGAACCGCCTCGCCGAAGGAGGCCAGCCCGCCGCTGGCGTTCACCGGTATGCGCCCGCCCAGCGCCGTGGCGCCGTCGCGCAGCAGCTTCGCGGCCCCGCCCTCGCCGCACAGCCCCAGGTCCTCGTACCACTGCAACTCCAGCGCCGTGGACAGGTCGTACACCTCGGCGCACGACAGATCCTCGGGCCCGACGCCCGCCTCCTCGTACGCCGCCCGCGCGATCGACGCCCGGAACGTCTCGTCCGGCGGCGCCACCGCGACCGCGGAGTCCGTGGCGATGTCCGGCAGATCCAGCACGGTGGTGGGATAGCGGGGCGACACCGTGGACACCGCCCGTATCCGCACCGGCTCCGTCACTTGGTGCCGCCGCGCGAACTCCATGCTGGACAGCACCAGCGCCGCACCCCCGTCGGAGGTCGCGCAGATGTCCAGCAGCCGCAGCGGATCGGCGACCACCGCGGAGGCGGCGACCTCCTCCGCGGTGACCCGCCTGCGATAGCGCGCGTACGGGTTGAGCGCCCCCAGCGCGGAGTTCTTCACCTTGACCCGGGCGAAGTCCTCCGGTGTGTCGCCGTGCACCGCCATCCGCCGCCGCGCGTACAGCCCGAAGTACGTCGGATTGGTGGCCCCGAGCACCCGGAACCGCAGCCAGTCCGGATCGTCCGCCCGATCCCCGCCGGCGGGCCGGAAGAAGCCCTTCGGAGCCGAGTCCGCGCCCACGACGAGCACCACGTCCGCGAGACCCGCGAGGATCTGGGCCCGCGCGGTGCCGACCGCCTGCGCGCCGGACGCGCAGGCCGCGTACACACTCGTGACCCGGGCCCCCTGCCAGCCCAGCGCCTTCGCGAAGGTCGCCCCCGCCACGTAGCCCGGATAGCCGCCACGCACCGTGTCCGCCCCGACGACCGATCCGACGTCCCGCCAGTCGACCCCCGCGTCGCTCAGCGCCGCGCGCGCCGCCACCGTCCCGTACTCGACGAAACTCCTTCCCCACTTGCCCCACGGGTGCATCCCCGCGCCCAGCACCGCCACCTCACCCGTCACGCCCCCACCCCCGTCGGCCGCCAGTGCCAGGTCGTCCAGGTCGTCTCCGCGTCCTCGTTCAGCACACCGGGGACGACCTCCACCTCCATGCCCACGGCCAGATCGGCGACGGTGACCCCGGGTACCGCCTGCCCCAGCACCACGAGGCGTTCTTCGGCCAGTTCCACAGCGATCAACGCGTACGGCTCCCAGGGAAGTTCCGGATCGGACACGTAGGGTGACGGGGGCCGGTACCGGCCGTCGGTGTACGACCACACCCGCCCCCGGCGCGACAGGGGCACCTCGCGCAGCTCACCGCCAGGACAGCCCGGATTGCGGCACAGGACGTCCTCACGCGGGAAGAACACCGAGGCGCACGCCGAACAGCGCGTACCGAGCAACCGGAACGCCTCGCCCTCCCCGGTGAACCAGCCGACGACCACCGGTGTGCGACTTCGCGACAAAATCCCTCCCCGGCAAGCAGATCTGATGGCTCGTCAGAAAACTCTTCAGGAGTCTGGCACGGACATCCCGAATTGGGCAGGCCCCCGGAGAACCAACGGGCCCCGCCCGGCGTCGGAGTATCGGGAGGGCCGGCCGGGGCCCACGGGGGTGGTTCCGGCCGGCCCTCACTCCTGTCCGCGGACTCTCCGGCGTGGCGCATTGCGCCGCCCCGGTAAGACGACCACCAGATGATCGGATACAGTCCGCCGCGTGTCCGCGAATCAACACCCACCCGCCAACTCCGCACGCGACTCGCACTGTTCGAGCTGCGGAGCGCCCTACGGAGAGGGCGTTTCAGGCTGGCCCCGCACCTGCGAGGCCTGCCACTCAGTGGCCTACCGCAATCCGCTCCCCGTCGCGGTGGCCCTCCAGCCCGTGTACGACACCAAGGGCACAGCCCTCGTCGTGATCACACGGACCATCGCCCCCGCGCGCGGGGGCACCGCCCTGCCCGGCGGCTTCATCGACCACCGGGAGGACTGGCGGCACGCCGTCGTCCGTGAACTCAAGGAGGAGACGGGTATCTGCGCGGCCGACCGCGATGTGCGCCTCGCCGACGCCATGAGCTCACCCGACGGTCATCTGCTGCTGTTCGGGCTCCTCCCGGAGCGCCCGGCCGCCACGCTGCCGTCGCCCGTCCCCACGGACGAGACGGAGGGCTGGCACCTGCTGCGCAGACCCGCCGAACTCGCCTTCCCCCTGCACACCCTGGCCGTCCAGGCCTTCTTCGACGGCCGCTACATCTGAGCCGAGAACACCGCTGAGCCGACCCGGCTCATTCCCGGTCGAGCCCGCGTACCCGCACGGGAAACGAAGGCTCGACCGGACCCTCGTCCCCGTCCCGCTCCACCACCACCCGCGGCCCCTCCCGGCGCGCCGTGTACCGCTCCACCTCCGGCTCGTCCCAGCCGTCGCCCGCGTCCGGCACCACGAGCCCGCCCCCCGTCCGCCCGTGCGCGGGTGCCCACACCTCCAGCTCCAGGCCGCCGTCGGCGCCCCGGACCGGCAGCACGGCACCCGCGCGCGCGAGTACCGGGATCCGCGACAGCGGCGCGTCCAGCACCACCTGCCCCGGCCCCTCGTACGCCTGCCCGGTCACCGTGTCGTACCACCGCCCCCGCGGCAACTGCACCGCACGCCGGTCCACGCCCGCGTCGAGCACCGGCGCCACCAGCAGACAGTCACCCAGCAGGAACGCGTCCTCACAGTCCCGCAACGCCCGGTCCTCGGGCGCGCCCCACCAGAGCGGACGTGCGTAGGGCGCCCCCGTACGGCGCGCCAGATGAGCCAGCGTCATGAAGTACGGCAGCAGCCGCCGCCGCTCCCCGAGCGCCACGCGCGCGTGCCCGAGGGTCTCCTCCCCGAACTCCCACGGCTCCCGCCGCCCCGCCCGCAGGCTCGCGTGCGTACGGAACAGCGGCAGATACGCGCCGAGCTGGAACCACCGCAGATACAGCTCCGGCGAGGGGCTCCCGTCGAACCCGCCCACGTCAGGGCCCGAGTACGGCACCCCGCACAGCCCCAGCCCCAGCACCAGCGACAGCGACGCACGCAACCCGGGCCAGCCCGTCGCCACGTCCCCGGACCACGTGCCCCCGTAGCGCTGCATACCGGCCCACCCGGAGCGCGAGAACACGAACGGCCGCTCCTCGGGCACCAGCTCGCGCAGCCCCTCGTACCCCGCGCGGGCCATGCACAGCGCGTACACGTTGTGCGCCTCGCGATGGTCGCCGCCCCGGCCCTCCAGATCGTGCCGGACCGACCGGGGCAGCGTGTTCTCGCCGAACGCCGTGAACGACGTCGGCTCGTTCATGTCGTGCCAGAACCCGGCGAAGCCCTGCGCCAGCCGCTCCTCGTAGAGACCGCCCCACCACGCACGCGTACGCGCACGCGTGAAGTCCGGGAACACCGACTCCCCGGGCCACACCAGCCCCTCCGCGACCTCACCGGCGGCGTCCCGCACGAACGCGTCCTCGGCCGTCCCGCCGTCGTACACCGCGTCGCCCGGCTCCGCCTTGACCGCCGCGTCGACGATCGACACCAGCCGGATCCCGTCCCGCCGCAACTCGTCGGCGAGAACCGGCAGCTTCGGGAAGTTCTCCGCGTCCACCGTGAACACCCGATGGCCGTCGTAGTGGTCGATGTCCAGATGGACCGCGTCCAGCGGCAGACCGTGCTCCCGGTAGCCCGCGACGATCCGCCGCACCTCCTGCTCGCTCCCGAAGCCCCACCGCGCGTGATGATGCCCGAGCGCCCACGCCGGCGGCAGCGCCGGAGCGCCCGTCAGAGCGGCCCAGGCGTGCAGCACGCGCGCGGGGGAGCCCACGATCACCCAGCAGCGCAGCGGCCCGCCGTCCATCCGCACCTCGGACGTACCCGCCCGGTCGTGCCCCGACCCGGCCCCCTCCTCGCCCTCGGACAACGTCACCGTGCCGTCCCACGTGCTGTCGTGGAACACCAGATGCGTCGCCGCGTCCGCCACCACCAGCTGCACCGGCATCGTGATGTACAGCGGATCGTCACCGGGTGCGAAGGTGTGTCCGGGGTCGGTGTTCCACAGCCGATACGTTCCGCCACGCAGCCGGGGCCCGGCCGCCCGGCCGCCCAGACCGAAGAACCGCGCGTCCGCCGCCACCTCCGAGCGCTGCACCCACCGCGCCCGGCCCCCGCCGACCGGCTCCCACCACCGGGGCGGCAGATCCCGCCGCAGCGTCACCCCACCGGGCGTACACACCTCCACGGCCCCGTGCCGCGACACGACGACCGTCACCCGCTCGGCCACGACCCGCCAGCCGCCGTCCTTGTCCGGCTCCAGAACGGCCCGCGGATCCGGCTCGGGACACCGCCCCGCGAGCGCGTACGACGGCTCCGGCCCCGCACCGTCCCAGCCCCAGAAGACCGCGCCGTTCACATCGACCGTCACCCGCAGCTCCGACCGGGCGAACCGCACGATCCCACCGCCCGGACCCGGCTCCACCTCCGCCACCGGCCCCGGCACCCGGGCCCGCTCGGCGCCCCGTGCCGGCAACCCGACGGCGTCGGCACGCCTCCTGCGCCATGCTGCCCGCACGGTGCGCAGCCCCTGAGCCGCCCCCGCCGAACCGAGCAATTTCACCGAACGCACCAGGTCACGACCGTCCATGCCGATCAGCCTGCCATCGACCGGGCGAATCGTGTGAGTCGTTCAACTACCGTTCACCCGTGGTGATGGCACATGTTCATCCGGCCTTCCATCCGCGGCTCACCCTGGTGCGGAAGTCGATCACATGGCATCGTCCGTGACAGCCGCGTCACGCGCACACCCCTGCCCGTGCGCGACCGACGCACACGACGCGCACAGTCCCGGGAGCCGCCCCATGACCTCAGCGAACCCCTCGCCGCTCTGGCAGCCCGACACGGAACGCATCGCCCGGGCCCGGATCACCGCGTTCCAGTCCTGGGCCGCCGAACACCACGGAGCCCCCGCCGACGGCGGCTACCCGGCCCTGCACCGCTGGTCCGTCGACGAACTCGAGACGTTCTGGAAAGCCGTCACCGAGTGGTTCGACGTACGGTTCTCCACCCCCTACGCGCGCGTGCTCGGCGACCGCGCCATGCCCGGCGCCGACTGGTTCCCCGGCGCCACCCTCAACTACGCCGAACACGCCCTCCGCGCCGCCGACGCCCGCGCCGACGAACCGGCCCTCCTCCACGTCGACGAGACCCACGAACCCCGCCCGGTGACCTGGTCCGAACTGCGCCGCCAGGTCGGCTCCCTCGCCGCCGAACTGCGCGCCCTCGGCGTACGCCCCGGGGACCGCGTCAGCGGCTATCTCCCGAACATCCCCGAGGCCGTCGTCGCCCTCCTCGCCACCGCGGCCGTCGGCGGCGTCTGGACCTCCTGCGCCCCGGACTTCGGCGCCCGCAGCGTCCTCGACCGCTTCCAACAGGTCGAACCCGTCGTCCTGTTCACCGTCGACGGCTACCGCTACGGCGGCAAGGAACACGACCGCCGCGACACCGTCGCCGAACTCCGCCGCGAACTGCCCACCCTGCGCGCCGTCGTCCACATCCCCGTCCTCGGCACCGAGGCCCCCGACGGAGCCCTGGAATGGTCCGCCCTGACCTCGGCGGACGTCCCGCCGGTCTTCGAACAGGTCCCGTTCGACCACCCGTTGTGGGTGCTCTACTCCTCCGGCACCACCGGCCTGCCCAAAGCCATCGTCCAGTCCCAGGGCGGCATCCTCGTCGAACACCTCAAACAGCTCGGCCTGCACTGCGACCTCGGCCCCGAGGACCGCTTCTTCTGGTACACCTCCACCGGCTGGATGATGTGGAACTTCCTCGTCTCCGGCCTCCTCACCGGCACCACCGTCGTCCTGTACGACGGCAGCCCCGGCCACCCCGACACCGGCGCCCAGTGGAGCGTCGCCGAACGCACCGGCGCCACCCTCTTCGGCACCTCCGCCGCCTACGTCATGGCCTGCCGCAAGGCCGGCATCCACCCGGGACGCGACTACGACCTCTCCCGCGTCCAGTGCGTCGGCACCACCGGCTCCCCGCTCCCGCCCGACGGCTTCCGCTGGCTCCACGACGAGGTCCGCGAAGACCTGTGGATCGCCTCCGTCAGCGGCGGCACCGATGTCTGCTCCTGCTTCGCCGGAGCCGTCCCCACCCTCCCCGTCCACATCGGCGAACTCCAGGCCCCGAGCCTCGGCACCGACCTCCGGTCCTGGGACCCCAGCGGCCGGCCCCTCATCGACGAGGTCGGCGAACTCGTCGTCACCAACCCCATGCCGTCCATGCCGATCCACTTCTGGAACGACCCCGACGGCACCCGCTACCACGACAGCTACTTCGACACCTACCCCGGCGTCTGGCGCCACGGCGACTGGATCACCCTCACCTCCCGCGGCTCCGTCGTCATCCACGGCCGCTCCGACTCCACCCTCAACCGCCAGGGCGTCCGCATGGGCTCGGCCGACATCTACGAAGCCGTCGAACGCCTCCCGGAAATCAAGGAATCCCTCGTCATCGGCATCGAACAGCCCGACGGCGGCTACTGGATGCCCCTCTTCGTCCAACTCGCCCCCGGCGCAAGCCTCGACGAGGCCCTCCTCGACCGCATCAAGCGCACCATCCGCGAGAACCTCTCCCCACGCCACGTCCCCGACGAGGTCATCGAGGTCCCCGGAGTCCCGCACACCCTCACCGGCAAACGCATCGAGGTCCCCGTCAAACGGCTCCTCCAGGGCACCCCCCTGGAAAAGGCCGTCAACCCCGGCTCCGTCGACAACCTCGACCTGCTGCGCTTCTACGAGGACCTGGCCCGCAAGCGCGCCTGACACCTCGGCCGGCGGGCGTTGTCAGTGGTGCCGATTACTGTGAGTGAGCATTGATCGACCGCTCGCACAGGGGGAAGCCATGCCACACACCCGCCACCAGACGATGCGACGCGTCCTGCGCCGCGAGATCGCCGGCACCATCGGCCTGCTGGCCGACGAGCACGACTTCACCGCCATGCGGCGCTACCGCAGCTTCACCTTCGACGACCACTCGACCTACCTCCACCAAGTGGAAGCCCTGCTCAGGACCCTCGCCGCGCAGGGCAACCACACCACGGTCGCCCTCTTCGACCCCGACGAGTACGCCGCGTTCTGCGCCGACACCGGCCTCGAACCCGACACCCCCGCCAGCCGCACCCGCTTCACCGCCGAACTCGCGGCCACCGGAGCCGCCGTCCCCTACGAGGGCCAGCCCCTCGCCGAACTCGTCCCCGACCTGATCGACGAAGCCGTCCGCCTTGCCACCTGGGAGTACGCCACCACCCTCCTCGCCCAGATCGGCGAGTGCGCCTCCTGCGGCGAGGACATCGGCCGCGCCGCCTTCTCCCGCGCCATGCACCTGCTCAAGCGCGCCCTCGACACCGCGGGCCCCGGCGAGCGCCACCTCGTCTGCAGCGTCTCGTCCAGGCCCCAGGCCCTGGCCGCCGCCCTCCACGCCGACCAGGACGACGAAGGCGCCACCCGCCTGGACGAGTCCGAAGCCCTGGAACTCGCCACCGTCCTGGCCGTCGGCATCGCCACCCGCAGCCCCGGCGGACTCGTCATGCGCACCACCGCCCCCGACTCCACCGACCGCGTCTACGGCTGGCGCCTGCGCGGCGACGGCCTCGAACCCCTCACCGCCGGAGAGGTCTTCGACGCCTACTGCACCGACGTGGAATCCGGCGACCTCGTCTCCCCCGAGTCCGGCGTCGACTACACCACCCCGCCCGACCTCGGGGACGGCCTCCCCGGGGGAGGGCCGGCCACGGACGGACACACCCACTGAAAGGGCGAGGGGCGCCCCACCCACAGGTGAAGCGCCCCTCGCACCGACCGGACGACAGACCGTCCGCCCGTCGTGACCTACTCGCCCGACAGCACCGCCTGCGCGGCGGCGCGCGCCTCCTCGGCCGTGTCCGCCGCACGCGCCGCGGCCGCGGCCCGCTCGCACTGCGCCAGCGTGTACTTCGCCAACTGCCCCCGCACATACGGGATCGACGCCGCACCCATGGACAGGGAGGTGACACCCAGACCGGTCAGCACACAGGCCAGCAGCGGGTCGGACGCGGCCTCGCCGCACACCCCGCAGCTCTTGCCCTCGGCCTTCGCCGCCTCCGCGGACAGCGCGACCAGGTCGAGCAGCGCGGGCTGCCACGGGTCCTGCAGCCGCGACACCGCACCCACCTGCCGGTCGGCCGCGAACGTGTACTGCGCGAGGTCGTTGGTCCCCAGCGACAGGAACTCCACCTCCTGCAGGATCGACCGCGCCCGCAGCGCCGCCGACGGGATCTCCACCATGGCACCGAACTTGGCCCGCAGCCCCGCCTCACGACAGGCGTCGGCGAACGCCTTGGCGTCCGTGCGGTCGGCGACCATCGGCGCCATGACCTCGAGGTAGACCGGCAGCCCTTCGGCGGCCTTCGCCAGAGCCGTCAGCTGCGTCCGCAGCACCTCGGGGTGGTCGAGCAGCGTCCGCAACCCGCGCACACCGAGCGCCGGGTTCGGCTCATCGGCCGGCGTCAGGAACTCCAGCGGTTTGTCGGCACCGGCGTCGAGCACCCGCACGACGACACGCCCCTCGGGGAAGGCCTCCAGCACCTGCCGGTACGCCTCGACCTGCTTCTCCTCGGACGGCGCCGTCCTACTGTCGTCGAGGAACAGGAACTCGGTACGGAACAGCCCCACACCCTCGGCCCCGGCCTCCACGGCCGCCGGCACATCGGCGGGACCGCCCACGTTGGCCAGCAGCGGAACCTTGTGTCCGTCGGACGTCGCACCCGGCCCGCTCGACGCGGCCAGCGCGGCCTTCCGCGTAGCGGCCGCGGCCTCCAGCTCCGCCTTCTTCTCCGCACTCGGGTTCACGAAGATCTCACCGGTGCTGCCGTCCACGGCGATCACCGTGCCCTCGGCCAGTTCACCGGCCCCCGGCAGCGCCACCACGGCCGGCACCCCGAGCGCCCGCGCCAGAATCGCGCTGTGACTGGTCGGCCCGCCCTCCTCGGTGACGAAACCGAGCACGAGCGTCGGATCGAGCAGCGCGGTGTCGGCGGGCGCCAGATCACGCGCGATGAGCACGTACGGCTCGTCGCTGTCCGGCACACCCGGCATCGGAACCCCGAGCAGACGGGCGACGATACGATTCCGCACATCGTCGAGGTCGGCCACGCGACCCGCGAGGTACTCACCGGCTCCGGCCAGCAGCGCACGGTACGCGGCGAAGGCGTCGTAGACGGCCCGCTCCGCCGTGCTCCCCACGGCGACACGACGCTCCACATCCGCCATCAGCTCGGGGTCCTGGGCCATCAGGGCCTGGGCCTCCAGCACGGCCTGGGCCTCACCCCCGGCCAGATTGCCGCGCGCGATCAGATCGGCGGCGACCGCGTCCACCGCCTTACGGGCGCGGCCCTGCTCGCGCTCCGCGTCCTCCGCAGGGATCTGCTTGGCGGGCGGCTCCAGCACCGCCGTTCCCATATGCCGAACCTCGCCGATCGCCACACCGTGGCTCACACCGACGCCTCGCAGCGTTGTCTCCATCTCACCTGTCTCCGATAGTGCGGCGGGTCCCGCCGCCGCGGTGGTTGTGGAACTGGGGGGCACTACGGCCCCGACGTCACTGCCATCCGAAGAGCGTGTCGCCGGCCTTCACTTCGCCGTCCTCACGAAGCTCGGAGAGGGAGTCGGCCGTGGCCTCCAACGCCACGACGGGACAGATCGGGGACTTGCCCGCGGCCTCGACGGCGGCAGGGTCCCAGCGCACGACGGCCTGGCCCCGCTGCACGGTGTCTCCCTTGTTGACGAGCAGCTCGAAGCCCTCACCGTTCAGCTGCACGGTGTCGATGCCGAGGTGGACCAGCACCCCGTGTCCCTCACTGTCGACCACGACGAACGCGTGCGGGTGCAGGGAGACGACGACTCCGTCGACAGGGGCGACAGCCTCTCCCGCCTCGCGCGCGGGGTCGATCGCCGTGCCGGGACCGACCATCGCTCCGGAGAAGACGGGGTCCGGTACGGCGGCCAGTCCGATGGCGCGTCCTGCGAGAGGGGACGTCACGGTGGTCATGGGAAG